>JACQZX010000120.1 GCA_016213665.1 Actinomycetota bacterium | reverse complement strand
TGATGGTGAGCACGCGCCCACGCTAACCGTCGTCGTCGAGCGCCGGCCGCTCCGCGCAAGTCAAACCGACGTCAAGCGCCTCCGGCGCATCCGCGCGCCGTCGGACTTGCGTACCGCGCGAGTCAGCGGAACGTCAAGCGCCGCGGGGGTCCGACTCGGAGTCGCTCAGGGAGCGCTCGGCGCCCAGTTCGCTCGCGGTGTTCGCGCGCGGTCGACCGCGCATGCCGTTCGGCACTTTCGTGCGCTGAGAATCGCCGCGAACTCCCACACGCCCGGCAGTCGTCACTGGAGGTTCAAGCTCGGCCGCCTACCGACGTGGTGTTCGCTTTTCAGCGCAGCACAACGTCCTGGGCCGCTTGCGACACCGAGGATGTCACCTCGAAACTGCGCTCCGTCGGCACACCGTCAGAAGCATCGATTCGGGCCACGCACGTTCCAACAGGCAACCAAACGTGCAGCGGCGCGCCGGACGGCGTGAAATACGTGTGCGTCGAACCGACGCCGGCCGCCTCGATCTGAACTTGCACCGACTCTAGCCTGACACCCGCCGCATCGAGGAACCACACGTTGCACTCTCGGAACTGTGCGCGGAGCGATAGCGTGTTGGCTCCCGGCACGCGGACAGCGTCTGAATTCAAGCTAAGCGTGACCAGTCGGTTCGAGCTCCTCAGCCTGTAGTCCCCCGCAGGCAACTGACACGGCTTGTCCGTCTCCATTTCGTAGCGAGCAGTCTGTCCAGGTTCTACCGACTGCAGGTAGAAGCCCGGTATCGAAACCGGCCGGCCGCCGGCATCGAGCACAACCACCTCCGCGGTCGGCAACTCCGCGACGGGCGCACCGGCGGGGTGGATGGAAACTGGTCCGTCGAGTTCTGCAACCGGGATCGGCTCTACCGCGTAGGTCTGCCGTTCGTGATGCGCGAATACTACGACTAGGCTCCACGCTTCGGCTGCCACCACCTTGGTTCGTGCGGCGACGACGACTGCGCAATCAGGATAGCGAGACGTCAGTCGGTCCCGCCATCGCGCCACGGGTGCCTGTGCCAGTCCGTCGTTCTTGTAACCGGCGCCGACGCCCCCTTGCCACGTGGCCACCGAATCGCCTTCGAATTGAGCGACGAGCGCGACGACCGAACCGAAAACATACGTCGCTTCCTGTCGAAGTGGCACGTCGAACTGCGTCTCGTCGTCCTCTGTGGACACCACAGCTCGCGTTTCGTCGAAAGCGGCCACTCCGTAGCGTCTTTCGTCCATGCCGGAAATCACTGCGATTCCGTCCTCACCAGACCTCGCCGTGATAATCCGGGACGCGGAGTTCGGGCCAGGTAGTGTTGGAGACGGACTGTCGATCTCGTCTGCGACGTCGGACTCACTTGCCGATGCGACGACAAGGGCTCCGGCGACAGGCGTTCCATCGAGATCGACGCATCGCACGCGAAAGGCGAAGCCGGATGTCAATGTGACCGCCTCGGCTCCGTCGAGCAGATCGATGGCGGCTACCGCCGCGGGTCGATATTGGGCGTGAAGAACGCTCAATGTCTCCGACGAATGACCGCGAACCCACGCGTTTCGCAGCACCAGCTTGCCGTCAAGGTCGGTCCACCCAACAATGGATGTCGACGAGATCGATAGCGAGCGACACTCCGGCTGGCAAATAGCGCACGCAGCGTGAACCACGGGCAGTCCCGCCTCGTCGACGACCGTCAGCGTTGCGGTGTCCGGTTCCACGCCAGCACCCGTCACCAGACGACCATTCGTGGGGTCCGTATTGAACGTCGGCGCGGCGCTCAGCTTGTGCGGGGTCACGGCCGGTTCGAGTGCGCTCGATTCGGCCCTTGGGAGTAGGCTGGCATCCTTTGGGACCGACCTGGTCAGATACACCCAATAGGCCCCGATCACTCCGACCAAGACGGCAAACGCGATGCCTGCACGCTTCATGGTCGAGTGCGTTGTAGGTAGACGGACATCGGAAATCGGGCCACTTCAGGAAGGTGCGGAAGCCAGCGTCCGCGCAGCGCCTCTGCAACTCGGTCGACTAGTAGTTAGCGCACTTGCAGAGCGCCACCCAAGTGCCGGTGATCGGAATCGAGGAAATGCACGCTGGCGAGAGTGGGCAGGCCTCAGGACCGTAGCAGTCGACCGTCCACGATCCGGATGGCTCTTGATCGACGACGGCGCCGCACGGCGCATCGGTGATGTAGTCGCCGCAGTCGCATTCTTTGTAGTGGGCGCCGCTAGGCAGCGTCCAGTCTTTCAACGAGCAGTTCGAGCCCAACTCGCATGCGCCTGCACAGGTGAATTCGATTCCACCGCCCGCCGGCTTCCTGGCTTTCATGTTGCAAGTGTCGTTGGCGATCGGGATCGGGGTCGCCGCAACCGAAGACGCCACGAATGCGAATGCAAGGCAAACGATGCGCAGCCGCATGACTCTGCTCCTCAAACGGGTTCCTCAACGGAGTTCCGGGGCCCCGCGACTGGAATCCGCTCTGAACTCCGGCCGCTAGGCTACCCCCCCCTTGGCGACAAGGCAAACGAAAACTCGAGAACGACGGGGGGTGCATGCCGAAGGCAGATAGGCGCGGAGCAGCACGACCTTGTGATAAGTCGGCTGTCGGACAGTCTTGCGAGACAGATCGGCGAGTGACTCACGACAACCAGCGTTCGACGATCCCGCAGCGACGCGCAGTTGGGCCCGCTGCGAACCAGACCAGCGATTCCGGCTCTCCGATCAGCAGTTTGGGGTGACCCGAGCGCCAGGACGACGCTGAACCGGCGGTTTGGCGGCCTTGGATGGCTTTTCGGCGGTTCCCGGGCCCGACGAGAACTGTGGACATGCTTCGGAACGCCCGAGGCACAGTTCCGGTTCGACGCCGTCCCGGTGAGTCCGAGCCCGGAACGCCAGGAACTGCACCATCGGGGCCGCTCCTCGCAGTGGTCCCTGCGGGCTCCCCCCTGTCCGTTCCCCAGGGAAGCTGCCGTCGACGCCTCGAGCGATCCACAAGACGTGGCGGAGAACCAGAGACGATCGTTCGAGCCGTGGAGTACGCGAGCATCGACGCACCTCTTGGCTTGACCTGACCAACCCGACGTTTGGCGATTGTATCGGTCCCTTCGCGCCACGCGCTCTCACCGCCGACGGACGCGCGCGCGAACGCGGCGAGACACGCGGAGATGCAAACGACACGTGCGATTCGAAGCGTGATGGTGAGCACGCGCCCACGCTAACCGTCGTCGTCGAGCGCCGGCCGCTCCGCGCAAGTCAAACCGACGTCAAGCGCCTCCG
>JACQZX010000119.1 GCA_016213665.1 Actinomycetota bacterium | reverse complement strand
GTGTGTTCGTGGATCGGTCGTGATCAAGGGCTACCTGAACCGACCGGAAGCAACCGCCGACGCCATTCGCGACGGCTGGCTGAACACCGGCGATATCGCGCTCATCGACGAGGACGGGTTCGTGTTCATCGTCGACCGCGCGAAAGACATGGTGCTGCGCGGCGGTGAGAACGTCTACTGCAGCGAGGTCGAGACCGCCATCTACCACCACGATGCGGTTGCCGAAGCGGCCGTCTTCGGCATCCCCGACGACCGTCTTGGCGAAGATGTTGCGGCCGTGATCGTGTTGCGTCCCGACCACGAGTTGACCGCCGAGGCGTTGCGGGAGTTCCTGTCCGCCAGCCTGGCCAAGTACAAGATTCCGGCGACAGTGTGGTTTCGCGGCGAACCGATCCCCCGCAATGCCAGCGGCAAGTTCTTGAAACGGGATCTGCGCAACGAGATGCTGGAGACCAACAGACAGGGAGGGTGACATGTACGCCCACAACGGCGAGTGCAAGCTGTACTACGACACTTTCGGCGATGCGCACGACCCAACGCTGCTGCTCGTCAACGGGCTCGGCAGCCAGTGCATCAACTATCACGAGGACTGGTGCCGACTGTTCGCCGCCGAGGGATTGCACGTGGTTCGCTACGACAACCGCGATGTCGGCCTGAGCAGTTCGTACGCAGACGCGCCGACAAATGCCCGCGGTGCCGCTTACTCCATAGACGACATGGCCGCCGACGGCATGGCCGTGCTCGACGCTCTTGATGTAGCCGGCGCGCACGTGATGGGGCTTTCGATGGGCGGCATGATCGTGCAGATGATGGCGATCAATCACCCGCAACGCGTGCTCACCATGACATCGGTGATGAGCACAACCGGCGAGCCGGAGTATCGCAAGAGCAGCGAGCGCGCAATGGAACTGCTGCTCGCTCCAGATCCGACGGACCGCGAAGGTTTCATCCAGCAGTGGGTCGACGGATTGCGCGAGTGGGGAACCCCCGCGTTCGCAGACGAATCCCGCTGGCGCGCGTACGCCGAGCGCGCCTTCGATCGCGGAATCATCAAAGGTGGTACAGCTCGCCAGTACGCGGCCGTGATGGAGAGCGGCTCGCGTGCCGACGCGTTGCGCGAAGTAGCCGTCCCTACGCTGGTGATTCACGGCGACAAGGACACGATCATCGACCAGATCGGCGGTCGGCGCACGGCCGAACTAATCCCTGGTGCTCGCTTCGAGCTGGTCGAAGGGATGGGGCACGATTACCCGCCACAGCTCTGGGCTCGATGGGTGGCCCTCGTGGTCGAGCACATTCGAGCGAATTCGTGAACATCGGTGAATTCGCTGCGCTCGCCCGCGCGCGCAGCACCAACATGTCGGTGAAGCACGACGAACCAGTGCCGCGCGAAACCGTCGCCGCGCTCTGCGAATTGGCCCAATGCGCGCCCAACCACAAGCGCACCTGGCCCTGGCAGTTCGCTCTCGCCGACGTCGAGGGTGATCGTGATGGTCGGGTTCGTCTCGGAAACGTGATCGCCGACGCGATGGAGCGCAACGGCGATTCACCCGAGAAGGTCGCCAAGCAACGGGTGAAGTACTTGCGCACGCCGGCGACGTTGATCGTCGGCTCTGCGGCCGGAGACAGCGAGTTGCGCACCGCCGAGAACCGCGATGCCGTCGCCGCCGGCGTGCAAAACATCTTGTTGGCAGCTACCGCTCAGGGCCTGGCCAGTTACTGGAGTTCGTGCCCGAGGGGCGCCAACGATGCGACAGCCAGCCTCTGCGGCTTCGATCCGGGAACCACAGTCGTCGCGATCATCTACCTCGGATGGGTGGCCGACACCTTGCTGCCACCTGCTCGCCCGCCGGTGCGATTGCGAATCATCAGATAATCGCGAGTTCGTCGGCGCGTTGCGCGGCGCGCCTCGCGAGCCGCGATGCACTAGCTGCATCTGGCGCGACAACCACGAAGTAGCCGCTGTCGACCTGTACCCAGACCTCGAATTCGGTATCCGAACGCGCGACTGAGTAGGCGGAACGGCCAACGCCTGTGATGGCGACACGGTCTTCGTCATCGGCGGGAGCCTTGCCGTACTCCCTCACCGTCACCACTTGCACGCTGATGTTGAACTGCTGGTCGGCAACCGCCACCAGAAAGCCACACCTGTCTTCGGACAGTGGACTCGTATCCACCAGCACCGCGGGGCCGAGCCCAGCGACTGCCGTAGCCGCGAAGTCTTCGGCGACGAGCGCCACGCATGGGTCGCCGCCGAAGATGGTTCCCGGTGGCACCGTTGGCTCGGCGGTTGGGTCGGGTGGATCAGTGTCAGGCACAAACGACAGCAAAGTTGTCGGAGTTGTTTCATCGACAACGATTCCCACCGTGTCGGGCACAGGAGTGGTCTGTGAGCGACACGTGACCACGCCAACCACTAACGACACGGCCAGAAAGGCAGCGAGCGCGCCACGCACCGAGATCGCGGCGGGCAACGCCTGCGGCTTCACAGCGCGGCCCAGTCGGTGATGGCGAGCAGTGGCACCTCGAAGCACCACATCTCGAACGTGAGGCCGATCGACGCATCGCCGTCCCATGGGTACTTGGTGCCCATCAATTCGCCGACCGTGCGCCGTTCGACAGCATCGGTCACATCTCGCGCGACGCCAGTGCGAACTTCGTCTTCGATGCGTACTGTTACCTGCGGGTTCGCCAGCGAGTTCAGGTACCAATCGGCCGTGGTGCCGTTACCGCTGATGAGATACAGCGTGTCGTCGATGACGCCGAACCAAATCTCAACCTCGTGCGACCTGCCCGTGCGTCGACCCTTGGTAGTGACGTAGCAATTCTCCACAGCCGCATGTGCCGCCAGCCAACCCATCGTCATCGCGCCGGGTGGTAGCTGCCAAAGACCTGGCGCAATGCATCGCTCACTTCGCCGAGCGTGGCGTTTGCGCGCAGTGCCTCCTTCATCGGCAAGAGCAGATTCTGCGTACCTTGCGCCGCGGCGGCGACGTCGTGCAACCGTGCCGCCACCAGCTCGTGGTCGCGGTTGGCCTTGAACGCTGCCAGCCGCCGCCGCTGATCCTGCTCGAGAGCCGGATCGTTCGACAACAGATCCGGCTCGTCGTCGCCCTCGTCGACGAAGCGGTTGAGTCCGACGATGACTCGATCGCCGTCGTCGATTCCTTTGGTGTAGTCGTATGCCGCCTGTTCGATCTCGGACTGCTGGAAGCCGGCCTCGATTGCCGCCACTGCCCCACCCATCTCGTCGATGCGACGAATGTAATCCCATGCCAGTCGCTCCACCTCGTCGGTGAGCGATTCGACGAAGTAGCTGCCGCCGAGCGGATCGGGAGTGTCGGTGACGCCGCTCTCGAAGCCGACGATCTGCTGCGTTCGCAGAGCAATGCGGGCGGCTCGCTCGGTGGGCAGCGTCAGCGCCTCGTCGAAGCCGTTGGTGTGCAGGCTTTGCGTACCACCCATAACTGCCGCCAGCGTTTGCACGGCGACGCGAGCGATGTTGTTCTCGGGTTGCTGAGCAGTGAGCGTGCTGCCACCGGTTTGGGTGTGGAAGCGCAATAGCTTGCTGGCCTCAAGCTCGGCGCCGAAGCGCTCGTTCATCAGGCGGTACCAGATGCGGCGCGCTGCCCGAAACTTGGCTACCTCCTCGAACAGGTTGTTATGAGCGTTCCAGAAGAAACTGATGCGGGGTGCGAACGAGTCGACCGTCATGCCAGCCGCAATCGCCGCCTCCACATAAGCGATGCCGTTGGCGATGGTGAACGCAATTTCCTGCACCGCCGTGCTGCCCGCTTCACGGATGTGATATCCCGAAACGCTGATCGTGTTCCACTTCGGCACTCGCTGAGCGCAGTACTCGAAGATGTTGGTGATTATGCGCATGCTCGGCTTCGGCGGGTAGATGTACGTGCCGCGGGCGATGTATTCCTTGAGCAGATCGTTCTGGATCGTTCCGCTGATCGCACTCGCCGGTATCCCCTGCTCCTCGGCCACGAGCTCGTAGAGCAACAACAGGATCCCAGCGGTCGAGTTGATGGTCATGCTGGTGCTGACTCGATCGAGTGGTAGGCCGCCGAGCAGCACGCGCATGTCGTCGATGGTGTCGATCGCAACACCGACCCGACCGACTTCGCCCTCGGCACGAGCATGGTCGCTGTCGTAGCCCATTTGCGTAGGGAGGTCGAACGCGCAGCTCAACCCGGTTTGGCCCGCCTGCAGCAGGAACTTGAAGCGCTCGTTGGTTGACGCCGCAGTGCCGAATCCGGCGTACTGGCGCATCGTCCACAGCTTGCCGCGGTACATCGTCGGGTACACGCCGCGCGTGTACGGCGGTTGACCGGGAGCACCCAGTTGCGCTGCCGGTGACCAGTCCGCAAGATCGGAGGCGTCGTAGAGCGCCTTCACCGGGATCCCGGAGTCGGTGAACTTGTCGTTGCTCATTGGTCAGGCATCGTACGCCGCACGCCCGCCGCCAAGCAGGTCGACGCCGAGAACCTCACTGGGCGGCGATGAGGGCGATTTCCACCTTCCACTCCGGCCGCGCGAGAGCCGGCACCGTTACAAGCGTGCTGGCCACGCGCTGGCCCGCCAACGCTCGATCGCGTGCCGCCATCACTACGGGCAACGACTGCAAGTGCTGGCTGACCACATACGTCGTGATGCTCACGACGTCACCTGTTGTCATCTGTGCCTCGGCCAGGATCGCAACGAGACTCGACCACACAACGGCGACCTGTTCACTTAGGTCGGCCGGGATGGAACCATCCGGCCGCACACCGACGATGCCGCTCACGTGCAGCCAGCGCTGCGCACCGTCTGATTGCACGGCCAGCGCGTAGTTGGCGGCCGGCGGAGCGACAGAGGCGGGGGTGATCTCACGGTTCATGGTCACCAGCATGACGTAACCTGGCACCATGACCGCAACCGCCACGACCTCTGCGAAAACATCTGCGAAAACGTCTGGGACCCGCACGATCGAGGGTGTCGAGTTGACCCCGAAACAGGTGGCCGTGGTGGGCCCCGCAACCTTCGCCAACCTGGAAGACGAGCGCCTGCACCGTAAGCAGAAGCTCGCCGGGGCGTTGCGAATCTTCGGCCGCGTCGGTTTCGGCGAGGGCGTGGCCGGCCATATAACGGTGCGCGACCCCGAGTTTCCCGAATACTTCTGGGTCAATCCGTTCGCGATCAGCTTTCGCCACGCCACGGTCAGCGACCTGATCCTGGTCGATCACACCGGCAACGTCGTCTTCGGCAAGCACCCGGTGAATCGCGCGGCCTTCATCATTCATTCGGCGATTCACGAGGCGCGCCCCGACGTGGTGGCTGCCGCTCACAGCCACAGTGTGCACGGCAAGGCCTTCAGCACCCTCGGCATCCCGCTCGCTCCTATCACCCAGGATGCATGCATCTTCTACAACGACCACACCCTGATCACTGCCAAGGCCGGCAAGGTCGTTTTCGAAGTCGACGACGGCAAGGAACTCGCCAGTCACTTCACCGCCGGCAAGGCGGCGATTCACCAAAACCACGGTTTGTTCACTGTCGGCGAAACGGTGGATGAAGCTGCGTTCTGGTTCCTCAGCCTCGACCGCAGTTGCCAGGCACAGCTGCTCGCGATGGCCGCAGGAACCCCGAAACTGATCGCACACGAGGATGCGGATTACACCCAGCGCGGAACCGGCTTTCCACTTGCAGGGTGGCTCGGCTTCCAGCCGCTGTGGCAGGAGATCTGCCGCACCGACCCCGACCTTTTCGACTGATCGCGCGCCGGCGGCGCCGATGCGACCCCCATCCGAGTTTCTCCGCACAGCATCGCCCGAGGCTCTGTTCGCCATCTCCGGCATCTCGCAATACGCCGGCGCGGCGGTGGCGATCAACCTGTTCCAAGAGCTGCCGCCGGCGACAGTCGCTTTCTTTCGGGTCGCGGCGGGCGCCCTACTCGTGCTCTCACTTTCTGTAAGGCAACTTCGCGGTTGGACGGCCGCCGACCTGCGCGCTGCTGCCGTCTTCGGTATCGCGACCGCGCTGATGAACCTGTTCTTCTACCTCGCGATCGATCGCCTACCGCTCGGTAAGAGCGTCGTGCTCGAGTTCATCGGCCCGATCTCCGTCGCGGCGGTGCTGACCCGTACGCGACGCAACACGATTGCACTGGTGCTTGCCGCCAGTGGAGTGGCGATCCTCTCCGGCGTGGAGATCAGCGGCGAACCGCTCGGCATCGCGTTCATTCTCGCAGCATCGGCAATGTGGGCCGCCTACATCGTGCTCGGCCGACGGGTGGCGTCGCTTGACCGTGGCCTGGGCGGACTCGCAGTCGGGTTGGTGATCGGCTCGGTGGTGATTCTCCCCTTCGGGGTGCGAGGCTTCGGCGAGGTGTTCGGGAGCGGGCGCCTGCTCGGGTTGTGCGTTCTGGTCGGTCTGCTTTCGAGCGCAATCGGCTACACCATCGACCAGATGGTGATCCGACGGATTCCGATCCGCCGCTTCGCACTGCTGCTGGCATTGCTGCCGGTGACCGCCATGGGGGTGGGTTATCTCGCACTCAGCCAACGCCCGACGCCGATCGACATCGTCGGTGCCGCGCTGGTGATTGCTGGTGTCGTCACTCAGGAACGCGATGAGATTGCGCAACCGCTCGACGAGGTTCCGGCGTAAGCCGTTCGTAAACGCTCAGATGCCGAGCGAGGCGGCGACGCTGGGGCGACGCAGCTTCCACACGAACCCGTCGTACAGAATGTGCAACGCACCGAAGAACAAGATCGCGAACGCGTACAGCTGGCCGTCGAGAACGCCGGTCGATGCCCAAACGAAGGCGGCGATCGCGGCGAAATAGGCGACATAAACGGTGCCACGGCGAAAACCGGATCGAGTGGCACGCGCCACCGGTGCATCGTCGCGACGGGTGCGCAGGCTGCGATGAACAACTGCGTAGTACTCGATCGCATGGGCAGCGACGTAACCGGCAACGCCGGCGATCGGGTCGACCATCACTGCCACCAGCAAACCGAATGTGCCGAGCGTGTAGAGGTGCTTGGGCCGACTCGCGGCGTCGCCCAGCGAGCGCTCGGCACGCCACCAGCGCACGAACAACCACGAACCGACCGCGGCGGCCGCCCAGAAGATCACCTGCGCTGGAACACGCAGCGGGTCGAGCAGCCGAACGCCGCGGGCGTTGGTTTCATCGAGTCCGAGGCGCATTACGAGATCTTCGAGGTCGACATAGGCGCCGATGAATGCCAAGGCAGCCAACAGCCACACGATGAGCATCGGCTTCTCGAGCGGGCCGTGCTGATCACCCACCTTGCGGCCGTAGATGCGCATCAGGCCGTAGCGCTGCATCAGCGTGTGCTCGGCGTTCCACAATGCCGCAATCGTGGCGACGAGCGTGAGGCTGATCGAGAGACCGGCGAAAATCGCCAGGGCAGCCACGATCGGTGCCCAGAGGTACAGCCGCCGATGAGCAGCGCGTTGAACGGGGTCGCCGTACACCAGGCCCAACGTGAGCGGTTGATGGGCGAACGAGAGAAGGAAGATGACGCCGACCACGGTCTGCACCGCCGAGATGTTTGGTCGCAGGACGTGCACCAAGATGGCCACGGGAAGGAAGCACCACCCGAGCACGGTGTCGGCAACCGGGCCGTGTAGCCACTGGGATCTGATGGCTGTCGGCTGCTTGACGACGACGGCTTGCACGCCCAGAACTGTAGTACCGCCGCTCAGTGCACCAAGCCCGGAGCGCAGAGTCCGTCGAGTTCTTGAATGACGATGCGGTCGCGGTTGGCGAAGGTGACCTGGTTGGCCGGATCGGGGCGCAGGTTGAATGTGCGGAAACTCATGTCGGTCGTGTCGATCGACAGGATGCGACCGACAAGACCATCGCCGAGTCCGAGCAGCAACTTGATCACTTCCAGTGCCTGGATGCTGCCGACGATGCCAGGCAGAACGCCGAGCACGCCCGCTTCCGCGCAACTGGGGGCCAGCTCCGCCGGCGGAGGCTCGGGAACCATGTCGCGGTAGGTCGGGCCCTGCAAGGGGTGAAAGACGCTGACCATTCCTTCGAAGCGGAAGATGCTGCCGTGGACGACGGGTATGCCCAGCTTCACGCTCGCGTCGTTGAGCAGGTAGCGGCTCGGGAAGTTGTCGGCGCCATCGACTATCACGTCGTAACCGCTGATTATGTCAATGATGTTGCCGGCATCGAGGCGCGTGTCGTAGGTGACAACATCGACATCGGGGTTCATCAACGTCAGCGTCTTCTTCGCGCTGTCGACCTTGCGGTCCCCGATGCGGTCGATGTTGTGCAGGATCTGCCTTTGCAGGTTGCTCGAGTCGACCTCATCCATATCGACGATTCCGATCGTGCCGACCCCGGCGGCCGCGAGATACATCGCCGAGGGAGAGCCGAGTCCACCGGCACCGAGCATCAGTACCTTGCTGGCGAGCAACTTCGCCTGACCGGCGACGCCGACCTCGGGTAGCAGCAGGTGGCGCTGGTAACGGTTGCGTTGCTCGGCCGTGAGGGTGATCGGGGTCGTCCATGCACGACCCTCGTCCTTCCACTTGCCGAAGCCGCCGGCCAACGACGAAACGTCGGTGTAGCCCAGCTCTTGCAGTGTCTTGGCCGCGAAGGCGCTGCGGGTGCCACCCGCGCAGTACACGAGGATCTTCGCTTCCTTGTCGAGCACCCGGTTCTCAACCTGGGCCTCGAGGTGCCCGCGCGGGATGTGGATGGCGTCGAGAAGCGCACCCTGGTCGTACTCGTCGGGCTCACGCACGTCGAGCACCACAGCACCGGCGCCGATGTGATCGGCGGCCACGGCGCAGTCGACTTCGGTGATTTGTGCCTTGGCGGCGGAGAGGAGGTCGCGGAAGGTCGCCATGGTCGGAAAGCCTACCGGATGGGTCGGGATTCGCCATCTTTTGTGGAAGTGGCGCAAATTGCGGGAAGCAGCTCCGACAGCGACCCGAGCAGCAAGGCGTCGGCGAAGCGGTCCATGCGGGTCGGCTCGGCATTGACGATGACTACCCGCGCCCCGGCCGCTTTTGCCCGTGGAACCAAATTGGCTGCGGGAAAGACCGACAGCGTCGAGCCGGCGGCGATGACGAGGTCGCAGTGGTCGGCCGCGAACATCGCCGCTTCGATCACGGCCGGAACGAGATCCTGGCCGAAAAGGATCGTGTCGCTCTTCACAATGCCGCCGCAGAGATCGCACGGCGGATCGACCTCGCCGGCGCGGACCCGGTCGAGCAGTTCGCCCATCGGACGCCGATCGCCGCAACCCCAGCAGCGCGCCCACCGCGACGTGCCATGCACCTCGATCACGTCACGCGGGTCGTGCCCGGCCAATTGATGTAACCCGTCGATGTTCTGCGTCACGATCGCCAGCAACTGCCCGCGTCGGTCGAGTTCCAGCAACGCTCGATGGCCGGCGTTGGGCTTGGCCGCGAACACCGGCGCGCGCAGCCGGTGCTTCCACGCGGCGCGCCGAACCTCCGGGTCGGCGAGATAATGCTGCAGCGTCGATGACTTCTCCGCTGTCGGGTTGCGCGTCCAAACACCGTTCGGCCCACGAAAATCTGGAATGCCTGAGTCGGTGGAGATGCCGGCACCGGTGAGCACGACGATGCGTCGCGCATCGTGCACCCACCGTTGCGCCTGGGCGACATCCGACATGAAACCATTCTTCCCTCACCGGTGCCGATCCGGCGACTTGGTTGCACCCAGTGACTGTCGAACGGCTTCCCCCGCTCAACGCGCGACTCGGCGCGTCACACAAGACAGGGGAAGCTCATGCCACTCGCACCACTCACGTTCACCGCCGACGAACCGACGCTGATGGTCGTGCCGTGGCATGACCCGATTGTGGAAGCGGTCGGCTTCGAGGTGCGCAGCCTCTACGTGGAGTTGTTCTGGCTGAACGTGCTCGGGCCGACAGCCACCTGGGCCCTGCGACGTCTGGTCACTGGCCTCGATCGCTATCCGCTCGGGTACGAGATGGATCTTGCCGACACCGCCGGCATGCTCGGGCTGGCGTATTCGGTGGGGACCTCCAACTCGTTCGCCCGCGCACTGCACCGCTGCGTGCTGTTCGGCGTGTCACAGCAAGTGCCCGGCGGCTTGGCGGTGCGTCGCAAGGTTCCGCCGGTGGCCAGACGACATCTCGCACGCATGCCCGAATCGCTGCAGACAATGCACCAACAGTGGCACCGCCGCGATTGCGACTTGACCGATCTTCAGCGCGGACGGGCGCTTGCGGAAGTGATGATGTCTGCCGGTGACGACCCAGAGGTGGTCGAACGTCAACTGCTCGCGGTCGGAGTCTCTCCCGCGGCCGCCGCGGAGGCGGTCCACCTGACCTCACCACACTCAGTATGAGAAAGTATGATTCGTTCATGACCGTCGAACGATTGACCATCTCTTTGGAAGCCGAACTCGCTGAAGCAATACGCGTAGCAGCCGAAGCCGACGCGGAGAACATTTCGTCGTGGATTGCCGAAGCGTCACGCAGACGACTCTCCCAACGGGGTTTGCGCGCCGTCATCAGAGACTGGGAAAACGAGCATGGCGAGATAACCGCCGAGGAGATGGCTGCCGCACGGAAGCGGCTGTACGGATGAACACGCTGGTCCTCGATGCCGGTGCCCTCATCGCACTCGACCGCAACGATCGCTCCATCTGGACGGCGCTGCTAGACGCGGTGACCGCCGACGACAACATTCGGGTACCGTCAGGCGCGATCGCACAGGCGTGGCGCGATGGGGCGCGACAAGTGCTGCTCGCACGAGCACTGTCGCACTGCGATGAGGTTGCGCTGGCCGGATCGTTAGCTCGCGCCGCTGGCCTGTTGTGCGGACGCGCGTCGACTGCCGATGTCATCGACGCTTCCGTCGCACTAACAGTGGCAGGAGCTTCTCGACACGACATCGTCGCGGTGCTGACTTCGGACCCCGACGACATCCGCCACCTTCTGTCAGTGCTCAACGTCGACGCCCACATCGTCGAGATCTGACTAGCCCTTGAACGGCTAGCCCCGAAACGACAGGGCCAACTCGATCAACAGGCGGGTACCGAACCCGGTGGCACCCTTGGACAACCAGCCATCGTCGGCGTCGACCGCCATCGGGCCGGCGATATCAAGGTGCGCCCACGGCACGTCGCCGACGAATTCCGACAGGAACAACGAGGCTGTTATCGCCCCACCATGTGGCCCACCGATATTGCGCATGTCAGCGACGTTGCTGTCGAGCAACTTGCGATACGCCTTCTCCAACGGCAACTGCCACACCTGCTCATCAGCCGTGTCGGCCGCGGCCCGCACTGCGTCGATGAACGGCTGGTTGTTGCCGATCACGCCCGCCAACTTCGTGCCGAGCGCGACCATGCAAGCCCCGGTGAGAGTGGCAATGTCCACTATCGCGTCGGGCTTGTCTTCCACCGCCAACGACAGGCCATCGGCGAGCACCAACCGACCCTCGGCATCGGTGTTGTGGATCTCAGCGGTCTTGCCGTTGCGAAACGTCAATACGTCGCCGAGCTTGGTGGCACCACCACCGGTCATGTTGTCGGTGCACATCAGATAGCCGGTGACCTTCGTCTTGCAACGCAACGCCTTCAACGTGCTCATTGCCGACAACACGGCGGCCGCGCCGCTCATGTCCATCTTCATCGTGATCATGCCGTCGCTGGGCTTCAGGCTGAGGCCACCGGAATCGAACATCACGCCCTTGCCGACCATCGCCAGGTGTCCGCTGGCGTTGCGCGGCGCGTAGGTAAGTCGAACCATGCGCGGCGGCTCAGTGCTGCCGGCATTGACGCCCAACATGCCCCCGCAACCCATCTCCGCCAGCTGGTCGCGGTTGAACACTTCCACCTGCAGTCCGCACGCGTGACCGACGGCGACCGCTTTCTCGGCGATGTGGCGGGCCGCCATGTATCCCGGAGGCGTGTTGGCGAGGTCGCGTGCCATTGAAGCCGCCGCGGCCGTCGTCTGGCCACGCTCGCTACCGACCCGCGCCGCATTCGCGCGCGCGGCTCCGACGACGAGAACCAGTTCGGTAAGCGTGGTCTTGTTCGGCTCCTTCTTGATGCCGCCAAAGCGATAGGCAGCGAGCAACGCCCCCTCGACCACTGCCTGCGCGGCCCTCGACGCTTCGACCCCCGGAACATCCGCAAGGGTCGTCGCCAGCGACGCTCGTTTGCCGGCGGCGCGTACCAGCGCCGCTGCCGCATTGCGCAGTGCGGCCGTCGTGGGCCGGCCTGGGTCGCCGAGGCCGACGGCGATGTGTGTCGGGCCCGTCGGGGACGGAACCACAAGCGTTTGGCCAGGCTTGCCCTCGAACCCGTGCTTGATGAGTGCCGCGCGACTGAGACCGATCGCCCTGGGCACGGCACCGGCGGTGAAGACGGGCACACCGATCGCAGCAACCTTGTCGGGGACACTTCGAGTAACAAGCACGGTCGTCGTCATCTCGCCAGTCTGGCCGATTGAAGGGTTGCCCGACGGCATCAAGTGGCTCGGGTGTGCCAACATCCGCCGGTGAAGAACCACCTCAAGAAGATCGTCATCGTTGTCATGTCGCTAGCGGTCCTCGTACTCGCGGCATCGTTCATCTATGCCAAGTTCGTGAACACGTCCGATGCCGAGTTCGACAGCAACGATGTCCGCGATCGGTTGACCACCACCACGGCCAGCGGTGCGACTGACTCGACACCCGCATCCGCAAGCAGCGATGGCGTCGACGGCAGCTGGGTGATCGCCGACGGATCCGAGGTCGGCTACCGCGTCGAGGAGAACATCAACGGCTTCGACACAACCGCCAACGGCCGCACCAACGTCATCACCGGCGAGTTCACCATCGTCGGCACGCAGGTGACCGTCGGCGACTTCACCGTCGACATGACAACTGTCAGCAGCGATGAGAGCAGACGGGACAACCAATTCAACGGTCGTGTGATGTCTGTCGACACGTTTCCGACGGCGACATTTGCGCTCACGGAGCCGATCTCGTTCGGAGAAGTGCCCGCCGACGGCAGCACGATCACGGCTACCGCGACCGGTGACCTGACGCTACGTGGGGTCACGAAGTCGGTCACCTTCGAAGTCGAGGCAACGTTCGAGTCGGGGCGAATCGGAGTGTTCGGGCAGATACCGGTCGTGTTTGCCGACTTCGGCATTCCGAACCCGTCGAGGGCCACGATCACCACCGAAGATCACGGCCTGCTCGAGTTCGTGCTGATCTTCGATCGCGCTTAACGTGTCGTCATGAACCTGATTGCCTGGATCATCGTCGGATTACTCGCCGGCATGCTTGCCCGCTGGGTCGTGCGCGACGACAAGGCCGGTTGCATGTACACCGTCGCTGTCGGCGTGATCGGCGCGCTGATCGGTGGTGCACTGATGCAGGCCGCCGGCAAGCGTGGCATCAACGAGTTCGACCTGCGCGCGGTGTTGGTTGCCGCCGCCGGAGCCGTGTTGTTACTGCTGGTACTGCAAGCGCTCGGTGGTCGCTCGCGCGGTCGATAGGCGGGCTGCTGCAACTCACGTCAGCAACGCGACGATTCGCTCCTTCGGCCGCCCGATGATCGCCTTGTTCTTCGTTACCAGCACGGGTCGCTGCAACAGTTGCTTGTGTTTCACCAGCAGCTCGACAACCTGATCCTTGGTGGCGACGTCTGACTCCTGCAAGCCAAGTTTCTGCCACATGCTGTCGCGGCGCACGAGGTCGGTGAAGGGATCTTCCAGTTTGGCGATGATGGCGCGCAGCGTCGCCTCATCGGGCGGCGCCTTGATGTAGTTCACGACATCGGCTTCGACACCCAACTCCTCGGCAATGCTCACGGCATTGTTGGAGGAGTTTCAATGTGGATTGTGATAGATGGTCACGACGGCCATCGCGGCAGCGTAGCAATCAACACCGATCTATGTCTGACCCCTTCCGTAGGTTGTGTTCGAACGGCTTCCCCGGTTCCAACCACACGGCTCGCGCTCATAGCTCGCGAGCCGCCATACCGCGGAGGTCACACATGTCGATTGCCGAAACCCGTAAGCCACTGCCCGTGCGTTGCGCTGCCGATGCATTGCGAGTGGTGTTCATGGCGGTCACGCAGCCGCTCCAGCCCGAGACACTTGCATTCGTCCTCGACGCTCACGGCCGTGGCGGCGTCATCACCGTCATCTCCGGAACGGTCGACGCCGACTCGATTTTACCTGTCGCCGAGTGCATGTCGCGTGCGGCCGAGCGCGTCGATACGGCCACAGCGTTGGTGCTTGCCTCTATTCGCCCAGGCGGCTGCGTGCTGCCAGGCGATCTCGATCGCTGGATGGAGGCCAGCACGTTGGCCGCGACGTACGGCATCACGTTGATCGAATGGTTCGTCGTGACCGAGTCCGGCGCGCAAAGTCCGCGCGAGCTGCTCGGCGAACCGGAGCGCTGGGTCGGCCAGGTTTGATGGGTCGGCCAGATTTAGGGTGTCAGCTACTCATACGACGCTCGGCCGCAGTCAGCCGTAGCCCGGCGGCGCGCAGAAGGCGCACGATGTCGCGGGCCGGCGCCGGTTGTGCGCCATGCGCTACCGCCGTGGCGTGGTATTCCTGCGGGACGTCGTAGTGATCGCCGTGAAACCCTCGGCGCGGTATGCCTACCTGCTCCGCAAATGCGTGCAGCTCGTCGAGAGAACAATCACTGACCAAGTGCGACCAAAGACGATCCTTGAACCACCAACGTGGTTCATCGATCAACACGGTCATACCGACATACCATCACATACGTGACTGCCCCAATGACCAGTTCCCAACCCACCCGAGTTCGGCACGTGCTTCATCGCAAGCGTGCCGTGCTGCGCGACAGCGTGGCTGTGGTGTTAACCACCGCGCGAGCGCTCTGGAAGGATCGCTTCCTGCTGCGGGTACTCGGCGGCGCCGCCTTGGCCATGGTCGTCGCCCTGGTGTCGTGGAAAGTAGCTGGTCGAGCCGGCAGCCCCGGCGCGCACTCTCGACTGCGCCCGCTGATGATCGGGGTCAGGTTGATGGCAACGCTGTGTGTGCAATTCATCGTCGCGTCGTGGCTGTACTCGCGCTGGATCGGCCAAGGGCATAACCGCGTCCGCGACGTCTGGCGACACCTGGGCAGGCGATTGCCGGCGTTCGCATGTTGCGCAGCGGTACTCGGCTGGCTCGACTTCGCAACGAGCACCTCGACCGCGAGCTCACTGATCAGGACCGTCGGATCATTTGTGTTCGGCTACGCCCTCTCCTACGCCGTCCCTGCGTCGGCGGTGTTCAACTGCGGAATGTCGCGGGCCTTCCACCGCTCGTACCAGGCGTTCCGCAAGACCTTCGGTGCCGATCTGTTCGCATGGTCGGGAGTCTGGTTGGTCACAGGCGTCGTCGCGCTCGTCACCTCCGTGCCTGAGGCGCTCGACCTCTACACACCGGGGTCGGGTGAACGTCCGGCGAGCGGGATCATCGGTCGATTACTCGGCTGGGCACTGGTCGTGCCGATATCGCTCGGCGCGCTGGCAGTGAGCGCCGGGTTCTGCACCGTGCTCTTCTTCGCGCTGGAGCGCAACCAGGCACCGAGCGGTTACCGGAAGCACGAGGTGGAAACAGTGAGTGGCCTCCAGCTCGACGACTGATGCGTGCAACCGCCGCTCAATGAGGCCGTTCAGTGTGCGCAGCCGCAGCCTGCGCCGCAGCCACCACCGCCGGCCGGTCGCCCAACAGACGCGGTCGCCGCCGGCGCACCAGCGGCACCTACATTTGCAAAGACCGAGAGCAACCTGACGGCATTGCCGTGGCCGTGCGGGCAGGTGGCCGGGTCGCCGGCGCTCGACATCGGGCGACGCAGCTCGAACGTCTCGTCGCAGGTGCGGCAGCGGAACTCGTACAGCGGCATCACCGCCATCGTAACCCGGTTGCGCAGATCCTCACCCAGCGGCTTGACTGTCGCGGTGAGCAGCCCGGCCACGATCACATCAACGTCCACGTCAACGTCCACCCGCACGGTCCTCGACACCGAGCACGTGCTCGAGACCGGCAAGCCGGCGAACGCTCACATCGTCAAGACCGCGCCAGGTGAAAACGCCGCCGCCAAAGTCTTGGAGGCCCGCATCTATGGCACACCCGTCGAGGCACTTTGCGGGCACATCTGGGTGCCTTCGCGGGATCCGAAGCAGTTGCCGCTTTGCGAGGAATGCAAGTCGATCTATGAGCTGTACAAGGCATTCAACGAAGGCCTCGGCGACCAGCCGAACGATTAGATGCCTTCCGCCAGCGTCATCGTCGCTTTTGCCGGCGCCTCGATCCTGCTGTTGCTGATTCCCGGACCGGCGGTGCTCTACATCGTCAACCGCAGCGTCAGCGACGGGCGTGAAGCGGGGCTTGCCGCCGTTGTCGGGCTGACACTCGGCAACCTTGCACACGCGATGGCCGCTGCCGCCGGCCTGTCGGCAGTGCTGGCCACCTCCGCCACCGCCTTCGACACCGTCAAGTGGTTGGGTGCCGGCTACCTCATGTATGTCGGCGTGCGCACGCTGTTGCAACCGGCAACAGCCATCGATCCCGACCAGCCGGGCGTCAGCATTCGGCGTTCCTTCAGCCAAGGCGTCGTCGTCAATGTGCTCAACCCGAAGGTCGCGCTCTTCTTCGTGTCGTTCCTGCCGCAGTTCATCCACCCGGAGAACGGGCGTCCCGGTCTGCAGGCGCTGATACTGGGTCTGGTATTCGTCGGGATCGGCTTCTGCACCGACAGCACCTACTCGCTGATCGCCAGCAACCTGCGAGCTGTCTTGTTGAACGGCAAGACGCTTCCGTTCGTGCGCCGTTGGGTTGCCGGCACCGTCTTCATCGGCCTCGGAGTCGTCGCGGCAACGGCTTCCGTCTCGCACGCTCGCGCCGACTGAGCGATCACGCCGCACCAGCTGTTACCGTGCCCGGCGTGTCGGCACCCATGTGCGTAATCGGCGACTTCGCCTGGGACGTTCTCATTCGCACCAATCGCGAACTGCTGCGCGGCGGCGACACGTTCGGCGAAGTAATGCTCACGCCTGGCGGCAGCGCCGCCAACGTTGCGGTGTGGGCAAGTCGTGCCGGCATGGCCACCGAGTTCATCGGCAAGATCGGCCGTGATCACTTCGGCCGACTCGCGCAGGAAGACCTCGATCGCGAACACGTCGTCGCTCACTTCGTCGAAACCGAAGCGCACCTCACCGGTTCGGTGGCAGTGTTCGTGGACCACACGGGCGAGCGCTCGATGATCTCGGGGCACGGTGCCGACTTCTACCTATTGCCGCAGGATCTACCGCGCGACGTGATCCGTCGCGCCCGTCACATGCACCTCACGGCTTGGTCGTTCTTCATCGACCCACCTCGTGCTGCCGCTCGGTCGGCGGCGCAGCTCGCACAGTCGAGCGGAGCCACGCTCTCCTTCGACCCTGGTTCCTTCCAGATGATCGGCGAGATGGGCGTCGCACAGTTTCTGGCTGTTACTCAAGACCTCGGTATCGACATATTGCTGCCGAACAAAGAAGAAGGCAGCATTCTCACCGGTGGGCTTGACGAACCGGCCGAGATCGCAGCGGGCCTTGCCGACCTGTTCCCGACGGCGCTGATAATGCTGAAGCTCGACGCCGACGGCGCGCTCGTTTGGGAGCATGGCGTTGGCACCCACATTCCCGCCGGCACCAACAACCTCGTCGATGCAACTGGTGCCGGCGACTCCTTCGCCGGCGGCTTCCTCGCCCACTACTTGGAACATGGCGATGCTGTCGCCGCCGCCCGTTTTGCCACCACGATCTCGGCTTGGGTGATCGAGCACCTGGGGGCGCGGCCCGAACCCGACGCCAAGCTGAGCGCGTCGTTGCAACGCCGCTGATCCGAGAGCGACGTCCGAAATCCGCTGTTCGATTTCCTGCGTCGGCCGTAGCCTCGGAGCGTGACTACCACCGCCGCTCCCACTTCGGCTGCCGGCCCGGGCGCCGGTGGGGCAACGCACATGTCGCCGTTCGACTGGTTGCGCTTGGCCACCCCCGGGCTTGTGTGGGGCACTTCCTTCTACTTCATCGCTGAAGGACTGGCGGCCTTCCCGGCCGCAGTTATCACACCGATGCGAGTCGGATTCGGGTTCGCAACCCTCGGCGTGTTCCCGAGCGCACGTCGAGCAAAGATCGAGCCGCACGACATGCGGCGCATCTTGCTGCTCGGCGTCATCTGGATGGCGGTGCCGCTGTCGATCTTCCCGTTCGCCGAGGAGCGGGTGTCCTCATCCGTCACCGGCATGCTGAACGGCGCGACACCGCTGTTCATCACGGTCGTCGCCGCCTTCCTTGCACGGAGGCTCCCCCCAAAACAGCAGATCATCGGAGTGATTGTCGGGTTTGCCGGGGTCTTGCTGATCGCGCTCGCGTCCGGTGGCGGCGGCGAGAACGCGTGGTCGGGCATCGGGCTGATCTTCGTCGCACTCGTGCTCTACGGATTCGCGCTCAACCTTGCCGTGCCACTGCAGCAGAAGTACGGCGGCCTACCAGTGCTGTGGCGAGCGCAAGGGATCGCGTTCGTGCTGATAACGCCGTTCGCAATTCCGTCGCTCGACGACATTCAGTTCGCGTGGGGTCCGTTCATGGCGATGGTCGCACTCGGCGTGCTCGGCACTGCGCTTGCATTCGTAGCGATGGCCAACAACGCCGGACGCCTCGGCAGCACACGTGCATCGGTCAGCGTGTACCTGGTGCCGGTGGTCTCACTGCTGCTCGGTGCACTGGTGCGACACGAGTCGGTGGCGATTCTGGCGATCGTCGGCTGCGGCATCGCAGTGCTTGGGGCTTACCTCACCAACCGCGCTCGACGCTGAATCCTGTGTTGCGTCAGGCGCTGGTCGGTCAGCCCCGGCGACGGAGGTAGGCGCGGCACAGCTCGTGCAAACGCCCGCGCCCGAAGCTCGGGTCATGGCCGGCGTGCACCGTCGTGACAGGCAATGTCATCAACCGCCGCATCGTCGCGCAGTAGTCGGTGATGTTCGATTCGGCGAGTTCATCGAGCAGCGGTCCGTCGTACAACGCGTCGCCCGAGAACAGCGTGCCGCTGGCTGCGTCCCAGAGGCCGATCGACCCGGGTGAGTGGCCGGGCAGATGCAACACCTCGAATGATCGATCACCAATGTCGACCACATCGCCCTCGTCGATCAGTCGAGTCACCCGCGCGGGTTGTTGGCGGTACTGGTCGAACGCGTAGCCAGCAGGTAGCGCGTCGACGAAATAGGCCGCGTCCATCGGATACCCGGAGCCGGCGAGCATCGCCACCACATCGGCACCCCAACCGGCGACGATGTCGAGCGTGGTCAGCGCCCCCGCCTGCAGCAGCGGTGCCTCCAAAGGATGTGCAATCACCTCGGCGAACTCGTGGTGCCCGCCGATGTGATCGTCGTGGCCGTGAGTAGCGACGGCGGTTACCGGCTTGTCGAGCAGTTCGCCGAGTTCTTCGACGAGGCTGCACACTCCCATTCCGGTGTCGATGATCAGGTCGCGATGGCGGCCGCGAACATGCCAGATGTTGCAGCGCATGAGCGCGATCACGTGCGGCTCCCAGAGCAACGTGATCGCATCGTCGATACGTGTTCGCTCGAACCAGCGCCTTGCAATGGGCAACACGACAGTCACGTGTGCATTGTCGCGCGTGTTCAGCGGAAGTCGCGGCTGGGGCGATGGGTGGAGATCGGTAACGGGGTGAGTTGTTCGGCGCTGATGTTGATGACGCCCTCGCTGCGCTCCAACCGGCCACGGATCAAAAGTGCGGGTGCACCCCTGGCCACCTTGCGATGGCGCGCCCAGCAACCCTTCGATACGACGATGTTGATCAGCCCGGTCTCGTCTTCCAGGTTCATGAACGTCACGCCTTGCGCCGTCATCGGCCGTTGCCGATGGGTGACGATGCCGGCTACCGACACCTTGCTGCGCGGTTCGCACTCCCACAACCCGGCGGCAGTGACAACGCCTTGTCGCGCAAGTGCCTCGCGCAGGAATTGGGTCGGATGACCATTCGGGGCGATGCCCGTCGCCCACAAGTCGGCGACCGCGACCTCCATCGGTTCCATGCCGGGAAGGTTCGGTGCCCGTTCACCGACCACTATCCCTTCCAACCGACCGGGCCGCGATTGCACGGCCGCTCCAACCGCCCACAGCGCCTGGCGGCGCTCCATCGCCAGGCTCTGCTCGAACAGGCCGGCAGTGGCCATCGCCTCCAATTGCGCAAGGTCGAGTGCGGGTACCCGCCGCACAAGATCCTCCAACGATGTGTACGGCCCCCCGGCCGCGATCGTCAAGGCGAGGTCGCTGCCCAGGCCACGAACGGAGCCGATGCCGAGACGCACTGCGACGCCACCGACCGAGTCGGGGCATGGCTCGAGCGTGGCGAGCGCGTTCGACGCGTTGAGATCGGGAGACAACACGACCACACCGTGGCGGCGGGCGTCTTGACACAGCGAGTGTGGACTCCAGAAACCCATCGGCTGCGCGTTGAGCAACGCCGCACAGAACGCAGCCGGTTCGTGAAACTTGATCCACGACGAGGCATAGACGAGGTACGAGAAGCTGACGCTGTGCGATTCGGGGAAGCCGTAGTTGGCGAACGCAGCCATCTTCATGAAGATCTCCTCGGCCACCTCGCCGGTGATGCCGCGCGCAGCCATACCTTCGAACAGGCGCGCCTTGAGCATCTCCATGCGTGCGCGACTGCGTTTGGAACCCATTGCCTGGCGTAACTGGTCGGCCTCGCTGGGCGAGAAGCCGGCAACATCGATCGCCATCTGCATCAACTGCTCTTGGAACAGCGGCACGCCAAGGGTCTTGCCCAACGAGTTCTCCAACAGCGGGTGCAGGTAGGTGATCGGTTCCAGCCCGTTGCGGCGGCGGATGTAGGGATGCACCGAACCACCTTGGATCGGGCCGGGGCGAATCAGCGCAACCTCCACCACCAGGTCGTAGAACCGACGCGGTTTCAACCGCGGCAGCGTCGCCATCTGCGCGCGCGACTCGATCTGGAACACGCCGACCGTGTCGGCGCGACAGAGCATCGCGTAGACATCGTCCTCTTGCGGGATGGTGGCCAGATCCACTTCGTAGCCGCGGTGCTCGCGTATGAGATCGACCGCGTAGTGCAGCGCGCTGAGCATGCCGAGACCGAGCAGATCGAACTTCACCAGGCCGGCCGCGGCACAGTCGTCTTTATCCCATTGCAGCACGCTGCGATCCTGCATTCGCCCCCACTCAACCGGGCACACCTCGATGACCGGCCGATCGCAGATCACCATGCCGCCGGAGTGGATGCCGAGATGGCGCGGCGAGTCTTCGATCTCGGCGGCGAGCTCGAGCACCACCGACGGAATCTCGTGATCGCGTTGCCCGGCGGTGGTGCTGACCGTGCCCCATGCATCCATCTGCTTGCTCCACGCATCCTGCTGGCCGGGCGCATAACCCAACGCCTTGGCCATGTCGCGCACCGCCGAACGGGCGCGGTAGGTGATGACGTTGGCGACCTGCGCGGTGTGGTGACGGCCGTAACGCTGATACACGTACTGGATCACTTCTTCGCGGCGATCGGATTCGATGTCGATATCGATGTCGGGTGGACCATCGCGTTCGGGCGACAAGAAGCGCTCGAACAACAAGCCAAGGCTGACGGCATCGGCCTTGGTGACGCCCAACGCGTAACAGACCGCGCTGTTGGCGGCACTCCCCCGACCCTGGCAGTAGATGTCGGCGCGACCACAAAACTCGACGAGATCCCACACGACCAGGAAGTAACCGGCGAAACCGAGACCTTCGATCACCGTCAGTTCGTGATCGATGGTGCGCCACGCGCGCGCACGCAGCGACAGGTCTTCGTGTGGCCCCGGCCGCTCGCCGTATCGCCGACGACCACCCGCTTCTGCCAGCAGGCGCAGGTAGGCCATCTCGGTGAGCTCTGCTCCATCGGGGTCACGCGGGCACGGGAAGGGCGGCAGCTTGGGTGCCACCAACGACAGGTCGAACGCGGCCGCACGTCCGATTTCGGCGGCCAGTTCGACCACGCCCGGATAGCGCAGGAAACGACGCGCCTGTTCCGCGCCGCTGCGCAGATGGGCGCTCGCCGAGGCCGGCAACCACGGGTCGAGTTCGTCGAGACTGCTGCGCGCACGCACCGCCGCTATCGCCGTGGCCAACCGGCGTTGAGCGGGAGTGGCGTAGTGCACGTTGTTGGTGGCGACGCAACCGATGTCGTTGCGCGCCGCCAACTCGGCGAGCGCGTCGTTGCGCGCGGAATCGAGGGGGTTGCCGTGATCCCACAACTCCACCAACACGCGATCGCGACCGAAGGCGGCAACCATTCGCTGCAACTCGCGCGCTCCTGCGCGCGGTCCTTCGTTCACCAACGCCGACGGCACCGCGCCCTTGCGGCAACCGGTGAGCACCCAGGCGTGGCCGGCGACCACGTCGGCAACGTCGTCGAACGCGAATTGCGGTGCTCCCTTCTCGCCCGCCAGGTGACCAAGGCTCAGCGCGCGAGCGAGGCGCGCATAACCGGTAGGCCCATCGGCCAACACGAGCAGATGTTCGCCGTGTGGGTCGGGGGCATGACTGTCGGGAACCATGCCGGTATCGATCTGATGGTGCGTGTCGGTTTCGCTGCGCGCCGCCCGACCGGGGGTGGTGAGCGAGATCTCGGCACCGAACACCGTCGGCAGGCCAACCGTGCGCGCCGCCTCAGCGAAGCGCACCACGCCGTAGAAACCGTCGTGGTCGGTGATCGCCAACGCTTCCAGCCCCAGCCGTGCCGCCTCCTCGGCCAGTTGCTCGGGATGCGACGACCCGTCGAGGAAGGAGAAGTTGCTGTGGCAGTGCAGTTCCGCGTAGGGAACCCGACTGCCGCCAGGTCGCGTTGTGGTGTCGGCTGCCGGCGGCGGCTCGTAGGGCTGGCGTTTACGCCCCCAAGCCGGTCCATCGCCGCCAGCATTCCACGATGGGCTACCCGGTGCTCGTCCATCCTTCCCGCGCCCGCGGCCCGACAACTTCGCTTCCAGTTCGCTCCACGACATGTTCGGGTTGTTGAACCCCATAAGGGTTCGCAACCTTATCGAACACTTGTTCGGTCACCAAGATCGGAGGCAACGCCCGGGGGTTTTGCGGTCTTTGTGGCTGGTCTAAGGTGCCCGTCAGATCGGGCTGGGGTGGCCCGCTTGTCTGTTTCTGGAGGGTGCGATGACAACCACGACTACAGCGATCGACATGCAGCAATCTCGACGTCGGGGTTGGCGCTCGCGGTGGGCCGCGATCGGCGCCGCTGTAGCGGTCTCCTTCGGTGCCGGTGGCATCTACATCGGCAACGCGGCCACCGGTTCTACCTCCTCATCGTTCGTCTCCGTCACCCCCGTACGGGTACTCGACACCCGCAACAACCTCGGCCTCACCGGCGTGTTCACCTCACCGATATCACGCGACCTACAAATCACCGGCAGCATCGCCACCGCCGACGGCACCCAAATCGTCGTCCCCACCGGCGCCACCGCAGTCGCCTTGAACGTCACCGTCGTCGCCCCCACCGCCGCGGGCTTCCTATCGGTACGCCCCGCCGACGCCGCCGGCGCACCCTCCACCTCCAACCTCAACTTTCTGGCCGGAGACGTAATACCCAACGCAGTCATCGTGTCAATACCAACCGTCGGTGGTGACACCGGCAAAATCGAGATCACCTACAACGCCTTCGAAATCGCCGGACCAACCACCCACGTGCTCGTCGATGTCGTCGGCTACTACCAAGCCACCACCACCGGACCCGCCGACGGCAGCGCCTGCACCGCCGGCGCACTACCCGGCACCATCATCAACGGCTCCGACCACGAACACAATGCTTCGGTCAAGTGCTTCCTACGCATGGTCACCACCCTCGCCGGCTCCACATCCGGGTCCGCCGAAGGAGCCCTCGCCCAATTCGCTTTTCCGGCCGGGGTGGCCGTCGATGCCGCCGGCAACGTCTACGTCGCCGACTTCAGCAACAATCTCATCCGCAAAATCACTGCCGCCGGAGTGGTCACCACCCTCGCCGGTTCAACATCCGGGTCCGCCGACGGCACCGGCGCCGCCGCCCAATTCTTCACTCCGCGCGGGGTGGCCGTCGACACCGCCGGCAACGTCTACGTCGCCGACACCAACAACCATCGCATCCGCAAAATCACCGCCGCCGGCGTGGTCACCACCCTCGCCGGCTCCACATCCGGGCCCGCCGACGGCACCGGCGCCGCCGCCCAATTCAGCAGTCCGCGCGGGGTGGCCGTCGACACCGCCGGCAACGTCTACGTCGCCGATACCGGCAACCATCGCATCCGCAAAGTCACCGCCGCTGGTGTGGTCACCACCCTCGCCGGCTCCACCGCCGGGTTCGCCGACGGCACCGGCGCCGCCGCCCAATTCAGCGTTCCGAGCGGGGTGGCCGTCGATACCGCCGGCAACGTCTACGTCGCCGACACCAGCAACCATCGCATCCGCAAAGTCACCGCCGCTGGTGTGGTCACCACTCTCGCCGGCTCAACATCAGGGTCCGCCGACGGCACCGGCGCCGCCGCCCAATTCAGCTTTCCGTTCGGGGTGGCCGTCGACACCGCCGGCAACGTCTACGTCGCCGACAGCATCAACAATTTGATCCGCAAAGTCACCGCCGCCGGTGTGGTCACCACCCTCGCCGGCTCCACCTTCGGCTACCTCGACGGCATCGGCGCCGCCGCCCAATTCAGCACTCCGACCGGGGTGGCCGTCGATGCCGCCGGCAACATCTACGTCGCCGACAGCGACAACAATCGCATCCGCAAAATCAACTGAGCGCCCGACTTACGCTTCGGCGAGTAGCTGGTACAGCTTGCGGCGGGATTCGTTCAGGATGCCGACGGTCGCGTCGATGTGGGCTTGGTTGTCGGCCATGCCCACTTGCTTGGCCGCGATCATCAGCTGCGCGACTGCCTTGCGCAGGTCGTCGTGGCTGCCTGTCGACTCCGAGTTCATCCACGGCGGCGAACCACCGGCCGCGGCCATCTTGGCTTGCAGTTCCGCTCGCCCAGCGTCGGTGATCGCGTAGACGCGCTTCGCGTCCTGCTGGCTCGCCGACACGAAACCGGCGTCCTCCAGCAACTGCAACGTCGGGTACACCGAACCCGGGCTCGGCTTCCACCTGCCGCCGGTTCGGTCGGACAAGCGCTGGATCAGTTCGTAACCGTGGGCCGGTGCTTCGTCGAGCCCGCTCAGTAGGGCTACTCGAATATCGCCCCGGCGCGTGCGGCGCGGGCCGCGATGGGGCGGTCCGCCGTGTCGCCCGAAACCGAATTCGCCCCGGTCCTGTGCTGATCGGTCATCGCGTCGTGACCGGTCATCGTGTCGTGCCCGGTCATGGAATCTGGATCGCATGCGTGCCTCCTGTGGCTGGATCTAGTGTAGCATCACGATATATCGTGATATGTCTACAT
>JACQZX010000012.1 GCA_016213665.1 Actinomycetota bacterium | reverse complement strand
GTCGGCGATGAAGTTGTACTCGGCGCGGGCCGCTACCGAGGTGGCGATGGAGGCGGTGCAGTTGCACGGCGGCAACGGCTACATGAGCGAGTTCCGAGTTGAGCAACTGGCGCGCGACGCCAAGGTGCTGCAGATCTACGCCGGCACCGACGAAATCCAGATCACCCATATCGCCAAAGACCTCCTCCGCCGCTAGCCCATCCCGGGGGTTTGCTGCAGCGCCGAGTTGGTCGGGGGTTTCATGCCCGCACACGTGCATGAAACCCCCGGCGTGGCCAGCCACAACGTGCCGGTCGCCAAACTCGTCCCCTTCCGACCCGTGGCGACTCGTCGAGTTCTGGGTGGATGGCAGGGTCAGGTGGTAATCCCCGACGATTTCAACGAGTTGCCCGCCGAAGTCGCGGCGGCGTTTGCCGGTGAGCGCACGTGAGGCAACTGCTGCTCGACACCCATGTGGCACTGTGGGCATTGAGCGCGCCCGACACACTCACGAGGCGGGTGCGAACCTTCATCGAAGATCCCCGCACCACGGTGTTGGTGTCTGCGGCGTCGGTGTGGGAGGTCGAGATCAAGCGGGCGCTCGGGAAGCTGACCGCGCCGGCCGGATTCGCCGGCGAGTGTCGCAAGCACGGTTTCGATCCGCTCGATATCACCTTCCAACATGCCGAGGCAGCCAGCGGCCTGCCTCAGCACCACGCCGATCCATTCGACCGCATGCTCATCGCGCAGGCGATCACCGAGGGCCTCGACCTGGTAACCAGCGACAGCATCTTCAAGTCATACGACGTCCGACTGCTCGCCGCACAGTGACCAAAGGACCCTTCTCTCACTCGCCACTTAGGTACATGCTGAGGACGTGAACAGGTCGACGGTGGCCGCTATTGCGCTGCTCTTGGTGGCGGCATGTTCCAGTGAGCGATCCTCAGCTGTGTCGACCACCGGCGAACCGGGCGCGACGAGCACGGCTAGCAGCGCGGCGGCCCCGGCGTGCCCGGACATCGGCGATGTCGGCCCACGGGGCAGCGGCGACCCGTTGCTGATGTCGAGCCTGGTCGGCGTCGACATCCGCACAGGCGCTCACCCGTGCTTCGAGCGGATCGTGATCGAGCTGGGCGGCACGGGCGAGTTCCCCGGCTGGGCAATCGAGTACGTCGACGGGCCGGTGCGGCTCGGTGAGAGCGACGAGTTCGCGGAGGTCGCCGGCGACCACACGCTGCTGCTGCGGATGGCGATGTGGATGCCAACTATGGAGGGCGACGGATATGGCGGCGACACGCAGCTGTTCCCGACCAACGTCGACCACATACTGGAGTTGCGTGAAACCGAGAACTTCGAAGGGATGTCCATCTGGGCAATCGGGCTGGACGACGAATACCCGTTCACCGTGACCACCCTGCACAGCCCGGAGCGTCTGGTTATTGACCTGCAGATCGTTGCCTGAATTCAGGCAATCCTGATACGACTCGTAGCAAGTTTTCTGATGGAAGGTATGCTGGGAATATGGCTCTCGACCCCAAGAAATGGACCCTGAAGACCAACGAAGCCTTTGCCGCCGCGCTCGAGCAGGCAAAGTCGCTGAGAAACCCGGAGCTGACCCCCGATCACCTGCTGGCGGCGCTGATGCGCCAGGAAGACACGATTGTTCCGGCCGTCTTGGCCAAGCTCGGCCTCGCCCCGCTGATGGTTCGCAATCGGGCCGACGAAGCGGTCGCCAAGCTGCCCAAGGCCTACGGCGGCAACGAACCACGCCTCGGTCGCGAACTCGATTCGGTCGTGCAGAACGCCCAGCAACTGCAGAAGGATCTGAAGGACGACTTCCTTTCGGTAGAGCACCTGCTAACTGCGATGAGCGACAACCTCGACATCGGTCGCGAGGAGTTGCTGCAGGCTCTCAGGGAAGTGCGTGGTAGCCATCGCGTGACCAGCCAGAACCCGGAGGAGAACTTCGCCGCGCTGGAGAAGTATGGCCAAGATCTCACTCAGCGAGCCCGCGATGGCAAGATCGACCCGGTGATCGGCCGCGACGACGAGATACGCCGCGTCATCCAGGTGCTCAGCCGCCGCACCAAGAACAACCCGGTACTCATCGGCGAACCAGGGGTCGGCAAGACCGCGATCGTCGAGGGGCTCGCCCGCCGCATCGCCGACGGCGACGTGCCCGAGGGGCTCAAGGACAAGCGGCTGATCAGCCTCGACATCGGCAGCATGCTCGCCGGCGCGAAGTATCGCGGTGAGTTCGAGGAGCGCCTCAAGGCAGTGCTGAAGGAGATCACCGACGCCGCCGGCGAGATCATCACCTTCGTCGACGAGATCCACACGATTGTGGGCGCCGGCGGGGCCGAAGGGGCGATGGACGCCGGCAACATGATCAAGCCGATGCTGGCCCGTGGTGAGTTGCGCATGATTGGCGCGACCACGCTCGACGAATATCGCAAGCACGTCGAGAAGGATCCCGCGCTCGAGCGGCGATTCCAGCAGGTCTACGTCGGCGAGCCGAGCGTAGAGGACACCATCGGCATCCTGCGCGGCCTCAAGGAGCGCTACGAGGTACACCACGGTGTGCGCATCCAGGACAGCGCGCTCGTGAGCGCGGCGGTGCTGTCGAACCGCTACCTCACCAACCGCTTCCTTCCCGACAAGGCGATCGACCTGATGGACGAGGCGGCGAGCAAGCTGCGCATCGAGATCGACTCGGTACCCACCGAGATTGATGTTGTACAACGGCGCATTCTGCAACTGGAGATCGAGCAGGTCGCGTTGTCAAAGGAGACCGACACGTCATCCAAGGAGCGACTCGATGCGTTGGTCGATGAGTTGGCTGCGCTAAACGCGCAGGTGCACGAGATGAAGGTGCATTGGGAGAACGAGAAGCAGGCCATCGATGCAATTCGCTCACTGAAAGAAGAACTCGAGCAGTTGCGCACGCAGATCGAACGTGAGTCAGATCTCAACGTCGCGGCCGAGATTCGGTTCGGGCGCATCCCAGAACTCGAACGACGCATCAACGAGGCGACAGGTCATCTCGATGAGCTGCAGTTGGGCAACCGCATGCTGAAAGAAGAGGTCGACGCCGAAGACATCGCCGAAGTGGTCAGCAAGTGGACGGGCGTGCCGGTGAGTCGACTGATGGAAGGCGAGATGGCCAAGCTCGTACACCTCGAGGAACAACTGCACCAACGCGTGATCGGCCAGGACGATGCCGTAACGGCCGTCGCCAACGCGGTGCGGCGTTCACGCGCAGGACTTGCCGATCCCAACCGACCCATCGGATCGTTCATGTTCCTCGGCCCCACCGGTGTCGGCAAGACCGAGCTGGCCCGCACCCTTGCCGAATTTCTGTTCGACGACGACAAGGCGATGGTGCGCATCGACATGGGCGAGTACATGGAGAAGTTCTCCGTCACGCGCCTTATCGGCGCGCCTCCCGGGTACGTGGGGTATGACGAGGGCGGCCAGCTGACCGAAGCCGTGCGGCGTCGCCCCTACAGCGTGGTGTTGCTCGACGAGATCGAGAAGGCACACCCCGATGTGTTCAACGTGCTCTTGCAAGTGCTCGACGACGGGCGACTGACCGACGGGCAGGGACGCACCGTCGACTTCACCAATGTCGTACTGATCATGACCAGCAACTTGCAGGGTGATCCGCTCGGTTTCTTCCGACCGGAGTTCATCAACCGCGTCGACGACATCATCCGCTTCCGCTCACTGACCGAGCAAGATCTGACCCGCATCGTGAACATTCAGCTCGAACGCCTACGAGTTCGGATGGCCGAGCGCCGCATCACACTTTCGCTCTCGCCGGCGGCGATGCAGTGGCTCGCCCACCAGGGTTACGACCCAGCGTTCGGCGCCCGGCCGCTGAAGCGCCTGATCCAGCGCGAGCTCGCCGACCCGGTAGCCATGCTGATTCTCGAGGGCAAGGCCGTCGAGGGCGACGCGATCACAGTCGACGCAGCCAACGACCGGCTCACAATCACCGCCGCGACAGCCTGATCTGACCCCACCCGGGGGTTTCATGCCTGCGTGCAGGCATGAAACCCCCGACGCGCACCTCCGTGCAGGAAACCCCCGGATGGGTTAGGTGCGGCGGAATTTTCTTACGGCCAGCGGGGCCAGGACCGCTGAGATGCCCAGCGACCAGGCGATCGACGCCCACACGTAATCCATCGGGAATTGGGGGCCGCCCAACATCAGTGCGCGCACCCCCTTGGCCGCGATGCTCACCGGTTGCCGTTCGGCCCACCAGCGCAGCCAACCCGGCATCGTTCGCGGATCGACGAACGCACTCGACGCGAAAACCAAGGGTGCGAAGAGCGGAAACGCCGCAGCCTGCGCGGCCTCGCCATTTGGTACCGCCAACCCGATGAGAGCGAACAGCCAACACAAGGCCAACCCGAAGAGCACCATCAGGGCCACGCCCGCGGCCACCTTCAGCGCGTTGGTGTGCGTGTGGAACCCGACCATGGTGCCCACGACCAGCATCAAGGACACAATGAGCACATTGCGTATGGTGTCGGCGAGGACCCGCCCGGCGAGCACGGCTGAGCGACTCATCGGCAGCGACTGCAACCGCTCAAGCAAACCCTTGTTCTTGTCCTCGGCGAGACCGATCGCGGTATTGATCGCCCCGAAAGCCACCGTCTGCACGAAGACGCCGGGCATCAGGTAGTCGACATAGCTACCGCCGGGCACCTTGATCGCGCCTCCGAACACATACCGGAACATGAACACGAAGATCAGCGGTTGCACGAACGAGAACACGAGCAACTGCGGCACCCGCCGGATCACGGTCAGGTTGCGACCAATCATCGCGAGCGTGTCGCGCACCGCCCACACGAATCCGTCGTTACGACGAGGTACATCGACGCTCATGCGGTCGCCCCGGCAGCGCCACCGATTGGGCTGCTATGCGTGAGTGTGAGGAACACATCGTCGAGCGTCGGCTCGCGCAATGCGACGTGGCTGGGCACGATCTCGGCCGCCGCCAACAAGTTCAACGCATCGCGCAACGTAACCGAACCATTGCTCATCACTACCCGAACGATCGTGGCGGCGGCGACGCTGCTACCGAGCGCCACCGCGGCCGAGGAAGCAACGGACGACGTGGCGAACTCGAACTCGATCACCGTGTCGCCGAGTCGGTCCTTCAATTGTTTGGCGGAACCCTCGGCGGCGATCAACCCCTTGTCGACGACGACGATGTTGTCGGCTAGCCGATCGGCCTCCTCGAGATACTGGGTGGTGAGCAGAACTGTCGTGCCGTCGGCGACGAGCGTCTCGATTACTCCCCATAGATCGAGTCGACTCGCCGGGTCGAGACCGGTGGTCGGCTCGTCGAGAAACAGCACGGGCGGGTGAGCAACAAGCGCGGCCCCGAGGTCGAGTCGGCGACGCATGCCACCCGAATAGGTGCGTACCGGTCGGTTGCCGGCGTCGGCGAGGCCGAATTGATCAAGCAGTGCGTCGGCTCGCTGACGCGCCGTCGATTTCGACAGATGGGTCAGGCGACCGACGAGCACCAGATTCTCACGACCGGTGAGATTTTCGTCGACGGCCGCGCTTTGGCCAGCAAGCCCGATGCTGCGCCGTACTGCTTGCGGATGCTCGACGACATCGAATCCGTGCACCATTGCGCGACCACTGTCGGGTTTCAGCACAGTTGCGAGCATGCGAACCATCGTCGTCTTGCCGGCGCCGTTCACGCCGAGCATGCCCAACACGGAGCCACGTGGCACTTCCAGCGAGATGTGATCGACTGCCACCACCTCGCCGAACGTCTTGCGCAGATTGTCGGCAACGATTGCCGCACCGGTGGCAGTCACGAGGCAAGGCTAGGGGGCCGCCGGCCGAACCAGGGCTGAGCTTGTTCCAACTGCGCGGCAAGTTGCATCAGCACAAGGTCATCACCCGCCCGCGCCATGAAGTGTGTACCAACCGGCAAACCAGCCTCGTTGAGCGAGAGCGGGACCGACATCGCCGGTTGTCCCGTGCCGTTTGCCAATGCCGTGAACGGTGAGTACGGCAGCACGTGTTGCAGGCGGTAGTCGATGAAGTCGGTCCACGCATCGTCGCGATCCGAACGGAACCGGCCGATCAGGGCCGGTGGCTCCGCCAGCGTCGCGGTCAACAACATGTCGTACGGCACCAGGAAGCGCGCCATGTCGCGACCGACCGCATGCACAGCATTCACCGAGGCGAGGTAGTCGGCCCCAGACACCTTCGAGCCCATCTCACACGCGAGGCGCGTAACCCGCTCGATGTCGTCGTCGGTCAGCGGCCGTTCCAACTCTGCCGCACGCGAGTGCACCGTCAGTTGCGTACCGCTGGCGACGATGTTCGACCATGCCCGCATGAACCGCTCGATGTCGACCACCGGTTGAGCCTCGGTGACTTCGTGGCCAAGCGCCGAGCAGAGCGCCGCCGTCTGGTGCACGGCCGCGGCACAGTCCGGGTGCAGCGGCTCGCCGGTGAAGGACCGCTCGCTGACCGCAATTCGTAGCCGCCGTGGTGCAACATTGATCGCGGCGAGGAATGGGCCGGCGATCGGTGGCGCGTAGTAGGGCGCCCCGATGTCGGGCCCGGCTACTGCGTCGAGAAGCGCCGCCGTGTCGCGCACGCTGCGGGTTAGGAAACCGTCGATGGCCATTCCCGCCCAACCTTCTCCGGCCGATGGCCCGTCGGGAAGCAGCGCCCGCGTCGGCTTGACGCCGAACAGGCCGCACGACGAGGCCGGTATTCGAACCGATCCGCCGCCGTCGCTGCCGTGCGCGGCTGGCACTACACCGGCGGCCACCGCTGCCGCCGACCCCCCGCTGGAACCGCCGGCAACGTGCAGCCGATTCCACGGGTTACGCGTCGGTCGGCCGTAGACCTTGGCTTCAGTTGTCGGGCCGATGCCGAACTCGGGACTGGAAGTGCGGCCGAACGTGACCAGTCCGGCGGCGCGGAGGCGCACGAACAACTCGCTGTCGTATCTATAGCGATAACCGTGGTAGAGACGCGAGCCCATGTTGCTCGGAAAGTCGATCGCCTCGCAGCCGAGATCCTTGAGCAGAAATGGCACTCCGGCCAACGGGCCGGTTGGCAGGCCGGCGGCGATCGAGGCGCGGGCGACAGCTTCTTGCACATCCACGACCGCCGCGATGGCATCGTCGGTCGCGACAACTTGGGCAAGTGCGACATCGAGCAACTCCTCGGCTGTCACTTCGCCATCGCGTACCAGGCCGGCAAGCCCGACGGCATCGAAGGCCACGTACTCTTCGGCGCGCATGAACAGACACTAGGCTCGCCTTCCGATGCCAGTCACCGTTGTCCTTGGCGCACAGTGGGGCGACGAGGGCAAGGCGAAAGTCATCGACCTGCTCGCCGCACAGCACACGCACGTTGTTCGCTACCAAGGTGGCCACAATGCCGGGCACACCATCGTTGTCGGTAGCGAGCGCTACGCGCTGCAACTGATACCGAGCGGAGTTCTCTACCCACACGTCGTTCCCGTGATCGCCAACGGAGTTGTCGTCGACCTTCCCACCCTGTTCCGGGAGATCGACAACTTGCAGCATCGCGGCGTCGACTGCTCGCGACTGCGGGTGAGCAGTCGCGCACATCTCATTTTTCCGTGGCATCAAGCGCTCGATGCGTTGTACGAAGCCGCCCGCGGCGACGCGCTCATCGGCACAACCTTGAAGGGCATCGGGCCCGCCTACGCCGACAAGGCCCGACGTATCGGCATGCGCGTTGGCGACGTTCTCGATCCTGGGGCATTTGCGACCATGGTGATGGCGCAGGCCGAGGCGCACAACGTGGAGATCAAAGCGCTCGGCGGGGACGCCCTCGATGGTTCGCAAATTGTCGCCGAGTTCGCAACGTTGGCCGCCCGCTTGGTGCCTTACGTCGAAGACACCGTCGACTTGCTGCACGAGGCTCTCGACCGTGGCGACAAGCTGTTGCTGGAGGGTGCTCAGGCGACATTTCTAGACATCGACCACGGCACATACCCGTTCGTAACATCATCCAACCCGACAGCAGGTGGCGCGTGCACCGGCACGGGTATTGGGCCGCGCTACCTCAGCCGAATCGTCGGCATCAGCAAGATCTATGCGACTCGGGTCGGCAGTGGCCCCTTCGCGACCGAGCTCACCGGCGAACTCGGTGACAAGTTGGTGGAGATCGGGCGTGAGTTCGGAACCGTCACCGGTCGCCGACGCCGATGCGGTTGGCTCGATTGCGTGATGCTGCGCAAAGCGGTGCGCATCAACAGCCTCACTGAATTGGCACTTACGAAACTCGATGTGCTCGACACCTTCAGTGAGATCAAAGTGTGCACCGCGTACGACGCGCAGGGAAACCCGAAGTACGCGACGCTTCCCGGCTGGCTCACCGACATCGGCGGTGCCAACACCAAAGCAGCGTTGCCGGAGCATGCACGGGCACTGATCGCGCTCGTCGAGCGCGAGGTCGGCGTGCCGGTCAGCATCGTCGGCACCGGAGCCGAGCGTGAGAGCTATGTGATGTGGCAATGATCCAGCGCTATTCACTTCCCGAGATGTCCGCAATCTTCAGCGAGGCCGAGCGTTTCCGCCGTTACCTCGAGATCGAGCTGCTCGTGACCGAGGCACACGCCAAGCTCGGAGCGATCGCGGCAAGCGACGCTGTCTTCTGTCGCGCCAACGCTCCCGACGTCGACGACACCTTCGTGCAATCTGTGAGCGCCCGGGAAGAGACAACGAACCACGATCTCGCCGCCTTCGTGGATGTCGTTCAGGCCGCTATCGGCGGACCGTCAGCGCAGTGGATTCACTTTGGCCTCACCAGCAGCGACGTCGTAGACACGGCGTGGTGTTGGATGCTGCGCGACGCGTGTGACCTGCTGCTGGCCGCGTCGACCGATCTGCTACGCACGCTGGTGGCGCTCGCTCGCGAACACCGCAACACGGTGACCATCGGTCGCACTCACGGCATGCACGCCGAGCCGACTTCGTTCGGTGCGAAGGTTGCGCTATGGGCGTTACAGCTCGATCGCGATCGAAACCGGCTGCGCGAAGCGCGCGCGGCGGTAGCCGTGTGCAAACTCAGTGGAGCAGTCGGCACCTACAGCAACATCGACCCCGCAGTCGAGGCAGACGTGGCCGCGGCCCTCGCACTAGTGGCAGTGCCGGCCACGCAGGTGATCGCTCGCGATCGTCATGCACAATTCCTCTACGCATGCACGTGCGTGGGCACAACGATGGAACTGATCGCCGTCGAGTTGCGGCATCTACAACGCACAGAGGTGCACGAGGTAGAGGAAGGTTTCGCTGCCGGCCAGAAGGGCAGCAGTGCGATGGCGCACAAGCGCAACCCGATCGCGGCCGAGACGATCAGCGGGTTGTCACGCGTGCTACGCGGCAACCTGCAGGCCGGCCTGCAAGACGTTGCGTTGTGGCACGAACGCGATATTTCTCACAGCTCCGTAGAACGCATCGTGCTGCCCGACAGCGCGCTGCTTGCGTATTACGTTCTGCGGCGCATGACCACGTTGATGCAGGGTTTGCAGGTGCTGCCCGACCGCATGCTTGCCAACCTTCATGCCAGCAACGGCTTGGTATTCAGCCAGCCAGTGCTGCTCGCATTGGTACGCGCAGGAATGGCACGCGACGTCGCCTACCGCATCGTGCAGGAAGTCGCCGCCAAGGTATCGGCCGAGAATCGTTCATTCCGTTCGCTGATCGAAGCCGACAAGCGGGTTGCCACTCTCGACGCTGCGCTTCTCGACGAAGCCTTCGACCTCGGCCGCATGCTGCGGCACGCCAGCCTCGGAATCGACGCGCTCGACGGGCTGATTATCGACTAGAGACTGCGGGTAATTCCCGCGGCTTTCAAAACCGTCGGAGCGACGCCAACCGTTCGCCATGCGGCATATGAAACTCCCGTGCGCCGGCCGTACGACTTGGCGACTTTCACGAAATCGGCTTCCAGTGCCGAGGTGTCGACAGTTGTCCCCATGGCCGCTAACTCGGCCTCCAGATCGAGCCGTTCCTGAACGAGGCGCAACTCCTTCACGGCATCGGCGAAGGCCCGTTCGGTATCGATAGCCGCCAGCCGCTTGGCAATAGATTCCGCCGTTCTCCTGCGACCACGGACCGGTTTGTTGGCCCGCAGAGCCTCGAGATAGTCACGAACTGCCTTGCCTTCCGAGCGACCGATTGCGAGCGCTGCCTTGTGGGAATCGGACATCGGATTCTTCGGTCCACGTTTTGCCATAAGGCAATCCTAGTTTCGGCGAGCTCATTTGGCTATGGCGGCCATGCGCTACCGGCCAGAATGAATGGATGAACACGCTCGCCGACCTCGCCGACGAGATCAACAGCGTTTCGCGATTGACTGGCACATTCACGCTGCGATCCGGCCAGACTGCCACCGAATACTTCGACAAGTACCGGTTCGAGGCCTTGCCCGGTCTGCTATCGCGAATCGCGGCCGCGATGACACCGATGATCCCCGCAGACACCGATGTATTGGCCGGCCTCGAGATGGGAGGCATACCCATTGCCACGGCGCTGTCGTTACACACCGGGCTTCCCGCCGCGTTCGTGCGCAAGCAAGCCAAGCAATACGGCACCGCGCGACTGGCGGAAGGGTGCGAGGTCGTCGGCCGACGGGTGACCATCATTGAGGACGTAATCACCACTGGTGGCCAGGTCGTACTCAGCAGCAACGACTTGCGAGCGCTCGGGGCGCAGGTCGAGCACGTTCTGTGCGTAATCGATCGCAGCACCGATCACGGCGCAGCACTGACCGCCGAGGGTTTACAGATGCACGCGCTGCTCACACGCGCGCAACTCGACTCGGCCGAGGCTCGCTCGGGAAAAGCACGCCCGGATTGAGCAGGTTGCCGGGGTCGAGGGCAACTTTGATCGCGCGCAACGCCGCGTAGGCCGCATCACCCAACTGGCGCTCCAGCCAGTCGACCTTGGCGACGCCGATTCCGTGCTCGGCGCTGATCGTGCCGCCGAGCTCGACAGCCGCGGTGAGCACTCGCTCACGGATCGCCGGGGCATCGGTGCCGGCGCCGAGGATGTTGACGTGCAGGTTGCCCTCGGCAAGGTGACCGAAGATGATCGCCCGCGCCGCGGAGGCAACGGCATCGTGAACTCGCTGCACGAGGGGATCGAGTTGCCCCACCGGTACTGCGACATCGAGTTTCAGTGGGGTGCCGAGCGCGCCGATTGCAATAGTGACGTGGTCACGAATCCGGAACAGGACATCGCGCTGCGGACCGGTTGCCAGCACGCCTCGCCGATCGGCGAGGACCACCAGCAGTTCGTCACTTGGATCGGTGTGCGCGGCGCAATCGACCAGCACGAACGCCGCCGCCGAAGTGGGATCGAGTGGCGGTTCAATTCGAAGGAAGTCACAGGCGACCGACAGCGCCTCCGGCATCAGCAACTCGACCGCGTCGAGACTTGGCAACCGGCGCAACTGCGCCAACAGGTCGACCGAGTCGGGCAACGAATCGCATGCCACCAGCGCAGCGGCGGCACACCGATACCACGGCACCAGCCGTAGGCGCGCCGCGGTGACGACGGCAAGAGTTCCCTCACTGCCCACGAGCAAGCTGGGCAGATGTGGCCCTGCCGTCTCTTTCGGCAGCCCCGCGAGCTGGGTGACAACCGACCCGTCGGCGAATACGGCCTGCAATCCCATCACCTGTGCGCGCATCGTGCCGAAACGACCGACTCGCGATCCGCCAGCGTTGGTGCTCACCGCACCACCGACAGTTGCTGTGGCGCGCGCTCCCCAATCGACTGCGAAGTCCAAGCCGGCGGCACGAGCATGGTGCTGCAGACTTTCAATGGTGACGCCCGCCCCGGCAGTCACCTGCTGCGCCGCGGCGTCGACCGCGCCGAGCGAGTTGAGGCGTTGCAGCGACAGCAAGACCGCACCTCCCCGCGGCACGCTGCCGCCGACGAGGCCGGTGTTGCCACCCTGCGGCACGACCGCAACGCCGGCCGCGGCCACAGCCCGCAAGACCGCCGCCACTTCCCCGGCCGATTGCGGGCGCACGACACAGGGGGTATCCCCGCGCCACTGCTGCAGCCAGTCTGTTTCGTACGTAGCCCGCATGTCGGCGTCGGTGAGCACGTGCGTCGCTCCGACGATCGCGCGCAGGTCATGGACTAGCGCGTCGGTCACGAGATGTTCCTCATGCAATGACGGCGGCGCCTACCGGTAGTTCGCGCAGCAGCGGATCGCTCACCCAACAGCGCGTGAGGTGCAGGGTGCTTGCGATGCGCACCACCCGCTTCGGTTGATCGAAAGCACGGCCGCACATGCTGAGTGCCGCCTTGATGCAATCGTCGTCGGTGGGCAGCACCATCGGCATGCGCGCTCTGCGCAGACCGGCGATGCCGGCGGTGAAGCAATTGACATAGGTCTTCTGCCAATCGATCTGCCGCGCCAGTGAGACGGGAATGAAGTCGGCGAACCCAACGCCCAGCGCGTTACCGGCCGACACGGGCGTGAGATCGAGCAGCACGATCGCGCTGACATCGGGCTCGGCAAGATCGGCGAGGCCGTGCACCCAGAATCGTCCGGTGACATTCGGATCGAGCGTTGTACCGCTGATGTCCTTGCCACCCTTGTCGATGATCAGAACGTCGATCTGCGGAAACGGCAACGCCGGCACAAGGTCGCGCGCGTAGTTGGTGAGTTCGACCTCGGCGGGGCCGCCGACATCGTCGGCGGTGAGCGTCGCGACACGCACCACGTCGCCACCTGCCGACTCGAGCGAGGCGACACCACCGAGGAGTCGGCCGGTAGCGCGCAGCGCGTCGATTCCGTTGAGGATGCGATCGCGCATCTCCACCGGGCCACAAGCGTGAATCTGCGCCGCGCCTGGTTGCTTGCCGAATCCGACGACCGCCATTTTGGCGCAACCCGACTCGATCGGTCCCTTGAAACAGGTGTGCGGCTTGATCCTGTTGACGGGAAGAATGCGGTCGGCGGCGGCAGCGTGGCGATCGAGGTACAGCGGCATGCCGTCAGCGGTGCGCGCCACCTCAACGGTGTCCATGGTCGCTCGGATCTCGGCACCAACTGACTCCTCGGTGATTCCGAGGCCGGCGAGCATCGCCAGTTGCCCTTGCGCCTGGGCACCGCCGTGGCTGCCCATGGCCGGAACCACGAATGGCTCCCCGCCCAGCGCGCGTACGCCGCTGATCGTGCCGCACAGAAGCGCCACCCGCTCGGCAAGGCCGCGGCTGCCACCACCGACTGCAACAGTCATACCGGGGGTCACGAAGTCAGCGAGTCGCGCGACCACCCCCGCATGCGCCACGGCAGCAACATCGGCGATCGGCTCAGGGCGTGGAAGCGCCAAGCTCACCTCGGTGAGGACGGGCACCTTGAGGTCGTCGTGAAACGGAAGCTCGATCTGTGACAGCTGGTCCCAGTTCATAGCTTGAACCGTACTCCCGCGTGCGCGCTAGGGAATCGAGGGTTGCCTGCGACGCCCGCAGTACGACTCGCTACTGGTGACGCAATCGCCCCTATTGTTCCGGCGATGGACCGCTCTCGCCTCGCTGCCGACTTCGCGCGCGACGGTGCCGTGTGCGCGCGCGGTGCAGTCGCCGCCGACCTGCTCGCGCGGGTCACGGCCGCGGTCGACGAGAACATCGCGTCGCCGAGCGAGTTGGCACAGGTCGCCAGCACTGCCGACGATCCGGGGCGGTTCCTCGAAGACTTCTGCAACTGGCAACGATTTCCCGCGTATCTCGAACTCGCACACGCATTGGCCCCATTGGCTCGCACCTTGATGGGCTGCCGGAGCGTCCGTCTGTACCACGACCACCTGCTGGTCAAGGAGGCCGCCACACAACAGGTGACTCCGTGGCACCAGGATCAGCCCTACTACGACGTGGAAGGCCGCGACGTGATCAGCATGTGGCTACCCGTCGATCCAGTTCCGGCGGAGAGCACGCTCGAGTTCGTCGCCGGGACGCACCTCGGGCCATGGTTGATGCCGCGCACGTTCATGCAGCGCGAATCGAAATGGTTCCCTGAAGGCTCGCTCAGCGAGGTGCCGGCAATCGACGAGGATCGCGACTCGTTCCCGATCATCGGCTGGCCGCTGAGCCCCGGCGACGCGGTGTTCTTCCACGCACTCACGCTCCACGGATCGCGAGGTTCGTCGACTCGTCGACGGGTCATCTCGATTCGCTTCCTCGGCGACGACGCACGACGAGTCGAACGACACTGGCGATGTAGCCCGCCGATACCCGCTGACGCCACATTCCCGCGATTGCAGTAGGCGTAGGCTCGCTACATGTCGTACCAACCACCTCCAACCCCGGCGGGCGGCCCGCCACGCAGCACACCGATCCCCGGTGCGAGCACCCCACTTGTCGGCGACGGCCTGGCGCCCACTCCCGGGGCCTTTCTCCGCACTCAAGACATGGGCACGCCGGGCCTGGAGCCACCGCCGCCCGTCCGCAAGGTCAAGAAGGACCGCAACTGGGGCTTCTGGTTGGTCGCATTGTTCATCATCATCCCCACCGGGTTAGGCATCGCTGCCGCCGTGTGGGGCGTACTGGCGGCCAAGGATGCGGTCGACAAGGCCAACGACGTCACCGACACCATCCAGTTCAACCCGCTGGGCGACGGCGACGACAGCGGTGTCTCGCTGCTCGTCGACGGCGGACCTGCCGCTACCGTTGCCGCGCTCGATGCCGCCATCCTCGGCGACCCGACCAACTTCGTCGAGATCATCCTCTATCCGGGTTACGCGTTCGCCACTGCCCAGGACCCGATCAAACTCGATCACCTCGACCGCTACCAGTGGCAGTCGGGTGCGGTCGGTGCCCCAGTCCCACAAACCAACGACCCCGACGCAACTAGCAAGGTGTTCACCATCGCCGCCGTCAACTGGGATGCGATCGCCGCCCTGGCAGCTGAAGCCCCGCGCGTGGCGGCGGTGGAGGAAGGCGAGGTGACGCACATAATCGTCAACCGCGATGTGTTCACCGATGTGCACGATGTCGTCGTGCGTATCTACGTCTCCGGCCCGCGCGGTAACGCCTTCATCGAGGCGACGGCCGATGGCACCTTCATCCGCACGCTCTAACGGTGCGCGTCTGCGATCAGACGGTGCCCAGGTCGCGTAGGAAGACATCGTCGACGGTATTGGTATCACCGGTGACGAGATTGGTACCTCCCGACGTGAAGCAGATGAACCGACCGTTGTCGCTGATGTCCGGCAATTCCGACCCACCGTTGGCTTCCGTGCCGGCCGTACTGACGCTGGCGCGGGTGGTCTCACCGGTGGTGCGGTCGTAAACGAAGATATCGGCCACACCGTTGCTGTCACTGCCGACCAGGTTGGTGGCACTCGACTGATAGGTGACGTAGCGACCGTCGCCGCTGACCGCGTTGAAAGTCGAATTCCCGCCGGTGGCCTGCGCACCGGCGGAGGTGACATTGACACGAGCGGTCGTCGCCAGCACGCGGTCGTACAGGAAGATGTCGTACAGGGCGTTGCTGTCGCCGGCAACAAGATTCGCCGATGTCGAGTTATAAGTGATGTAGCGACCGTCGGCGCTGATCGCCGGATCCAACCCGCCGAAAGCGGCTTCGACCCCCGCGCTGCTGACGCTGACCCGAGTGGTGGTCGCGAGGATGCGGTCGTACAGGAAAATGTCCCAGGTGTCATTGGTGTCGACGGCGACGAGGGTTGGGGAAAACGAGTGGTAAGTGATATAGCGGCCGTCGTCGCTGATCGCCGGATCGAGCGACTCCCCGCCGGCGGCTTGCACGCCGGCACTAGTGACACTGACCCGGGTTGTGGTCGCCAGGATGCGGTCGTAGAGAAACACATCCGGTTGCGAGTTCGTATCAAGGGCAACAAGGTTGGTGGCATACGAGTAGTAGCTGATGTAGCGACCGTCGGAGCTGATCGTTGACGTCTCCGACGCCCCGCCGGTGGCTTGCGCGCCGGCACTGGTGACGCTGATGCGGGTCGTGGTCGCCAGCACGCGGTCGTACAGAAACACATCGTTCTCACCGTTGGTGTCGCCGGTGACCAGATTCGTTGCCCCAGAGCGGTAGCTGACGTAACGACCGTCGGCACTGATCGCCGGCAAACCGGAACCAGAGTTGGATTGAGTGCCGGTACTGCTGACGCTGACCCGGGTGGTGGTCGCCAACACACGGTCGTAAAGAAACACGTCGGCGGTGCCGTTGGTATCACTCGCAACAAGGTTGGTAGCAGTCGAAAAGTAGGTGACATAGCGGCCGTCGGCACTGACTGCAGGATTCAACGAATTCCCACCGGTTGCTTGCGCAGCCGCGCTCGTGACGCTGGCCCGGATGGTCGACGCCGCCGCAGTGGTGATCGGGAACCACCCCAATACGTCGACGATCAGATCGGTATTACCACGCTCGTTGAACAACGAGATCTGACCGCCGGCACCCAACGCGACAATCACCATATTCGGAGTCGTGATGTTCGCCCGTAAGTTGAGATTGGAAGCATTCGGCTGCGCCGCACCCGCCGGCCACACCGTCACAAACGAATCAGAAGTCGGCCCAGTAGCAGTCACATTCAACGCCACCGCACCAACACCACTCGCCGGCACCCCACCACGATTCGAGATCGTCAAATTGGTCACCGAATTCGGACCGACCGCGCCACCGCCCGCGAACAAACCATCGATCGTCGACCCACCAACACGCGTATCCATCAACCGCGCCGGCACCAACCCAGTGAACGAAACACCGGTGGGGAACCAGCCCAAAACGTCGACGATCAGATCGGTATTACCACGCTCGTTGAACAACGAGATCTGACCGCCTGCACCCAAGGGGACGATGACCATATTCGGAGTGGTCACCCCTGCCTGCAGGTTGAGATTGGAAGCATTCGGCTGCGCGGCACCCGCCGGCCACACCGTCACAAAGGAATCAGAAGTCGGCCCAGTAGCAGTCACATTCAACGCCACCGCACCAACACCACTCGC
>JACQZX010000118.1 GCA_016213665.1 Actinomycetota bacterium | reverse complement strand
CCCCCGACCCGGCACCCACTGCACGAAACCCCCGGCGATGGTGCCGGGCTACCTTGGCGGCTGTGATACATCTGCGGGGGCGCGGGGTTGACGTTCTGATCGACGAGTCGCCCGGCGTGCCGGTGATCGTGCATTGGGGCGCGCCGCTCGGTGGCATCGACGAGGCCAGTGTGTTAGCGGCGCTAGCGCGGCAGACGGTGCCAGGTGGATTGGCGGTCGTGGCGCCGATCAGTGTCGTGCCCGAGCACGGCTCCGGCTTCCCCGGGCGACCGGGACTCAGTGGTCATCGCCCGGGCGGCAAGGCGTGGGCGCCACGCTTCCAACCCGCCGGTGTCGAGCATGCTGCGAGCGGAATCACGGTTCACGCGGTAGACGCGGTCGCCGCGCTGCGACTGACGACGACCATCACCGTCGACGATGTGCTGTCGATTGATTGCACTCTCTCCAACGAGGGCAGCAACCGCTACCTACTCGGGGGTCTGCACCCGACGATGCCGCTGCCCGCCCACGCCAGCGATCTGCTGACCTTTGTCGGTCGCTGGTCGCGCGAGTTCCAGCCGGTGCGTCGCGACTGGGCGAGCGGTGCATGGGTGCAAGAGAATCGCAGTGGCCGCACGTCGCACGAGCACGCGCCACTGTTGTTCGCGGGCGAGCCTGTGTTCGGCGAATGGCTCGGCGAGGTGTGGGGCGTGCACGTCGCATGGAGCGGAAACCACACGATGTACGCAGAGTGCCTACCCGACGGTCGCCGCTATGTGCAGGGCGGTGAACTGTTGCACCCGGGTGAGTGCTGTTTACAGCCGGGCGAGACGTACTCCGCGCCGACGTTGGTGGGCGTGTATTCCGCCAGCGGCCTCACGCCGGCCGGTTGGGGGTTCCATCGGCTGGTGAGATCGTTCGCCGCCCATCCCGATTCGCCGCGACCGGTGCTCTTGAACACGTGGGAGGCGGTGTACTTCAACCACGACATCGCGCGACTGAAGGAACTCGCCACCGCCGCCGCGGCAGCGGGTGTCGAACGATTCGTGCTCGACGACGGCTGGTTCGGTTCACGGCGCGACAGCACGAGCGGTCTCGGTGACTGGTGGGTCGCACCCGATGTTTACTCCGAAGGCCTGGCACCGCTGATCACGCACGTGCGCGATCTCGGCATGGACTTCGGTATCTGGGTGGAGCCGGAGATGATGAATCCCGACAGCGACACGTTCCGTGCCCATCCGGAGTGGGCGCTGGTCACCGACGGGTACGAGCCGATGTACGGCCGCCATCAACTGGTGATCGATCTTGCGCGCGCGGATGCCTTCGAGCATGTGCTGGCCGCGCTCGATCGGCTGCTGCGCGACCACGACATCGCCTATTTGAAGTGGGACATGAACCGTGTGCACGTGCAGGCGAGTGGCGTCGATGGGGCGGCGGGGACGAGCGCGCAGACGCGGGCGGTCTATCGCCTGCTTGACGCGCTGCGAGCACGACACCCTCGCATCGAGATCGAGAGTTGCGCCGGCGGTGGTGGCCGCATCGATGTGGAGATATTGCGTCGCGTGCAGCGGGTGTGGACCAGCGACTGCAACGATGCCCTCGAACGCCAGACGATCCAGCGTGGCACCTCGCTGCTGCTGCCGTGGGAAGTGATGGGCGCCCACATCGGTCCCACTCGGTCGCACACGACCGGGCGGATGCACTCACTTGCGTTTCGTGGCTTGACGGCGATGTTCGGTCACCTCGGTGTCGAATGGAACGTGCTCACGCTCAGCGACGAGGAGCGCGAGCAGTTGGCGGAGATGATTGCTCTGCACAAGCGATTCCGTCCGCTGCTGCACAGCGGCGACTCGGTCAGGTTCGATCCAGTCGTGAGTGGCCACGCCGCGGCGAGCCATGCTTATGGCGTGTACTCGACCGATCGCCGCCAGGCATTGGTGGCGCATGTACAACTGAGCACCGGGATGAGTCTCTTGCCCCCGCCGCTGCGGTTACCGGGTCTGATGCCGGATGCTCGCTACACGGTGGACCACATTGCGTTGCCCGGTTCGAGAATCGAGTGGGCGGCGAGCGGATTGGTACTCACCGGTGCCCAACTCGCGGCCCACGGCGTGCAACTGCCCCGCCAGCATCCCGAATCGGGAATGCTGCTGCACCTAACCGCCCTGTAGGCAACGGCAGGGGTAAACCCGGGGTCACCGTCGGCCGCAGCCCGTAGGCTTCTTTCCCGTGCCCGAACCCGACGTGCCTGTTCGTATTACTCCGGCGGCCGTAGCCAAGGTTGCGCGACTGGCGCGTCTCGACGTGACCGCCGACGAACTGCAACGAATGACGGCGCAACTCGACGGCATGCTGGAACACTTCGCCGATATCGACGCGCTCGACCTATCCGATGTCGAGCCGATGACGCAACCGTTTCCACTGGCCAACGTGTTCCGCGCCGACGTCGTGCAGCCGTGCCTCGATCGCGATGAAGTGCTTGCCGTCGCTCCGGCCGCCGAAGATGGCCGCTTCCGAGTGCCACCGATCATCGGTCTCGAACTGTGAGCCCGGACTCTTCGTCGCGTCCAACGGCGCGGGCCGTTGCCGCCGAAGTTCGTGACGGCTCGCGCAAGGCACTCGACGTCGTCGAACAGCACCTCGCCGTCATCGCGGCACGCGAGCCCGAGATCCACGCCTTCAACGTTGTGTTGGCCGATGAGGCCCGAGCGGCAGCGGTGAAAATCGACGAGATGGTCTCCGCCGGCGAAGACCCCGGCCCGCTCACCGGTGTCACCGTCGCGTTGAAAGACAACATGTGCACTCGCGGCGTGCCCACGACGTGTTCCTCGAAAATCCTCGCAGGTTGGCTTCCTCCCTACGATGCGACCGTCGTGCACAAGTTGCGTGATGCGGGCGCGATCGTCGTCGGCAAGACCAACCTCGATGAGTTCGCGATGGGCAGTAGTACCGAGAACTCGGCGTTCGGCCCGACCCACAATCCACACGACGTCACGCGGGTGCCGGGCGGTAGCAGCGGTGGCAGTGCGGCCTCGGTGGCCGCAGGCTTCACACAGGTCGGCTTCGGCAGCGACACTGGCGGCTCCATCCGTCAACCGGCGGCGCTGTGCGGAGTAGTTGGTGTCAAACCGACATACGGCTATGTCAGTCGCTACGGACTGATCGCGTTCGCGAGCAGCCTCGACCAGATCGGACCCTTCACCAACAGCGTCGAAGACGCGGCTCTGATGCTCGATGTGATCGGTGGGCACGACCCACTCGACTCGACATCTATTCCGCAACAGCATCCGTCACTGCGAGAAGCCATACAGCAGGATGTGACCGGGTTACGCATCGGTCGCATTACCGACCTGCCCGCGGGAGCCGATGCCGACGTCGTCGAACGACTCGAGGTTGCGTTCGACACGCTGCGCGCCGCCGGGGCAACCATCGTCGACGTGCAGGTGCCGGCGTTCACGTTCGGCCTCACCGCCTATTACCTGATCGCGCCGGCGGAGGCGAGCAGCAACCTCGCCCGCTACGACGGTGTGCGCTACGGCATGCGCGTCGAGGCCGCCGACACCAACGCGATGTACGGCGTCACGCGTGCGGCCGGATTCGGCGAAGAGGTCAAGCGGCGCATCATGCTCGGCACCTATGCGCTCAGCGCCGGCTACTACGACGCCTACTACGGCAAGGCGCTGAAGGTGCGCCGCCTGATCAGCGACGACTTCGAGCGCGCTTATCAGCACGCCGATGCGCTGTTGACACCGACTTCACCGAGTGTTGCGTTTCAGTTCGGTGCCAAGGGTGACAATCCATTGGCGATGTATCTCTGCGACACGTACACGATTCCATCGAACCTCTCCGGCCAACCGGGTATGAACGTTCCATTCGGTACCGGTGCGCACGGGCTTCCGGTCGGAGTGCAAGTACTCGCCGGCACACTGCAGGAGCCAACGATGTTCCGAGTCGCGGCAGCGCTCGAGCGTGAACTTTCGGGGGGTCTGCAATGAGCGAATACGACGGTCTGCCCGGCGACTGGCAGTTGGTGATCGGGCTCGAGGTTCACGTCGAGTTGGCAACCGCGACGAAACTGTTCAGCGCCAGCCCCAACCGTTTCGGCGATGAGCCGAACACCAACATCGACCCGGTCACGCTCGGGCTACCGGGAGCCCTGCCGGTGTTGAACGAGCGAGCCGTCGAGTTGGCAATGCGCATCGGTTTGGCCCTGAACTGCACGGTTCGGCCGTGCACGTTCCACCGCAAGAACTACTTCTACCCCGACATGCCCAAGGCCTACCAGGTCAGTCAGTACGACCAACCGCTCAACGTCGATGGTTTCCTCGACCTACCCAACGGCGTACGAGTTGGCATCGAGCGCGCCCACATGGAGGAAGACGCGGGAAAGAGCACGCATGTCGGCGGTACCGGCGGACGTGTGCACGGTGCGTCGTACTCGTTGATCGATCTCAACCGCGCCGGTGTGCCGTTGGTCGAGATAGTCAGCCGTCCCGACATTCACAGTGCCGACGACGCGCGCTCGTATGTCAACGAGTTACGCGGCATCCTGGTGGCTATCGGTGCCAGCGACGCGAAAATGGAAGAAGGTTCCATGCGTGTCGATGCCAACGTCAGTGTGCACAAGCCGGGCGCGCCGCTGGGCACCAGATGTGAGATCAAGAACGTCAACAGCGTTCGTTCAGTTGGCCGCGCGATCGAGTACGAAGCCCGTCGGCAGATCGACCTGATCGAGAGCGGCGAGGCGGTGCGCCAGCAGACCCGTCACTGGGATGAAAGTGACAGCCGCACCCACACGCTGCGCAGTAAGGAAGATGCCGACGATTACCGGTACTTTCTGGAACCCGACCTGGTGCCGTTGGTGCCATCGGCAGAATGGATCGCGCGGGTGAAGGCGTCGCTGCCGATGCTGCCCGCCGCCCGTCGCTCTCGTCTCGCCGATGCCACCGGACAACCGGCCAACAGCGAAGCGGTGACGATCGTGGTCGAGCGCGGGCAGGACGAGTACGTCCTCTCGGTCGGCAAGTCCGGCGGCAACAGCGCGCGCGCCCTTGTGTACGTGAAGGAAGCTTTCGCCGATTCACCGATTGTTCCCGCCGCCGACCTGGCCGCCTTGACGCAAATGGAAGTGTCGGGCGCGCTCACAGCTACGCAAGCCAAAATCGTCCTCGCCGAACTGGTTGCCAACGGTGGCGGCGATGCAAGTGCGATCGCGGCGGCTCATGGGCTGGAGGCGATCGACGCTTCGGCGATCGAGAAGTTGGTCGATGAGGCAATCGCCGCCGACCCCGACGCCTGGCAGAAATTCTGCAGCGGCGACGCCAAGGCGATGGGTGCGCTCGTAGGCCTGGTAATGAAGGCCAGCAAGGGCAAGGCCGATGGCAAGGCGGTCACCGCGCTGCTACAGCAACGCCGCAGCTGACCGACGCGCTAGCCGAAGAATTGATGGACGATGACCCCATCCGTTCGCTCGCCGGTCACGAACCAACTCCATTGAGCGAACCGGAACCACTGAGAGGGGACACACGATGAACGAAGACAAGAATGTTGCCATCATCACCAAGATCTACGAGGCCTTCGGGAAGGGCGATATCCCATACATCCTCGCCCAACTGCAATCCGATGTTCGCTGGGTTGCGTATTTGGATGCGCACGTTCCCACCGCTGGCGATTGGTCGGGTCAGGCCAAAGTCCCCGGCTTCTTCCAAGCGATCGGCGACAACATGGACGTCGTCGCTTTCACCCCGGGCGAGTTCGTGTCGCAGGGCGACACCGTCGTCTCGATGGGCGACTTCGATTTCAAGGTCCGTGCCACCGGCAAATCGGCGAAGTCGCACTGGATCTTCGTGTGGAAGTTGCGCGACGGCAAGGTCTCCAGCTACGAGCAGTTCCACTCTCCGGAGATTTCGGAGGCGTTTCGCTGATCGACCGCCGGTAGTTTCCTGACGTGCCCTCCGTCGCTCTCGCCCCCTTCCGGTCGCGGGGGTTCCGGTTGATGTGGATGGGGGCACTGGTGTCGAACATCGGGACGTGGATGGAGACCGTTGCGCTCGGGTACTACGTCGCCCACACCACCGGCAAGGCGAGTTGGTCGGCAGTCGTCACCGCCGCCGGATTCATTCCCGCTGCCTTCGTCGGGCCGATCGGGTCGGCGATGGCCGATCGACTCCGACGGCGGCGAGTGTTGGTGGTGGGCAGCATCATCTCGTCGATCATCGCCGGCGCGCTGGCACTATGGGTCGGATCCGGTCACGCGACTCCCGCGGGTCTCGCGTTGATTGCGTTCGTCGCCGGAAGCGTTTCGATGTTCACGTTCCCCTCCTTTCAGACGACGTTGCCCTCGCTCGTTCCACGCGAGCAACTGGTGGCAGCCGTCGGCTTGTCCAACGCGCAATGGAACGTGGGGCGCGTCGTCGGCCCGGCCTTCGCGGCCTTGGCAATCGCGATCGGCGACATCGAACTGGCGCTGTGGTGTAACGCCGCCAGCTACCTCGCCGTCTGCGTCGTCGTGTTGCTGGTGCCGTTCAACCAGCCACCCGGCGTGCGGCGTCCGATCTTCGGCGCGCTTGCCGACGGTGTCCGCTTCGCGCGCGCGACTCCTGAAATGCGCTCGATGTTGGTACTCATGATCGCCACCATCGCCATTGCCTCGCCGTTCATCACCTTCGTACCGCAAATGGCCACCAATGTCTTTGACGGCGGTTCCAGTGCAACCTCGTTGCTCGTCACCGCGCAGGGCGTCGGCGCAGTCGTTGCCGCGTTTACCCTGGGATCGGTCACCACCCGCTGGGGTCTGCCCGCCGTGTTGATCGCGGCCGTGACCGCGGTGTGCCCCGCGCTCGTGCTCTACGGGGTTGCCCCGAAGTTGTGGTTGGCGGCACCGGCGATCGCGATGGTCGGTCTTGCTTACGGCTATGCGTTCACGTCGTTCATGGGTGTCGCGCAGCAATCGGCTCCTGAAGAGTTGCGCGGGCGCGTGCTAGCGGTGAACTCGTTCGTGCTCGGGTTGCTCTACCCGGTGGGATCACTGGTGCAGGGTCAGTTGGCCGATTGGGTCGGATTGCGCTGGGTCACCGCCGGTTCGGGGGCGGTGCTACTTGGTGTGTTGGTTGTGCGTGGGTTATTGCGCAACCGTCGAAGAGTTACCGCCGTCGCCCCGTCGGCTCTCGTCGCTTCGCAGTAGTCTCGGGTCATGGCCCAGCGAGTTGATACCCCGGTCGATGTGAAGCCCCGGAGCCGCGATGTCACCGACGGCTTCCAGAAGGCTCCGGCACGGGCGATGCTGCGCGCGGTCGGTATGACCGACGACGATTGGGTGAAGCCGCAGGTGGCGATTGCGTCGTCGTGGAACGAGGTCACGCCGTGCAACATGACATTGCGCAAGCTGGCAGAACATGCCAAGGCAGGCGTGCGCGCAGCAGGTGGTTTCCCGATGGAGTTCGGCACCATCACCGTTAGCGACGGCATCAGCATGGGCCACGAGGGCATGCGTGCTTCGCTTGTCAGCCGCGAGGTGATCACGGATTCGGTGGAGTGCGTGATGCATGCCGAGCGACTGGATGGCTTTGTCGGTCTTGCCGGCTGCGACAAGAGCATTCCCGCGATGCTGATGGCCGCCGCGCGGCTCGATCTGCCGAGCGTGTTCGTCTACAACGGCAGCACGATGCCCGGCCATCTCGATGGCGCGGCCCTCGACATCACCAGTGTTTTCGAGGCCGTCGGCGCTTGCGCGCTCGGCCACATCACCGAGGCCGAGCTCGGCGCGATCGAACGCAACGCTTGCCCGGGCGAAGGTGCGTGCGGTGGAATGTTCACCGCCAACACGATGAGTTCGATCGCCGAAGCGATTGGCATGTCGCTGCCCGGCACTGCTTCGCCGCCGGCGATCGACGGGCGCCGCGAGAGTGACGCGCAGATGGCCGGCGAAGCGGTGGTGAATCTGCTGCGGCTTGGGATTACTCCACGCATGATAATGACCAAGAAGGCGATCGAGAATGCGATCGCGGTCACCTCCGCGCTCGGCGGCAGTACCAACGCGGTGTTGCATCTGCTGGCCATCGCCAACGAGGCAGGCGTCGAGTTGGCCCTCGACGACTTCAATCGAATTGCCGCCAAGGTTCCCCACATCGCCGACATGAAGCCCGGCGGCCGCTTCCACATGAGCGACCTCGATGTCGTCGGCGGTGTGCCGGTGGTAATGAAACACCTGCTCGACGCCGGGCTGCTTCACGGTGACTGTCTCACCGTCACCGGCAAGACGATGGCCGAGAACCTTGCCGAGATCAACCCGCCCGCACCCGACGGAGTGGTTGTGCACACGCTCGACAAGCCTTTGCACAGCGAGGGCGGCATCGTTGTGCTCACCGGTTCCTTGGCGCCCAAGGGTGCCGTTGTGAAAGTCGCCGGCCTCTCCGCCGAGCAGAAGCACTTCGTCGGCACTGCCCGTGTGTTCGACGACGAGAGTGATGCGATGACGGCAATCCTTTCCGGTTCGATCGCGCCCGGCACTGTGCTCGTCATCCGTTACGAAGGCCCCAAAGGCGGGCCCGGCATGCGCGAGATGTTGGCGATCACGGGTGCGCTGAAAGGCGCCGGTCGTGGTGCCGATTGCGCGCTGATCACCGACGGCCGCTTCAGCGGCGGCACCTGGGGATTTTGCATCGGCCATGTGGCTCCGGAAGCGGTCGACGGAGGACCGATCGCGTTCGTGCGCGACGGAGATCAGATCTCCGTCGACGTTCATGAACTGACGCTCGACCTGTTGGTCGAGGACGGCGAACTTGCCAAGCGGCGCGCGTCGTGGCAGCCGAACCCGCCGCGCTACACCACCGGGGTGCTAGGTAAGTACGCCAAGCTCGTGCAAGGCGCCGAGACCGGCGCGATCACCAACACCCTGTAGGGCCTGCGGTCAGGTGAAGATGATCTGGCCGCCGGCGGCGAGATCGTAGAAGTCGCCAACGGTGATGATGTCTTTCACTTCCGCGACGAAGTCTTCGCGGGTGAGCCCGAACATGTCGACCGATGCCTGGCAGGCGTACAAGCCGGCCCCTGTGTCGCTGATCATCTCGATGAACTCGTGGATCGGCGGAATGTCGAGGTCTTCCATTTTCTTGCTCATCATGTGCGTGGCGAGCGCACTCATCCCGGGCAAGCCACCCAGCAACGTGGGTATGTGCATCGCCGGGTTGCCGACGGTGGCCACCTTGATGTGGTCGATGCGGTTGCGGTGGATGGCGTCGAGCCCGAAGAAGGTGAAGAACAGATTCGCTTCCATTCCTTCTGCGCGGGCGCCGTTGGCCATGATCAGGCCTGGGTAGATGCCCTCCAAGGAACCCTTGGAGATGATGATCGAGACCTTGCTGATTTTCTCCGGTTCAGTCTTCTCTGGCATTAGATGCATCCCTTCGGTTTTGGGATTCCCGCGAGGCGGGCGGCTGTCTTGGCCGGGCCCTTCGGGAACAGTTGATAGAGCTCTTTGATGCTGACGCCCGACACCTTGCCGAGCATCCGCACGGTCGGTCCCGCACCCTTTTCGAGAAATTCGCGGCGCATGAACTCGATTACCTTCCAGTGCCCGTCGGTGAGCGTGCCAATTCCGTCGGCGGCAGCCATTTCCACGGCCATGTCGCGCGTCCATTGGGTGGGATCGTCGAAAAAACCCTCGGCGTTCAGCGTGACCTGCGTTCCGGCGAGTGTTGCCGTACTCATACCATTGCCTCCTCATTGTTTGATCGTTGTTTGCCGTGTCGGGGCATGTCGGCTCCGACGCCAGGAATGTCACGTCCCGGCAGCAGCGCGTGCCAGTACACCCACTGGAACAGCAGCTTGCCGAGGTGATTGAAACGGCTTTCCTTCAGCAACGGCATGCCGACGGCTGTGGGGAAGTGGCCCGGCAGCGGTTCGGTGTCGTAGTTGAAGTCGATCAGCAGTGCCTTGCCGAAACCTGTCTCGATGAAACAGTTGGCGTGACCGTCGTAGCTGGTATCGAGTGGCTCGTGGTCGAGGAAACGCTCGATGTTGCTCACCAGCACCTCACCTTCGAAGTGTGTGACCGAGCCGGCCTTGGAGGTGAGCACGTCGGTGGCGTCGCCGATCACGAACACGTTCTCCTTCACCTTCGATTGCAGGGTGTGCGGGTCGGTTGGAACGAAGTTGAGTTCGTCGCCAAGGCCTTCACTGCGACCGACGTAGGCGGCGCCATTGTGCAGCGGCACCACCACCGCGAGGTCGAATTCGAGCTCGCGGCCGTCGTAACCGATCAGGCGTTTGCCATCGCCGTCGGTATCGGTTCCCACCACCGTGCCCGTGTTGAACTCGGTGAGCAGCTTGATCCCCTTCTCCTCGAGCAGCGAAGCGAGAGCTGCCGAGGCGATCGGCTTGGTGAAGGCGCCGTCGAGCGGCGTCGCATAAGTGATTTCGACCTTGTCGCGAATGCCGCGCTCGGTGAAGTACCAATCGGCGAGGAAGCAGAACTCCAGCGGCGCGACGGGACACTTGATCGGCATGTCGACCACGTTGACAACCAACTTCCCGCCCTCGAACGAGTCGAGCGCCGACTCCAGCGCGGTCGCGCCGGCGAGATCGTAGAAGGTGAAGACGTTCTCGTTCCATCCGGCACCGCCGAGGCCTTCGGTCTCGTCGACTGCGAGCGTCGCTCCGGTGGCGATGACGAGCACGTCGTAAGCAAGTTCGCGACCGCCATCCAGAACGACGGTGTCGCGGAAGGTGTCGACATGGTTGATCGTGTCTTCCACGAACTCAATGTCGGGGTGGAGTTGTTCAGTTCGCGGCCGCACGAACTCCTGGCGACTCGTCAGCCCGAACGGCACGAACAACAGGGCCGGCTGGTAGACGTGATGATTGTCCTGATCGACGACCACGATTTCGACTCGTTGGTCATCGACACGATGAACCTTGTAGTGGCGATGCAAGCGGTTGGCAGTGAGCGTGCCCCCGGTACCGCCACCGAGAACAACGATTCTCTTTGTCATGAGGCGATCCTTTCCCCCTCATTGTCGCCACCGAGCGCACTTCTCAGCAGGGCCGAAATGCCCATTCACCGGCGGCGTAGGGCCCGCCAGCCGACCAACAAGACGCCGGTGAACGCCGATGCGACGATGATGAACGGTAGAGCGGTGCCGTCGTCGAACAGGAAGCGGCGTAGCAACATTCCGACCACCACGGTCACGGGCCAAATGATCATCCCGGTGGTCGCGTCCGACGGCGCTTTCCACGCCTTGGCCACGATCCACCCGACGGTGAGGCCGATGAGGAAAGGTGCCGCCACCCGGAGGATGCCGCCCACCACCGCGCCCTCCTCGTGGTGGCTGCGCCGGCCGATCGCCACGAAGGCGAGGATTGCCACCACGTCGAGGGTGGCAGCGATGGCAAGATCCTTGCGGTTAGTCATGGCCCGTGAACCTACCCAGTTGGCCGCGGAAGAACAGCAGGGCGTTCGGCGTTTGCTCCGGGGGCGCGTGTTCCAACTGCAGTACCCGCCCGATCACGAAGTCGTGGTCGCCCGCCGCCACGACCGTGTCGATCGAGCAGTCGATCCATGCGATCGATCCTGCAATGATCGGCGATCCGGTGACGGCGGATTGCCGCCAATTCACTCCCTCGAACGGTGCCACGACATCGGTCTTCGCGAAGCGCCAGCACAAATCGCCCTGATCGGCGGCAAGCACGTTCACACAGAATGTTCCCGCGTCGCGGATCGCCGCCCAACGATCGGAGGTCACCATCGGCAGAAACCCGACCAGCGGTGGGTCGAGTGAGACGGAAGCGAACGAACCGATGGTGAAGCCAATTGGCTCGCGGTCGGCCGTGCAGGCGGTGATCACGGTCACTCCGGTCGGGAAGTAGCCGAGCACCCGCCGGTAATGCAATGGGTCGATCGAGTCTGGCGCCACCGCCGGCGACTGTAGATGATCACAGGCCGTTTCGTTTTGTGGGATTGTTGCGCCCGTGGATGACAAGCCCGCCCTTCGCCGTCGGATGCGAATGGTGCGCGATCACATGACCGACCGACTGGTGCGCAGTGTCGAGCTCTGGAATCTGGTGGCGGCATTACCCGAATACTGCGCCTCCGCTTCCGTGATGGCCTTTGTCGCGATCAACGGCGAACCCGACACCGACGCCCTGTTTGCACTCATCGCCGCCGATGGCAAGCGGCTCTTGCTCCCGAGGGTTGAGGGTCGCGAACTTGTCGTGTGTGCCGGTGCTGGCCGACTCGTTGCCAGCAGCTTCGGTGTCCTGGAACCGACCGGTCCGTCGTTGCCCGTCGCGGTGGTTGAGTTGGTGATTGTGCCCGGCCTCGCGTTCACCACCGCCGGCGATCGGCTTGGATACGGAGGTGGGTATTACGACCGCTTCCTGACGCGCGTCGAGGCACCGAGCGTAGGTGTCTGTTTCCGCGAGCAGCTTGTCGATGAACTTCCCGCATACCCCTACGACGTGCGTGTGCAGCGGGTGGTTGTTGCCTAGTGCTTCACGTAGTGCTTTAGAGGTAGTAGCCGGAGATGTCGATGAGGAATTGGGTGCTGCCGCCGCCGTTGCAGATGACGGTGAGTTGGCGGGTTGTGTTGAGGGTGAGGGTGACGCCGTTGGCGATGGTTAGTCCGGCTGCGGACCAGTTGATGGTGGATGCGCCTTCGACGGT
>JACQZX010000116.1 GCA_016213665.1 Actinomycetota bacterium | reverse complement strand
TTACGGAACCGACGATGGAGCGCGTTGTTCAGATGCACGACGACGTCCTTCGCCTGCGGCGTCTTGTCGACGACCTAGGTGCGCTTGCCGAGGCCGATGCCGCGCTCGCGGGGCCGAGCATCGCCGTCGAGCGATGTGACCTGGCCGAGATCGCGGGCAATGCTGCCGACTCGCTGCGTCCGGTGGCCGAGGCAGGCCAGCAGCGCGTGGTTCGCCAACTCGAGCCTGCGATCGTCGACGGCGACCCCGCCAGGCTGGCGCAAATCGTCACCAACCTGTTGACCAACGCGATCAAGTTCACGCCGGCTGAAGGCGAAGTCACTCTCAACGTCGGCAGAAACATCTCGGAACACACGGCGACGCTCACTGTCTCCGACGATGGCCCCGGCATTGCACCCGACGACCGCGCACACATCTTTGAACGCTTCTACCGCGGCGAATCGACTCGGCCGGTGGCCGGCAGTGGCGTTGGTCTCGCCGTCGTCGCCCAGTTGGTGAAAGCACACGGCGGCACAGTGGAACTCGTCGACACGCCCGTCGGCACCACGATCAGGGCGACCTTCCCCAGCGCCTGAGCCGGGTACGGCCACGGTCGGCACCATTTGTGATGCCATTCACGTGGCGTAGTAGCGTCGAACGCGATGTCTGAGTTCTTGCGCGACTACCTCAACGTGGTTTGGTTCGCGGCCCTAGCCATCGTTCTCGCCAGTCTGCTGCTCGGTCTTTCTGCCGTGCTGCGGCCCAACAAGCCGTCGGCGGAGAAGAACTTGGCCTACGAAAGCGGCGTCAACCCGGTGGGCGACGGTTGGTCGCAGAGCCAGGTGCGCTACTACATCTTCGCCCTGTTGTTCGTGGTTTTCGATGTGGAAGCCGTGTTCATCTTTCCATGGGCTACCCGCCTCGAGGTTTACGGCAGCTTCGGCCTCGTCGAGATGGGCATCTTCGTCTTCGTTCTGCTCCTTGGCCTCGTTTATGCGTGGCGCAAGGGTGTCTTGCGCTGGGTATAGGTAGATGGGCCTTGTCGACAGAGGGCGCCTGCCCAAACCACTAACCACACTGTTCAACCTCGGTCGTTCATACAGCCTGTGGGTGTATCAGTGGGGTCTCGCCTGTTGTGCCATCGAGATGGGCGCCGCATTCGGGTCACCTCGTTACGACGTGATGCGCCTCGGCGTCATTCCGCTGCCCGCCAGTCCACGGCAGGCCGACCTGGTCGTGATCTCGGGCACGGTGACCGACAAGATGGCGCCGAGCATCAAACGTCTCTACGAACAGATGCCGGAACCGAAGTACGTCATCAGCATGGGTTCTTGCGCCAACTGTGGTGGTCCCTACTGGGACAGCTACTCGGTAACCAAAGGCGTCGATCAGATCATTCCGGTCGACATCTACGTACCCGGCTGCCCACCTCGTCCGGAGGCGTTGCTGGAAGGCGTCGTACTGTTGCAGCAACGCATCAAGAACGAAGACATGGGTGCCCGCTGGCGCGGTGAGGGAACCCGGCCCCTTATGGCGGCGCCGCTTGTTGTGGGCGGTGGTCCCGTTGCGTGAGGGCGTGGTTACCGCCTTGCGCGACGCACTCGGCGATGGATTGGTCGACAGCCTGATCAAACCCGACGACGACATCTGGGTGCGGGTGTCTGGCGACGTATGGCAGCAGGCCGGCCGAGTGCTGCGCGACACCGTTGGCTGCGACTACTTCTGTTTCCTCTCCGCCATCGACTGGATGCCAAGTCCGTACGGTCGCGGCGAGGACGATCCCACTCAGCCTGCACCCGAGCGAGACACCGCAATCAAGCAGGGATACACCGGCGGCAACACACGCATGCAGGTGTTCGCGCGTGTCACCAACCTGCAGCAGCACTTCGGCGTCACCATCAAGGCTGATGTGTCCGACAGCGCACCCACCATCGATAGCTGGGTATCTGTGTATGCCGGGGCCAATTGGCACGAACGCGAGTGCCACGAGATGTTCGGCATCGAGTTCAACGGTCACCCCGACCTGCGCAACATGTACCTCCCCACGGACTTCGAGGGCTATCCGCTGCGCAAGGACTTCCCGCTGCTCGCGCGCATGGTGAAGCCGTGGCCGGGGATCGTCGATGTGGAGCTACTCCCTGGCGACTCGGGAGACGATCCTGCCGTCGAGGGTGACGCATGACTGACGTTCAGAAACCTGACGTTCAGAAACCTGACGTTCAGAAACTGAGCTACATCGCCGCGCAGGCAGCCGACGCCCGTCTGAACGTCGAGCTCGAGACCGAGGGCATGACCCTCAACATCGGTCCGCAGCACCCGGCAACGCACGGCACACTGCGCATCATCGTTCGCCTCGACGGCGAGCAAGTGATCTGGGCCGAACCGGGTGCGGGCTACATGCATCGCGGTTACGAGAAGCTCACCGAGGTACGCACGTTTCCGCAGGTGACCGCGTTGGTCAACCGCATCGATTGGTTGGGAAGCTTCGCCAACGAGGTGCCCTTCATCCTCGCCGCCGAAAAGCTGATGGCGATCGAAGCGCCCCCGCGTGCGCAATGGATCCGCACGATCCTGTTCGAGCTCAGTCGCATCGCCAACGTTTCGCTTTTCCTCGGCGACCTCGGCGTGCAACTTGGTGCGATCACACCGGTGTTCATGGCGTTCCGCGATCGCGAATACGTGCTCAACCTGATCGAGAGTGCCACCGGCGGCCGCTTCCACCCCAACTTCGATCGCATCGGTGGCCTCAAAGAAGACCTACCGGCGGGCTGGATCATCGAGACGAAACAAGTGATGAAGAAGTTGCGCAACTTCTGTGACGAGATCGAAAACCTGCTGTTCGGCAACGAGATCTTCCAAAGCCGTCTGCGCGGCATCGGTGTGATCCCCGCCGAGGTCGCCAAGCAGTACGGACTCAGCGGTGCCAACCTGCGCGCCAGCGGAGTCGACTGGGATCTGCGTCGCGATCAATCGCTGCCGTTGGCATACGACAAAGTCGACTTCAAGGTATGGACTCACCCCGACGGCGACAGTTTTGCGCGCTGCTGGATCCGCCTGCAGGAAACCCGCGAGGCGACCAAGATCGTCGATCAACTGCTTGACGGCATACCGAGCGGATCTGTGATGGCGAAGGTGCCGCGCATCATCAAGGTGCCCGAGGGCGAAGCTTGGGTGAGCACCGAGAACCCGCTCGGCGAGATGGGTTACTACGTGGTCAGCAAGGGCGACCTCGGCCCGTTCCGGGTGAAGATCCGCTCGGCGAGCTTCAACAACATCTCGATCGTGCCGTGGGTATTGCGCGGCGTGTACGTGCCCGACGTCATCTCGATTCTCGCTTCGCTGTACTTCATCCTCGGAGACATCGACCGATGATGCCCTTCGCAATTCTCGGCGCCGATCTGCCGTACTGGACGCAGTCGCTGTTGCGCGTGCTCGGCGGTGCGGTGGCCGTGCTGTTGCCGGCAGGCACCATCGTGTACCTGTTCCTGTTCAAGATGATGAGCTTCATGCAGAGCCGCCTCGGCCCTATGGAAGCCGGTCCTTACGGCAGCATGCAGTTGTTCGCCGAGGTGGGCAAGTGGCTGCAGAAAGAAGACATCTCGCCGACCCGCGCCGACAAGCGCGTGTTCCGCTTGGCCCCGTTGGTGGTGCTGATGAGCACCTTCTTGCTGGTAGCGGTCGTTCCCTTCGGCCCTGATGCCTACTTCACCGACTTCGACGCCGGCGTGTTCTACATGCTCGCCGTCAGCAGCATCAGCACGTTGGGCATCCTGATGGCGGGCTGGAGCAGTGCCAACAAATATTCGCTTCTCGGCGGCCTGCGCGCCGCCGGCCAGTTGATCGCCTACGAGTTGCCGATGGTGCTGTCGGTGATCGGTGTGGTCATCCAGGCCGGCACCATGAACCTGCAACAGATAGTGGTCAAGCAGAACAGTGATTCGATCTTCGGCTGGAATGGGCTCGGCTTTCCGTACATCCTCACCCAAGGTGTCGGATTCCTGATCTTCATGATTGCCGTGCAGGCAGAGTTGACACAGACTCCGTTCGACATGCCGATCGCCGAGTCCGAGCTGGTCTCGGGCTACATGACCGAGTACTCCGGGTTCCGTTTCCTCATCTTCTTCATCGCCGAGTTCGCAACCGCCGGCGTCTTCGCCCTCATCGCAAGCGTGCTCTTCCTCGGCGGCTGGGGAGTTCCGTTCGCGTGGTTCGACTGGGCGCCGGTGGGCGGGGGCGAGATCGACAACTGGATGAACGTCGGCGGCCCGCTGATCATGTTCACCAAGATGATGGTGCTCACGGGCATCATCATGTGGGTGCGGTTCAGCTACCCGCGGTTCCGCGAAGACCAACTGCAGAGATTTGCGTGGAAGGTTCTGATTCCGGTGTCGCTCATCAACATCATGATCACCGCCATCTTGAAGGTCGCATTCTGATGTTGAAGCCACGCCTGCCAGGCCTGGTCAAGGGGCTCGGGGTCACCCTCGGCACGATGGCTCACACGATCAAGCCGAAGAAGTTCGGTGGTGGTGCCGCCACCGTGCAGTATCCGCGCGAGAAGGAAACCCCTACCACCCGTGCCCGTGGGGTGATCGCGCTGCGCGAGGACAACTGCACGTCGTGCATGCTGTGCGCCCGCAGTTGCCCCGATTGGTGTATCTACATCGAGGGTCACAAGGAACTGGCGCCGCCGCGTCGTGCCGGTGGTGCACCCAGGAAGGTGAACAAGCTCGACCGCTTCGACATCGACTACGCGTTGTGCATGTATTGCGGTATCTGCGTCGACGTTTGCCCGTTCGACGCCTTGTTCTGGAGTCCGGAATACGAATACAGCGAGCCCAAGATCGCTGACCTGCTGCACGACAAGACCAAGCTGGGCGAGTGGATGGAAACTGTGCCGGAGGCGCCCGAGTTGGAAGCCGGCGCCGAGAAGAAGAAGGGGAAGTGATGTTGTTCGCTGCCGACATTGAGGTCGCGCAGACGATCGGTTTCGGCATCATCGCCGCGTTCATGATCGCCGGTGCGCTCAATGTCGTGTTGAGCAAGAACGTGGTACACGCCGCGTTGTCGCTCGTGATGGTTATGGCCGGTGCTGCGGCACAATATTTGTTGCTTGCCGCCGAGTTCGTAGCCGTCACGCAGGTGCTCGTCTACATCGGAGCGGTGATGGTGCTGTTCCTGTTCGGCGTAATGCTCACTCGCGCGAAACTCGGGAAAGACACCGATCTGAACAACGACAAAGGTTGGGCGTTCGGTCTTCCGATTTCGGTGTTGCTGCTCGGCGTTATGGGCTACGTACTACTCGACGGATTCAAGGACACCAAGATCTCCGGTAGCGGCGAGGGCCGAATCGGCAGCGCCGCCAACGTGTTGCTCAGCGATCGCATCTTCTCCACCTACGCCCTGCCGTTCTGGGCGCTCTCATTCGTTCTGCTCGCCGCCGTCATCGGCGCCATCGTGCTGGCCAGGAAGGACTAGTCGTGTTGATCAATGAGTTCCTGCTGCTGGGAGCCGTGCTGTTCTGCATCGGGGTGTACGGCGTGATTGCCCGTAAGAACGCTGTGCTGGTTCTGATGAGCATCGAACTGATCCTCAACTCGGTCAACATCAATCTGTTGGCTTTCGATCGCCTCCATGCCGTTGACACAGCCGGCGGCAACGATGGCAGCGTTTTCGCGCTGTACATCATCGCCGTCGCCGCTGCGGAAGTTGGCGTCGGTCTGGCGATGGTGTTGCTGATATTCCGTAATCGCAAGACAATTTCGCTCGACGATCTTTCGGAAATGAAGGGCTGACATGGGCTGGTTCCTTGAGCACGCCTGGTTAATCCCAGCCACTCCCGGCGCCGCGTTCGCCGTCATCATCTTGTTTGGCAAGCGGATGCCGCGCGGTGGCAGCGAGGTCGGTCTCGCCAGCATGCTCGCCGCCTTGGTCCTGTCGGCGGGCACCGCCTATCAGTGGATTGCGCGTGTGAACGACAGCCACGAGGAGGTGCCGGCCGCTCTCAGTCGCTGGGAATGGTTCCGTATCGGTGACCTGAAGGTTTCCATCGGCTCTCACATCGACGGTCTTGCGGCGGTGATGTTGCTGCTCGTGGCGTTCATCTCGACTCTCGTGCAGCTTTACTCGATGGAGTACGTGCGCGGCGATCGCCGCTACACGCACTTCTTCGCTGCTATCACGCTGTTCTCGGCGGGGATGCTCACGATGGTGCTGGCGCCGAACATGGTGCAGCTGCTCCTCGGCTGGGAGATCATGGGTTTGTGCTCGTTCTTGCTCATCGGTCACTGGTGGGAGGAGCGGGCCAACAGCGAGGCGGCACTGAAGGCGTTCTGGACGGTGCGCGTCGGCGACATGGGTCTGCTCGTCGGCATCGCAATGCTGCTGGCCATCTTTCACACGCTCGAGATCGGTGCGATCAACGAAGCGGCGGCTGCCGGTGAATTCGACAACAAGAACCTGCTGATGTGGGCGGCGGTGGCGTTGTTCATCGCCTGCATCGGCAAGAGTGGTCAGTTTCCCCTGCACACGTGGTTACCCGACGCGATGGCCGGGCCCACCCCGGTCAGCTCACTGCTGCATTCCAGCACGATGGTCGTCGCCGGTGTCTTCCTGGTCGCCCGCCTCTACCCCGTGTTCCACGTCGGACTCGACATGAACATCGCCGGGCAACGCTTCAACCTCATCGCCGTGATCGGCGGCATCACCGTTCTGATCGCGGCCGGGTTGGCGTTCGTCCAGAACGACATCAAGAAAGTCCTTGCCTACAGCACGGTCAGTCAGTTGGGCTACATGATGATGGGCCTCGGCGTCGGCGCATGGACCGCTGCCGTATTCCACATCTTCACCCACGCCTTCTTCAAGTGCTGCCTCTTCCTATGTGCTGGGTCGGTCTCGCACACCGCCAGCCACCACAGCTTCGACATGAAGAAAGACATGGGTGGTCTGCGCAAGAAGATGCCGGTCACCTTCGCTGCCTGGATGGCCGCCACGGCAGCGTTGTGCGGACTGCCCTTCGTGAGTGGGTTCTTCTCCAAGGACGAGATCATCGATTCGGCGAAGAACAACGATTACAAGGTGTTCTACATAGTCGGCATCGTCGGAGCGTTCATGACCACCGCTTACATGACGCGGGCCACCTATCTGACGTTCTTTGGCAAGGCCCGCGGCGGCGCCGCGCACTTCGTCCACGACGAGAATGCACGCGACTCCTCGTGGCAGATCACGGTTCCGCTGGTGATCCTCGGTTCGCTGGCCCTGGTTTCGGGGTATCTGAACGCGCCGATCTTCAAGTGGCACTGGTTCGAGACCTGGACCGAGTCGTCGATCGGCCTGCCACTTGGCGAGGGGATCTTCGCCGCGCCGCACCCGCCGGAGTTTTCGTGGGTCTCGACCGCACCAGGCCTCGCGCTGGTTGCTGCCGGGTTCGGCGTCAGCCTGCTGCTTTGCCGGGCCGTGTTCGGAGAGGGCACATCCGGCCTGCGAGGCCTCACTGAACGCAACGTGGTTTTGCGTGCCGGGCACAAGTTCCTGGTGAACAAGTACTACCTCGATGCGCTCTACGAGAGAGTCGTCGTGCGTGGGATTGCTCACCCGATCAGCAGGGCCGCCTACTGGACCAACCAGAACATCCTCGACGGCATCGTCAACGCGGTGGGCCAGGGTGGACGGCGAACCGGAGACTTGGTGTACAAGTACATCGATCAGGGCTTGGTCGATGGAGCGGTCAACGGAAGCGGTACAACGGCAAGCGGCGCGGGCGGCGCGTTGCAGCCGGTGCAATCAGGCAAGGTCAACATGTACGGAGCGTTGCTGTTCGGTGCCGCAGCAGTCGGTGGGCTCGTACTCGTACTCGTGAACAGCTAAGAGGGACAACTCAATGGAACCGATTCAAGACCTGCAGTGGCTGCTCAGCTTAGGAACGTTCCTACCGCTGGTGGGTGTGTTGCTGATGCTGTTCGTTCCCAAGAAGAACGTCGACCTGATCAAGACCGTGGCAGTTGGTACCGCGCTCGCCACCTTGGCTGTCGGTGTTGTCACCGCGCTGAAGTTCGATTACGACCAGAGCGAGAAGCTGCAGTATTTCACCACCAACAACTGGATCAAGCCGATCAGAGCGACCTACACGATCGGAGTCGACGGCATCAGCCTGCCGCTGTACCTGTTGTCGATGGTCATCACGGTGTTGGTGATGATCTACAGCTGGAATCACGTGCCCAGCCCCGGCAATCCGAAGGCGTTCTTCATTCTGATGCTCGTGCTGCAGACGGGCATGGCCGGAACGTTCATCGCGCAAGACCTCATCTTGTTCTTCGTGTTCTTCGAACTCGTGCTGCTGCCGATGTACTTCATGATCGGGGTGTGGGGCGGTGCCAATCGACAGTACGCATCGCTGAAGTTCTTCCTTTACACGATGTTCGGATCGGCGCTGATGTTGGTCGCGTTCATCGCTCTCTTCGTCGTCACCAAGAACAACGCATCCGATCCGGAATCGGCAAACTTCACGTTCCAGTGGTTCAACGAGAATGGTCCCGACGTTGCGCGTAACACCGCTGTGTGGATCTTCGCCGGTCTGTTCGTCGGATTCGCCGTCAAGGTGCCGATGTTCCCGTTTCACACCTGGTTGCCCGATGCCCATACCGAGGCACCCACCCAGGGTTCGGTGATCCTGGCCGCGATCCTGCTAAAGCTGGGCACCTACGGGTTCGTGCGTATCGCCATCCCGTTTCTGCCGCAGGCGGCCGTCAAGTGGGCACCGGCAATCGCCGTGTTGGCCGTGATCGGCATCATCTACGGCGCACTCGGTTGTCTGGCCCAGACCGACATGAAGCGACTGATTGCCTTCTCGTCGGTCGCGCACATGGGCTTTGTGATGTTGGGAATCAGCACGCTCACCGACCTCGGAATCAACGCCGCGCTGTTCGGGATGGTTGCCCACGGTTTGATCACGGGCATGCTCTTCTTCATCGCCGGTTCGGTCAAGGAGCGCTATCACACACTGGAGATCAAGCAACTCACCGGCATGCTCAAGCAGATGCCCAAGATGGGATGGATCTTCGGATTCTGCGCGATGGCCTCACTGGGCCTTCCCGGCCTGGCCGGCTTCTGGGGTGAGTTCCCGGCACTGCTCAGCGCCTGGAGTCCGTCGCAGTTGCTCGTCGCCAACGGTCACGAAGGCCTGTTCCGAATCCTCACGACAATTGCCGCGTTGGGCACCGTGTTGGCGGCGGGCTACCTGCTGTGGCTCTTCCAGCGCACGGCAATGGGCGAACCGGCCATGGCGGCGAGCGATCACGGCCACGACGACATTCACGACGTCAACAATTTCGAGTGGGCTTCATGGGCACCGCTTCTGGTCGCGATCGTCGTGCTCGGCATCGTGCCCAAATTGCTGCTGGATCTGTCCGATCCCGGTGTGCAACTGATCTCCGACATCTTCAAGGTCAGCGGGAAGTAGCACGTGTTCGCGTTTTCATCACCCGTCATCGACTACCACGCGCTGGCACCCGAGTTGGTGCTGGCCGGCGGTATCTGCGTGGTGCTGCTCGTCGACCTGTTTCTACCCGACCATCGCCGGTGGATCACCGGCACGCTCAGCGGACTGTTCCTGCTCGGAGCATTGCTGCCGGTGGTCACGTTGGCTGTGCTCGGCGACGATGTCCGTAGCTCGCTTAGCGGCGACGGTGTAACGGGGCGATATGTGGTCGACAACTTCGCGCTTGTGCTGAAGGCACTGTTCTTACTCGCCGGATATGTCGTCGTGCTGCTCAGCGCGCACGAGATCGAAGAAGGCGGCTACTACCAGGGCGAGTACTACGTGTTACTGCTCAGCAGCGTGCTGGGCATGGTGATGATGGCCAGCTCCCGCGATCTCGTGAGCATGTTCGTGGCTCTCGAGTTCCTCTCGATTCCCGCGTACATGATGGCCGCCTGGAAGAAACGCGATCGCAAGAGCAACGAGGCCGGGGTGAAGTACTACCTGCTCGGTGTCTTCGCGAGCGCAGTGATGCTCTACGGAATGAGTCTGCTCTACGGCGTCGCCGGCAGCACCCTGCTCACCGACGTCGGCAAGGCGGTCACGCTCGAGGGCGACAGGGCCGGCGTGCAGGTATTGGGCGTCGTGTTCGTGATCATCGGGTTCGCGTTCAAGGTCAGCGCGGTTCCGTTTCACACCTGGGCGCCCGACACTTACGAGGGTGCTCCAACTCCGGTGACGGCGTTTCTGAGCGTCGCCTCCAAGGCGGCAGGTTTTGTCGGCCTCGTGCTGCTCGTGTTTCTCGCCTTCCCGCAGGCGCGCGATGTCTACCGCCCGTTCCTGTGGGTGATGGCCGCGCTGACGATGACGATCGGCAACCTGGTCGCGCTCAAGCAGAAGAACATCGTTCGCATGCTGGCGTACTCGAGCGTCAGCCAGGGTGGTTTCATTCTGATGCCGCTCGCGATGGCGTTCACCGGTGACGCGCAGGAGGCGTCGTTGCGTGCCGTCGTCGTCTACCTGATTATCTATGCGGCAACCAACCTCGGCGCGTTTGCTGTGATCATTGCCGTGTCGCGAAAGACGCGCAGTGGTGAGATCAGCAGTTTCGGCGGACTCTTCCAATATGCACCCGGTCTCACGGTGCTGATGACGATCTTCCTCGCCTCGCTGGCCGGCATACCGCCGCTTGGCGGGTGGTATGCCAAGTTCGGTGCCTTCAAGGCAGTGCTCGACGCAGCCGGAGGGTGGGGATACAGCATCGCGATCGTCGGCGCCGTCAATGCCGTCATCGCCACCGCGTACTACATAACCGTGATGCGCGAAATGTGGATGAAACCGGTTCCCGACGGCGATGTCAGTCCCATCAAGGTGCACGGCTCGATACAGGCTGCGCTGGTCATTTGTGGGGTCTCTACGCTCGTGCTGGGCGTGCTGCCCGGCCTGATCGCCAAAGTGGGAGCGATTACCGACCTCGCTGGCTCCTTACCCTGACTAGGTCGCTGCGGTTCGACGAGTTTCTGGCCGCTGCTCTCTATGGCGACAACGGTTTCTACTCCGTCGCCGGTCGCGCCGGCCGCCGCGGCGACTTTCTCACCTCGCCCGAAGTCGGTCCGCTGTTCGGTGCCGTTCTCGCTCGCTGGATCGAGGCCGAATTCCAACGACTCGGCAGGCCCGATGACTTCCAGGTGATCGAGGTAGGTGCCGGGCCCGGAACCCTTGCCCGCGCGATCCTTCTGGCCGCGCCGGAGTGGAGCGATCGTTACACGGCGGTCGAGATCTCGGCGGCGCAGCGGACAAGCCATCCCGACGGCATCACTTCATCGGCTGAACTGCCAACCGGTTCGCTTTGCGGCGTGGTGATCGCCAACGAGTTGCTCGACAACCTCCCCTTTCGACTGGCTGTCTACGACGGTGGATGGCGTGAAGCCGTTGTGACCGTGCTCGCTGACGGCACGGCGCAAGAGCTGCTCACCCAGCCGCCGCCGGAGTGGAACTGGCTTCCGGTCGCGGCACCCCATGGTTCCCGTCTGCCAATACAAGAACAGGCTTCCGCTTGGGTTGCCAAGGTCCGCTCGCAGCTGCGGCAGGGAACCGTGCTCGCCTTCGATTACTTCACCGCCCGCACCGACGACCTTTTGGACGTTCCCTGGCGTGATTGGCTACGTACCTACCGGGGCCATCAACGCGGCGACCACTATCTGCGCAGTCCGGGCGCTCAGGACATCACCGCGCAGGTGTGCCTCGATCAATTGCCGGAACCATCGGTGGTGCGCACGCAGGCTCAGTTCCTGCAGCGTTGGGGCATCGATGAACTGGTCGCACAGGGCCGAGCGCAATGGGCAGCGGCCGCTGCGGCCCCCACGTTGACGGCGTTGCGCATGCGCAGCCGGGTGAGCGAGGCGGAGAGCCTGCTCGATCCGGCTGGCCTGGGCGACTTCCTGGCGGTCGAGTGGGCTACCGTCTGACGCCGATGACAGAAGCACAGGTGGCGACACGTCGAGGAGCGTTGGTGGTCGGTGCGCTCGGCGTCGTGTACGGCGACATCGGTACCAGCCCGCTGTATGCCTTCAAGGAAGCGTTCACCGAGAAGACGCATCCGCTCGTCGTCGACCGCATCAATGTCTTCGGTGTCTGCTCGCTCGCCTTCTGGGCGCTAATCCTGATCATCTCGGTGAAGTACCTGTTCTTCGTGATGCGGGCCGACAACCACGGTGAGGGCGGCATCCTCGCCCTCACCAGCCTGGTCATGAAGCGTCACTCGACGGTGGCGAAGGCGGGCCTGCTCGTCAGCCTCGGCGTCTTTGGCACCGCCTTGCTCTACGGCGACGGCATCATCACCCCCGCGATCTCGGTGGTGAGCGCCGGTGAGGGTCTCGAGGAAGTGAACAGTTCGTTCGAAGACTGGGTCTTGCCGATAGCCATCGTCATCCTCATCGGCTTGTTCATGGTTCAGAAGCGCGGTACAGGCGCGGTGGGCAGGGTGTTCGGTCCGATCATGATCGTGTGGTTCTCGGTTCTCGCCGTGCTCGGTCTGCGGCAACTGGCCCACAGTGCCGAGATCATCCAGTCGATCAACCCGGTGTGGGCGCTGCGGTTCTTCGGGCACGACAGCGGCCACGCATTCCTCTCGCTCGGTTCGATCTTCCTCGTGGTCACCGGCGGCGAGGCGCTTTACGCCGACATGGGCCACTTCGGACGCAAACCAATCATGGCCGGTTGGTATGCGATGGTGCTGCCCGCGCTGTTGCTGAACTATTGGGGGCAGGGCGCATTTCTGTTGCGTAACCCGGCGGCGGTTGACAGCAAGTTCTTCTTCCTGATGGTTCCCCAGGCTTTGAAGTTGCCATTGGTGGTGTTGGCCACGATGGCCACCATCATTGCGTCGCAGGCTCTCATCTCCGGCGTGTTCTCGCTTACTCAACAGGCGGTGCAGTTGGATTACCTGCCACGAATTCGCATCGACCACACGTCGCATCATCACTCCGGCCAGATCTACGTGCCGCTGGTCAACTGGTTGCTGATGGTTGCATGTGTCGGCCTGGTGATCGGCTTCAAGACCTCAACCGCGTTGGCCGCGGCCTACGGCATCGCGGTGACGATGACGATGGCCATTACAACGCTGATCTTCTTCCGCGTGTTGACCGATCGTTGGTCATGGCCGCAGTGGAAAGCATTGCTCGTGTGCGGACCGATGTTCGTCGTCGAACTCGGCTTCCTTGGTGCCAACATCCCCAAGATTCCCCACGGCGGTTGGTTCGCTCTCGGTGTCGGGGCCTTCTTGATGTTGCAGATGTCGACGTGGCGACGCGGTCGTCAACTCGTCGCCGCCCGCATCCAACGCGGCGAACGCCCGATCGATGAAGTGCTGGAGGCCGCGATCGACTCGAAGAAGGTCAAGGGAACTGGCGTCTTCCTGTTCAAGGATCTCGGTAGGGCCCCGCCGGCACTCGTCAACAATCTGCGGCACAACAAGGTGCTGCATTCGACAACCCTGATCGTCAGTGTTGAAACCGGTGATGAACCGCGGGTGTCGCCAGAGGAGCGTGTCCAGATTACCAAGGTCGAGCCGGGAGTGTTTCAGGTGTTGCTGACTTACGGGTTCATGGAAGATCCCGATGTTCCTGCTGCGCTTTCGTCACTGACCGTGCGTGGTTTGGAATACGACCCGGAAGACGTCACCTACTTCATCGGGCACGAATCGATCGTCGCCGGCAAAGCTCCGGGCATGCACCCTGCACTTGAGCACCTGTTCGTATGGTTAAACCGCGGCGCCGACAGCGCGGTGCGCTTCTTCAACCTTCCCGACGAGCAAGTCTTCGAAGTCGGCTCACGAGTGGAGATCTAGATGGCAAGTGACAACACCGAGGGTAACGACACGATCGACGCGCTGCTCGACGAGCAGCGCACGTTCCCGCCGTCACCCGCCTTCAAACGCGAAGCGCTGGTTGCCGACACCTCGCTCTACGACGAGTCCAACCGCGACTATCAGGGGTTCTGGGCGCGCCAGGCCGAGGACCTGACGTGGACCCAGGATTGGACCACGATCTGTGAGTGGGAGCTGCCCTACGCCAAGTGGTTCGTCGGCGGCAAGCTGAACGTCAGCTACAACTGCCTCGATCGCCACGTGGAGGCCGGCAAGGGAGACAAGGTGGCCTTCCATTGGGAGGGCGAGCCGGGCGACACCCGCACCGTCACCTACGCCGATCTGCTCGGCGAGGTGCAACGGTTCGCTAACGCGTTGAAGAGCCTTGGGGTGGTGAAGGGCGACCGGGTGAACATCTACCTGCCGATGATTCCCGAAGCCGCGGTTGCGATGTTGGCTTGCGCTCGTATCGGTGCGGTGCACAGTGTGGTGTTTGCCGGATTCAGCGCGCAGAGTCTGACCGATCGCATCAACGACGCGTCGGCGAAGATCTTGATCACGGCCGACGGCGGCTACCGACGCGGCGAAGTTGTGCCACTGAAGCCGGCCGCCGACGAGGCAGTGCTCGGCACGCAGACGATCGAGCATGTCGTTGTGGTTCGTCGCGGCGGCAACGACGTGGCGATGGTCGCGGGTCGCGATCACTGGTACCACGATCTGCTTGCCGCTGCCGATCCCATCTGTCCTGCGGAGGCAATGGATAGCGAACAACTGCTGTTCCTGCTGTACACCAGCGGCACCACTGGCAAGCCAAAGGGGATCATGCACACCAGCGGCGGGTACCTCACCCAGGTCGCCTTCACCCACAAGTTCGTCTTCGACCTACATCCCGACGACGACGTGTTCTGGTGCACCGCCGACGTCGGCTGGGTTACCGGCCACAGTTACATCGTGTACGGCCCGTTGGCGAACGGCGCCACCCAGGTGATGTACGAGGGAGTGCCGAACTTCCCCGGCAACGATCGCTTCTGGTCGATCATCGAGAAGTACCGCGTCACCAAGTTCTACACGGCACCCACCGCGATTCGGACCTTCATGAAGTGGGGTGCCGATGAACCCGGCAAGCATGATCTGTCGTCGTTGAAGTTGCTCGGCTCGGTCGGCGAGCCGATCAACCCCGAGGCGTGGATGTGGTATCACGAGCACATCGGCGGTCGGCGCTGCCCGATTGTCGATACCTGGTGGCAGACCGAGACCGGCGGCATCATGATCAGCCCACTTCCGGGCTGCACGACCACCAAACCGGGTTCGGCCACGTTCGCGCTTCCTGGAATCAGCGCCGAAGTGGTCGACGACGCGGGCAAGTCGGTCACCCGTGGAGGTGGCTACTTGACCCTTACCCGCCCTTGGCCCGGAATGCTGCGCGGGATCTGGGGAGATCCCGAGCGTTACCAAGACACCTACTGGAATCGCTTCCCTGGGCGCTACTTCGCAGGTGATGGGTGCAAACTCGACAACGACGGTTACATCTGGCTGCTCGGTCGTGTCGATGATGTGATGAACGTGTCGGGGCACCGCATCAGTACCACCGAAGTGGAGAGCGCGCTCGTCAGTCACCCTTCGGTCGCCGAGGCCGCCGTCGTTGGGGCCAACGACGCCACCACCGGTCAGGCGATCATTGCCTATGTCACCCTGCGTGGCGGTTTGGAGGTCTCGACCGACGTGTTGCGCGATCACGTGGCTCACGAGATCGGGCCGATTGCGAAACCGAAGATGATCTACTTCACACCGGATCTACCCAAGACGCGTAGCGGCAAGATCATGCGCCGACTGCTGCGCGATGTCGCCGAGGGTCGAAACCTGGGAGACACCACCACCCTCGCCGACGTCGGTGTCGTCGATGAACTTCAGCGGCGCGCCCACGAGGCTGCCACCGACGACTGAGTCAGGGTTCGCTCAAGACCAGACCTTGCACGGCCGATATCACCCCTGTGGTGATCAAGAAGACGGACCTGCACAAGGCTGCTGTCGATGGCAACACTGAACAGGACGAGACTTCTGTCAAGACGGAGGTCAACTCCGCTCCGGCGCGGCTGCCCTCCCTGAGTGAATTCCGCGCGCGTCTCGACGTGCCGTTGTTTCATCGCGATCAAGGCCTGGCACAATCGGCGCAGTTGCCGAGGCTGCTGGAGATACGCCGTGATCAGGCTGTCGAACCAGTCGTGCAGGAACCAGTCGCGCCCGAGACAGTTGTGCCGGAACCAGTCGTGGCCACGAGCCCGGTTGTTGATCGGCCCGCCCGATCACGTCCGATGTTGGCCTCGATCGCCGACCTGTTGTCCGCGAGTGAGGCGGTCGTTGTTCCCGTGGAGCCCGCGCCGGTCGCTCCACCAGCGGAGCCTGTTGTCCCGCCGACGGTCGATCAGTCTGAGGTTCACGCCCTGTCGACGGAGACCGACGCGTTGTTGGAGGTGCTCGCCGGCTTCCAGGTACCGGCCGAGGATGTGGTGGTGGAGACGGCGATTCCGGAACCGATTGCGCCGACGCCACCGAGCGCTGCAACCGACGCGCCGTGGTCGACGTCGAACGGAAGCGATGAGGTTCGCATCAACTCGGCATTGGGCCATCGTTCGGTGGAGTCTGAGCTCGACCGGCTGGCGTTTCTCCCCGATGCAGAGGAGGTAGTCGGCCGGGTGATAGTGCCGGTGATTGCGCCAACCGGTCAGCGCCACACGGTGGCGGTGCCGGTGCTTTCCCAGCACGAGATGTACAACCCCCGTGTGATCGTGACACCGGTCGGCAAGCCGAAGCTCTTCGATGCGTTCGACGACAACTTGCCATCGAAACGCAAACGCCGGAAGGGCTCCTTCAGAAGGTTCTTCTCGCTTGTTGTCGTTCTTTGCGTAGTCGGTGGTGGGCTTTATGTGGCGAAGTATTATTTACTTGCACCGAAGTGGAGTTCGGCAGACAAGGTGCTCGTCGATGAAGTCGAGACCGCACGTCAACTCGAATTCGACCACGCGGTCGATGTCAATGTCGTCGGCGCCGACGCGTACGCAGAACGACTTGGCACCTACTCCTTGGGTGTGTCGTCTTCGAATCGAGAGAGCGTCACCGGCGAGTTACGCGCGCTCGGCCTGTTGAGTGGAGAAGTCGACCTCCATGCGATCGGCCTCGCTGCCATTGTGGAGACCCCGGCGTTCTACGACGCCGGCGAGGAGGAGATCTACGTTGTTGCCGACCTGCCCGCCGCGACTCACCGCTTTGCGATGCATCGCGCGCTCGCCAGCGCGCTTCTCGACCAGGAGTACGGCTGGGGCAGGCGCGCCGCCGGGGGCGCACCCACCGTCTCACGTGGCACCCGTGCGCTGTACGAGGCCGACGCCTTGGCAACCGCCACCGGATTGTTGACCGCCGCCGACCGTGCGTCAGTCCTCGAGCAGCAGCCGATCTTGTCGAGCACCATCGGGGTCATCGCCTCTCCCTCACCCTTTGGTACCGCGATGGCGGGTCACATCGGGGTCGCCCTACGTGCATACGTCGAATCCGTTCCATTGGCTGACCGCGCGGCGATCCTGCGCAATGCGACGATCACCGACGGGCAGGCGCTCGATCTGCGTCGGTTGGTGAGCGGTGCCGTGGAAATTCCATCGGTCGGCTCGGAAGGCATGCTTTTCTGGTATCACGTTCTCGCCGGCCGACTCGACCCGGCCACAGCCTGGAACAACGCGTTGGCGCTGCAACGCGACGACGTGTCGGTAACCAAGGGCGCCAGCGGCTACTGCGTGACGGCGGTGCTCACTGTCACCGCGAGCGTGTTCGACAATGTGACCGCGGCATTCCTCGCCTGGGCTGGTGCTGCGCCGGCGGAATCGTTGACCACTGTCACGGCATCGAATGTCGACGGTCTCGCGCAGGTCTCGGTCAACGCATGCGATCCGGGAAACTCTGTGCAGACCAACGGCGGCCTCACAACGTTGTCGATGGGTGGTGCACCGCTGCGGTCCGAGCAATACCGGCAGCTGGTCTCGACGCAGCCCACGTTGGCGAAGTCGCAGGTCGCGTGCGCCGTCTACGCCGGCGACAACGTGTCGTCGGCCGATGAGCGGGCGGTCGTCGACGGCGTCGATGGTTGGGCAGCACCGACCGCGCACCCCATCCCCGACCCCAACCGTGCCGACTGCCTGCAGCCCTAGGTATCAGTCGCGGAAGTTGTTGAACTGCAGGGGAATGCCGAGGTCGGCACCCTTCAGCAGCGCGATCACGGCCTGCAGGTCGTCGCGCTTCTTGCCGGTCACTCGGATCGCGTCGCCCTGGGTCTGACTGGAGATGCCCTTGGGGCCCTTCTCCTTGATCATGCGGTTGATCTCGCGAGCCTTGTCGGCCGCGATGCCGACCTTGATCGTGACCAGTTGTCGAACCGTGTTCTGTGTGGCTTCCTCGACCGTGCCGAACTCGACCCCCTTCAGCGAAACGCCACGCTTCACGAGCTTTTCCTCGACGACAACGCGCAGCGCGGCGAGGCGATCTTCGCTGATGGTGCGCAGGGTAAGCACCAGATCCTTGTGCTCGATCGATGAGTTCGTGTTCTTGAAGTCGAAGCGAGTGGCGATTTCGCGCTGGGCCTGGTCGACGGCGTTCTTGACTTCCTGGCGATCAACTTCGGAGACGACATCGAAACTGGACATGTCGGCAGCTTACTAATGGCGGTAACCTCACAGACCGCAGAGGGTCGGTGCCCGAGTGGCCAAAGGGAGTTGACTGTAAATCAACCGGCGTCGTCCTACGTAGGTTCGAATCCTGCCCGGCCCACACTGTGATCGCCAGGTCCGTTGGGCCTGGCGATCATGCGTTTTGCTCAGTTCTACGCCAATGATTCTCATCGACGCCACCGGCCTTGCCGCATCCCGACCAAATCGACCGTTGTTCGCCGGGCTTTCGCTCACCCTCAGCGATGGTGACCGCGTGGGGTTGGTCGGAATCAACGGCTGCGGCAAAAGCACGTTGCTGCGCATGCTGGCACGCGAGGCGACACCAGAGGCTGGTGAAGTTCGGTGGGGTCGCGGGGTGCGGGTTGGTTTCCTACCGCAGCAGCCTGTGTTACCGCCCGGCACCGTGCGTGCGGCCGTGGGTGCCGGATGGGAGGGCGAGGCCATGCTCGACCGGCTGGGAATGGCGGCCCTTGCCGACACCGCTACCGATCAGTTGTCCGGCGGTCAAGCCAAACGGGTGGCGCTTGCCCGGTTGCTGATCGACGACAACGAGGTGTTGATCCTCGATGAGCCGACCAACCACCTCGACCTCGATGCGATCAGGTTTCTCGAAGACTGGCTGGCCACGTATCGCGGCGGATTGCTGCTGGTGACTCACGATCGCCATGTGCTCGATCGCGTGACAACAAAGGTGCTCGAGATCGATCGCGGAACCGCTTACATGCACGTGCCCCGGGGGCGCACCGCCGGCTCCGGCTATGCCGCCTACCTCGCCGGCAGGGCCGAGCGTGCGGAGCGTGACGAAGCTGATGAACAGGTGCGTCGAAACTTGGCGGCTCGCGAGCTCGCATGGTTGCGCCGAGGCGCTCCGGCGCGCACCGCCAAGCCGAAAGCACGCATTGCGACGGCCACCGCGCTGGTCAATGCACGGGCGCAAGCTGCCGCCCGCACGGGTGACCTTGCACTTTCACTGGGCACCACGCGCCTCGGAGCAAAGGGTGTCGAGCTGCGCAATGTCTCCTTCGCCTGGCCAGGGGGTGCTGAAGTACTTCACGGCGTGTCGCTGACTTTCGTGCCGGGCGATCGCGTCGGGGTCGTCGGCCCCAATGGGGTCGGCAAGTCGACCTTGCTCGATCTTGTTGCCGGTCGGCTCGAAGCCACTGAAGGAGGGGTGCAGCGAGGAAGCACCGTCAACATCGGTTACTACGACCAACTCGGGCGCGAACTGGATCTGACCAAACGCGTGCGCGAGGCCGTCGCTGGTGACAAGGGTGAGCCGTCGCTGGCCGATGTCACGCTGATGCGCCGCTTCTGGTTCGATGGCGACGCGCAGTTCGCACCAATCGGAACGCTCAGCGGCGGTGAGCGTCGTCGCCTGCAGTTGTTGCTGACGCTGGTGGAACAGCCAAACGTCTTGCTGCTCGACGAGCCGACCAACGATCTCGATCTCGACACGCTGCGCGCGTTAGAAGACTTCCTCGATGATTGGCCAGGCATTGTGATCACCGTCAGCCACGACCGCTCGTTCTTGGACAGAGTCACCGACGAACTGCTTGCGCTCGATGGCAGCGGCGGCGCGCAGTGGGTGCGTGGCGGGGTAGCCGCATGGTTGGCCGCACAGCAGACATCGTCGCCGTCACTGCCTGCCCTAGCGTCGACGGCACCAGCGGTGAGGACCACCAGAGTCAGCCCATCGACGGTGCGCCGCCGCCTGAGTGAGGCAGAAAACAAACTTGCTGCCGAAAGCGCACGGCGCGACAAACTCGCCGGCGAGTTGGGCGATGCCCTCGATCACCGTGAACTCGCCGCACTCGGTGAACGTTTGGCAGCGGCGCAAGCGGCGGTGGATGCTGCCGAAGAGGTGTGGATGGCGCTCGCTGCCGAAGCAGAATCGCTTGGGTTGCAGATCTGAGGTGGGTCGCTCAGCTACCGGCCCGCGTGTCGATCACGCGCTGCGGTGCAAGTGGCGTCAGCCGCATCGTCGCCAAATCGTCGAAGCCGCCCTGCAGGTCGACGATCAGGTGCACGGAGGCGGAGTTGTAGAGACAAAAGCTGCCGTCGGGATCCAGTTCGACGGCCGCCAGGTTCGCTACCGCGAACGCGGGGATGAAGTTGACATTCGAGAACGCATGCGACCCGGCGATGAGGCGCGAGCACTTGTCGGCGGTCACGAATCCGAACGATGCACCGTCGACGGCGGTGAGATTCACCAGCGCCGCCTCCGTACCCACCATGCCGGTGGACACTCGAGTGATCGCGCCTTCGGCAACCCGCGCACCGGAACGAGTATCCGCGATACGACTGGGTGCCACCATCGAGATACCCAGCGGTGCGGCGTCGTCGAACCGGCCCTGCATGTCGACGATCAGGTGAGTGGGGGCCGAGTTGTAAACGCAGAACGCACCATCGGCGTCGAGTTCCACTACCGACGTGTTGGCGAAGGCGTCGACCATCCCGAAATTCCCATTGGAGAACGCCGGTGGGCCGACCCCCAGACGCGAGCACCGATCCGCGGTCACATAACCGTCGTCGACGCCGGCCACCGTGGTCAGGTTCACCAGCGCCGCCTCGGTGCCCGGCAATCCGGTGGCGACACGCGTGATCGTGCCTGCCGCCAGTAGTGCTGCGGCGCGTGTGTCGGTCAAGCGCACCGGTAGAACCGGGGCGAAACCGAGGCCGGGTGAGGGGCCCGGGCCGGGTGACGGGCCGGGTGAAGGGCCGATGCTGCCGAAGACATCAGCGATCACCTCGGTGCGGCTGCTGTTGTAGACACAGAACGAACCGTCGGGGGCCAAGGGCACCACCGACAGGTTGGCCCGCGCCAAGTTGGCGACGTAGTTGTTGTTGGAGAACGGCGGAGCGCCGGCGGTCATCAGGTCGCAACGATCGGCGCTGAGGTAACCGACGCGTTGGCCACCGACCGCCGTGAGGTTCACCAGCGCGGCCGCGCGGCCCGCAAACGGCGTGGTCACCCGCGTCGCCGAACCGGGCGCGACATGGGAGCCGGATGTCGGCTCGACCACATCGGTGAAGGCGCCGGCATTCAGCGCCGGCAGCTGCCCTTCGTGCTGGTCGAGCCAGCTGACCGCTTCGGAATACGTGGAACAGCGCACCTCGGGAAGCGGGCAGACCTCGGCCAGCAACCGCTCCTGGGCGGCGTACCACGCCCCATCCATCAGCACCGTTGTGTGACCGGCCAGCTCGAGCGGCGATCTGTTGCCCGCGTACACGTGGTCGAAGGCCGCTCGCAGGGTGAGATAGATCTGGTTGACACGTCTCGGTCCGCCGGTGTCGCCATAGCGCTTCATGAAGTTGAAGTCGGCGGCAAGCAACTGGTTACCGCCTTCGTAGGGCTTGATCAGCGCCACGCCGAAACGCCACACGCCGTCGCTGCGCACAGGCCACTGGTCGAGTCGGCGAATGCCGGTCGAATAGTTCATCCCCGCGCCGGCGAACGCCGGGATGAACTCGGTGGGCTTGCCCTGCAGGCAAGGGGTGCGCCCGCCGCGCAGCTTCGTGCGCATGACGCCACCTGTGTCGAGTCCCATGTTGCGGTCGACATCACCGGCGAGCGACGACCATTGCTCGATCTCGGCGGCGAACTGGGCTCGCGACCAACGGGCGATGCCGTTGGCCCCGCAGAAGTGGCCGACGAGGTGAGTGCCGATCTCGTTGCCTTCCATCTGTGCGCCCTGCAGCGACAGCACCAGTTGGCGGACCGAATCCTGCGCGCTGCGGCCCTCGTAGGAATGCTGAAAGCCGATGGACGACGAACCCGGTGCGCGGTTCGGCGTGAGGTAGTTCGACTTGTGCGCGGCATCCAATAAGAACACGCCAGAGAGAAAGAACGTCAGCTTGGCGCCGGTGTTGTCGGCCATGCCACGGAGCTGGTTGACGACGGGGTAGTTGCCGGCGTTGTCGTAGCTGATCAGCAGGAACTGCGGCGGGCGCGGAACCGGCGAGGGGGCCGCAGTCGGGCCGGCGCCGACGAGTCGGGGTGACGAGCCAAGGACGACGGCCAAGAAACCCGCAGCCATCCACCATGCCCTCGAACGCGCTGTACGAATCGAGTCAGAATTCATGCGAGAACCGCGACTCGGTTCACTCAGTTACTGGGTGCCGGTGATGGTGCGGAGACGACGATGCCGACGCCACGGGCCGCGTCGGACAGACGGGAATCGTAGGTGTAGATCGTCGTCGCATCGCACTCGATGGCGGTCGCCAAGTGGATGGCATCCAACGATCGCAAGCGTGGGTCGGGGAAGGCGCCAGCACGGGCGAATGTCGAGTCGGCAACGCTGATCAGGTTGATCTTCTCCAACTCGGCGTCGATCTCGGTGAGCGGAATCGCCAGTCGCCATGCCGCGCGACGAAGCTCGGTGGTGAGGAGCATTGATGAGACCAGGAGTCGGCCGTCGGTGCGAGCGCGTTCGAGTGTCTCGGCCAGCAGTGCGGACTCTGGTTCCTCAATCAGCAATTTGAGATATGCGGAGGTGTCGACGTAGTCGATCAACGGTCGCCTCGAATTTCATCAAGGACCGATTGCGTTGTTTCGGTGATGCGTCGTCGAACCGCGAGACCGAGCGGGGCGGTTGCGGCCGCCCGCTGAAGGCGGCCAGTGGCGATTAGGCGATCGATCGGTGACAGGTGCGGCGGCACCAAGACTGCTGACACCTCGCCGTGGTTGGTAACGGCGATTACCGCGCCGTTACGGACATCTTCGAGTACGCGTCCGCTCTGATTGCGCAGTTCGCGGTGTGAGATTGTCTCCATCCGCTCATTGTAGCACGCGTAGCACTTTTTGCCTGCCTCATAGCAGTCGTTCCATCACGGTCACGTCATGCCAGCGCCCGAACTTGCGTCCCACCTCCCGCTCGGTGCCGACCGGCTCGAATCCGCAGCCACGGTGAAGGGCGATGCTGGCCTGGCTGGCGGCGTTGATGCGTGCGAAAACGGCGTGGAAGCCCGACCGGGCGGCGGTCGCCAGCAACTCGGTGAGTAGTAGCCCACCGATGCCTTCGCCCTGGCGATCGCGGTGAACATAAACCGAGTTCTCGACGCTCGTTCGGTAGGCCGCCCGCTCCTTGTACGGCGACAACGCCCCGAACCCAACGACTCCGCGGCCCTCGGCGGCCGTGTCGGCGTCGATGGCGACGATGGTGGCGAACGCACCCGAGCGGTGCATCAGCCAGTCCTGCTGGTCGGCGAGGGTGCGGGGCACGAGATCGAACGTTGCCACGGTGTTGAGTACCTCGTGGTTGTAGATCTCACGGATCTGTTCGGCATCCCCGACGGCGGCCAGTCGCAGCGTGATGATGCCCACTGCCGTTGAGGGTAACGGGTCAGGGTAACGGGTGCGGGTAACGGAGCGACTCACCGCTATGATCCGAAGTCGGTTTCGCGGGCGTTTCCGCGCGCCAGGGCCCTCTTAGCTCAGTCGGTAGAGCAACGCCATGGTAAGGCGTAGGTCGTCGGTTCGACTCCGACAGAGGGCTCGACCAAGCGACCGGTTCTCCGGCCGTAGTGCAAAGCCCTGGCGGCGTAGCTCAGTTGGTCAGAGCATCCGGCTCATAATCGGAAGGTCATCGGTTCGATCCCGATCGCCGCTACAAGGTCACACAATTCGAGAATTCATCGAGGAGGATTCAGTCATGAGCAAGGCGAAGTTTGAGCGTACGAAGCCGCATGTGAATATTGGCACGATGGGTCATATTGATCATGGGAAGACGACGTTGACGGCGGCGATTTCGAAGACGTTGGCGGGTAAGGGGTTGGCGACGTATACGCCGTTT
>JACQZX010000004.1 GCA_016213665.1 Actinomycetota bacterium | reverse complement strand
GGTCGCCTACGGCCGGATAGATGTACTCCGTCTGCATCAGCTTCAGCGTTTGGTCGGAGCCGAGGTAATGGCCCGGGCCGTCCACGACCGCTGCTCGAATCACTTCCACCGAAAGCGATTCGTCACTGACGTCGATCGCCTTGATCGTGCGCTGACAGGCGCCGACGATGTCGTTGTCGAGCACCACGCCTTCGAGCGAGAAGCCGAGCAGGCTGCCGTGCATGCCTGCCGACTCGTAGATCAGGTTGGCTCCGGCGTTGCCGACGAGCGCGTGGTTGTAGCCCTTCTCGGCACCGGCCTGTGCATCGGGCATCTTGGCGTCGCTGATACCGGACGATGTGCCACCGGTGAGATCGTAGAAATGCGCCATCTGTGCACACGCCGACGACAGCAGTGCCTGCTCGGGACTGCCGCCCGACATTGCCCCGCTGCGCAGATCGCTGACGAATGGCCACAGCCCGAAGATGGCCGGGTGGCCCGGTTTGATCGCGTTCACGTAGGCGAGACCAGCGAGCACTTCCGCGACCTCTTGCACCAAGGCTCCGGCAAGCGCCGCCGGTGCGGTCGCGCCGGCTTGACCGGCCGATAGCAGCAGCACGGGCATCCCGCCGCGGACTGCAACTTCCAGGCACCTGCAGGCGTCGGCCGCGAACTTCAGAGGTGGCACGACAAAGCAGTTCGACTGGCTGACGAACGGTCGCGCGCGCCACTTGTCCTCACCACCGGCAATGTGGTGCAGCATCTTCAACGACGCCTCTACGTGATCGGGATGCACCCACGAGGTGCCAACGTGTTTGGTTGTGCCGCTCACGCTGAGGTAACACGTGTTGATATCCATCTCGGCAGGATCGGGGAGATCGCGGGGAACGACGGTGCGTTGGTAGAAATGGATGTGCTCCATCGTGTCGACCAGTCGGGCGATGTCGTAGGCATCCTGCGAAGTCGATTCGCGATACTCGCCGGTGATCGGGTCGACGATGTAGACAGCCGCACCCGCGGTGCCGAAGTACACCCGCTTGCCCCACGGCTCCATGTCGTGCTTCGGGTCCTGCGCGTGCAACACAAAATTGCGGGCGGCCATCGCCAGTGTGTCTTCGATGAGCGCGGGCGGGAACAACAGTCGACCACCTTCGGTGAGCGTGCAACCCTTGGGCAACAACACGTCGAGGCACGACGGAATCGCATCGGCCAGCCCGATGTTCGCGAGCACGTCGAGCGCCGCCAGGTGAACCTTGTTGACCTCCGCGTCGGTGATCACCCGATAGCGGCCACCGACCATACCCGGGTTGACGGGACGGACGTCAAGGGCCAGCGGCGCCGCACGCAGCGTGCGCCGCGCCTCGCGACCACCTCGTCGACCAGCAATGGATTCGGTCACGTGGGGATGATACGCCCACCGCGCGACATCGGTGGTCCTGGCGATTACTCTCGCACCGATGGCCACCGAAGGATTCTTGGGCTACTACGTCGAGACCCGCGACTATCGCGCCACCGCCGCATTCTGGAAGTCGCTCGGTTTCGAGAACGTGTTCGAGACCGACCACGAATCGGGACAATGGGTACACCCTCAAGGTGGCCCGTATGTGTTCATCGCCGAACAGCACGACCGAGAGCTGACGACTCATCCGATCCTGCAAGTAGCCGACTCGCAATCGTTCGTGGCAGCAGCCGGGTTGCAGTTCGCCCGACCGTTCGTTGCGCAACATTGGGGCGTCGTCGAAGCCACGCTGCACGACCCCGACGGCCGCGAAGTCAGCCTGCAAGCCCCGCGCTAAACCCTTCGCCGGGGGTTTCGTGCCCGTGGGCACGCACGAAACCCCCCGCGTGCACGAAACCCCCCGATGGTCAGGCCCTGACGCGGAGGTTCTTCGGGTCGTACCAGGGTTCCAGTGATACCCGCGCCGGCACACGTTGGGCGGCGATCTCGATCTCGTAAGTGCCACCGAGCACAAATTCTCGGTCGACAACGCCTCCCCCGGGAGCAGTGACGTAGCCCATTCCCAAGGCGGTACCGACCGTGTGTCCGAACATTCCGGATGTGATGCGCCCGACGATGACTCCGTCGCGCACGATCGGCTCGTTGTGGTAGAGCAGCTTGTCGGGGTCGCAGAGCGCGAATTGGGTCAGACGCTGGTGCACGCCGGCTTGCTTCTGTGCCAGCAGCGCGTCGCGGCCGATGAACCCACCCGCCTTGTCCCAGGCGACGACAAACCCGAGCCCGGATTCCAACGGGGTTTCGTCGGGCGAGATGTCGTGGCCCCAGTGGCGATAACCCTTCTCCATGCGTAACGAGTTGAGCGCGTGATACCCGGCATGATGCAGCCCGAACGCCTGCCCAGCGGCGACTATCGCATCGAAAACTCCAGTGGCGAACTCGGTGGCGATGTACAGCTCCCACCCCAACTCGCCGACGTACGTCACCCGGCTGGCCCGAACTCGGGCATAGGCGAGGTCGATAATTCGCGAGGTGCCGAACGGGAAGCACTCGTTGGAGAGATCGTCGGCAGGCGATCGACTCGTAAGTGATTGCAGCAGCGCGCGCGAGTTCGGGCCCATCACGCCGAGCACCGCGTACCCGGAGGTGATGTCGGTCACCACCACGCGGGCGTCGGCGGGGATACTCGCTTTCAGAAAGGCGAAGTCGCGAACCTGCGTTGCCGCGGCCGTGACGATGAGGTAGCGATCGTCGGACTCGCGAGTGACAGTGAGATCGGCCTCGATGCCACCCCGCCCGTTGAGCCACTGCGTGTACACGATCTTGCCGATCGGCACAGCTACGTCGTTGGCACAGATCAGGTTGAGCACGGCTTCGGCGTCGGGACCCTCCAATGCGAACTTACCGAACGACGATTGATCGAATACCCCGACCGCGTTGCGTACAGCGTGATGCTCTTCGGCCGAGTAGGAAAACCAGTTCTGCCTGCCGTAGCTGTACCCATACTCCGCGGTGACACCGGCGGGCGCAAACCAGTTGGTGCGTTCCCACCCTGCCGTCTCGCCGAAGCACGCCCCCTTGGCGGCCAACCGATCGTGCAGCGCGGAGCGGCGGACGCCACGCGCTGTTTCGGGTTGACGGAACGGCCAGTGCATCGCGTAAAGCAAACCCAACGCCTCGACCGTGCGGTCGTGCAGGTAACTGGCATTGCGCTGGAAGGGCATGACGCGGCGAATGTCGACATCCCACAGGTCCATTGGCGGATGACCATCGATGATCCAATCGGCCAGTACCTTGCCGGCACCACCCGACGACTGGATGCCGATCGAGTTGAAGCCGCACGCCATGAACAGACCCCTGACATCGGGAGACTCGCCGAGCAGGTAGCGATCGTCGGGCGTGAACGACTCCGGCCCGTTGAAGAACAGACGTATGCCGGTCTCTGCCAGCACCGGCATGCGATGCGTCGCCGCTTCGACCAACGGCGCGATGTGCTCGAAATCTTCGGGCAAAGTTCCGAAGGAAAAGTCTTCGGGGATGCCCGCAGCACCGTCTGTCTTGGTCATGCCCCACGGCTTGGCCACCGGTTCGAACCAACCAATCAGCAACTTGCCGGCATCCTCCTTGAAATAGCCGCAGCCTTCAGGGTCGCGCAGCACCGGCATCGTCGGTGAGATTCCCGCCACCGCCTCGGTGACGATGTAGAAGTGCTCTGCCGCGTGCAGTGGCACCACGGCACCAGCCTGATCGCCCAACTCGCGCCCCCACATGCCAGCGGCATTCACGACCGCGTCGGCGCGGATCTCGCCGGACCCGCCATCGGTTTCGTAGGCGACACCCAGCGCCCGTCCGCGCTCGACGATGATCCTCTCCACCTTTACGTTTTCCACGATGCGCACGCCGCGGGCGCGGGCGCCCTTGGCCAACGCCTGGGTGGTGTCGATCGGGTTGGTGACGCCATCACCGGGCAGGTGTACGCCGCCAACGAGATCGTCGACGTGGGCAAGTGGAACCAACGCCTTGATATCGGCGGGACCGATGATGTTGACCTCGACCCCGAACACTCTGGCCATCGATGCGCCGCGCGTGATCTCTTCGAATCGCTCGGCGGTGGGTGCGACGAGAATCGAACCGCGCTGCTGAAAGCCCGTCGCCTGCCCCGTCTCCGCCTCGAGCGTGGCGAACAGATTGGTGGTGTACTGCGCCAACCGGGTGAGATTGTGGGTCGCCCGCAACTGCCCGACGAGACCGGCAGCGTGCCAGGTAGTGCCGCTGGTCAACTGTTTGCGCTCAAGTAGCACCACGTCGGTGACACCGCGCAACGCCAGGTGGTACGCGATGCTGCAGCCGACGATGCCACCGCCGACGATCACGACGCGGGCATTACCGGGCAGGTCGCTCATTCGCTTATCTTCACACAGGGAGATCTCGCACGAATAGAGGACTTCGGAAGCCGTTGGGGAAGGGCAAATGAAAGAGCAGGCACGAATCGTCGTCATCGGTGGAGGCATCGCCGGCTGCAGCACCCTCTACCACCTGGCCAAGATGGGTTGTACCGATGCCTTGCTGATCGAGCGCGACGAGTTGACCTCCGGCTCGACATGGCACGCCGCCGGCAACGTGCCCACCTACAGCACCAGTTGGAGTGTGATGAAGGTGCAGTCGTACTCGGCGGCGCTTTACCGCGAGCTCGCCAAGGACACCGACTTCCCGATCAGCTACCACGTCACCGGTTCGGTTCGGCTGGCCCACAGCGCCGAGCGCCTGGCGGAGTTCCGCCATGTCGCGAGCATGGCGAACGCACAGGGGATGGGCTACGACATGCTCACCCCCGCACAGCTGGTCGAGCGGTATCCATTGGTCAAGACTCACGATCTGGTCGGCGCGCTGTGGGATCCACTCGACGGCGACATCGATCCCTCGCAGGTAACGCAGGCGATGGCGCGCGCCGCTCGCTCGCTCGGCGCGCGTGTGCGCCGCTTCGAGAACGTCATCGGACTCGTGCAGCACCCCAATCACACGTGGACAGTCACTTCTCGTTCGGTAGACGGCGTTGCCCACGTAACCGATTGCGACATCGTCGTCAATGCAGCCGGTTACCGCGCGGCCGAGGTGATGAGCCTTATCGGCCGCCACCTGCCGATCGCACACATGTCGCATCAGTACTACGTGACCGAGGAGATCCCCGAACTGGCAGCGCGTCAATTCCCGCTGCCACTTCTGCGCGACCCTGACACGAGCTACTACCTGAGGCAGGAACGCAACAGCTTCATCCTGGGACCGTACGAGTGGAAGGCGACGGCGATGTGGCAGGACCGCATCCCCGAGCAGTTCGCGAACAGGTTGTGGACCGAAGATCTCGAACGACTCGAGACGCAGATTCTCGATGCCGGCGAGCGCGTGCCTGTGCTTGGCGATGCCGGCATCGCCCGCGTCGTGAACGGCCCGATCCCCTATGCACCTGACGGCAACCCGTACCTCGGGCCCGAGCGCGGCCTGCGTAACTTCTTCCACTGCAACACGTTCAGCTTCGGCATCGCCCAGGGCGGCGGCGCCGGCAAAGCGACCGCCGAGTGGATTCTGAACGGTCGGCCCGCGATCGATGTGTGGTCGATTGATCGGCGTCGCTACAAGGATTACGCGACCACGCAGTACACGATCGACAAGGCGATCGAGGTCTACCAGAACGAATATGCGATGGGCTTCCCCTTCGAGGAACGGCCTGCGGGCCGACCGGCGTATACGTCGCCGTTGTACGAGCGGCTGAAGGCCAAAGGTGCCTACTTCGGTGCCCGCGGCGGTTGGGAAAGACCAACGTGGTTCGACACCAATCACGACACCGCCGCGGCGGTGACCGATCATTCGTTGTCGTTCTTTCGTCGAAACGGTTGGCGCGAGCGGGTCGCGCAGGAGTGCGCGGCTGCGCGCAATGCCGTGGCCGTGCTCGACCTGCCGGGATTCACCAAGGTCGAGATCAGAGGACCCGGTGTGCACGAATACCTGGATCATCTGCTGTGCACGAAGCTGCCCGAGACCGGCCGCGTGACGCTTTGCTACGCGTTGTTGCCCGACGGCAAGGTGCTCAGCGAATTCACACTCAGCAAGCTCGCCGACGACCACTACTACGCGGTGGGTGCGGCGAGCGCCGAGTGGCACGACCTCGATGTGCTGGAAGCAGCGTTGCCTACCGACGGCTCGGTGACGCTCACCAATGTGACGGCCGACTTCGGCTCGCTGATCGTTGTTGGGCCTCGATCGCGCGATGTGCTTGCGCAAGTCACAGCTACACCGCTTGACAACGCCTCTTTCCCGTGGTTGTCGGTGCGCGACATCGCGACCGCGGTCGGGGCTGTGCGGGCGCTGCGGGTCAACTACGTCGGCGAGCTCGGTTGGGAACTTCACGCTGCCAATCATCAGATCGTCTCCCTCTACGAAGCGATCTGGGCTGCCGGCGGGCAGTACGAAATTCGTGACTTCGGTATCTACGCGGTCGACAGCCTGCGCCTCGACAAGGGCTACCGCGGTTGGAAGGGCGACCTCGAGATCGGGTACTCGCCCTTCGACGCATCGCTCGATCGCTTCGTCGATCTCACCAAACCGGACTTCGTCGGTAAGGCCGCACTCGTCGCCGAAAAGGCCAACGGCTCTGCGTGGCGATTCGTATCGATGACGCTCGACGAACCCGGCGACGCCGACGCACCATTCTGCGCGTCGATATTCGATGGCCCCGGCCCCGACGCAAAAGGAGTCGGCCTCGCCACCTCCGGCGGATGGAGCTTCACGTTGGACAAGAGTGTGGCGTTGGGTTACGTGCGCCCGCAATTTGCAGCGGAAGGCAGCAAGGTCTACATCAAGATCTTCGGTGAAGTGATCGCCGCGACAGTTGGTAGAGAGCCTCTGTTCGACCCGACCAACGACCGGCCCCGGTCGTAGCGACGGGTCCCCGCCGTCATCTAGCCATCACACCGACCGCCACGGCCTTGGCCGCGGCACCCGCGTGATAACTGCTGCGCGTCAGCGGGCTGGATTCCACGTGGCCGATACCAAACGCCTCTCCCGCAGCCTTCCAGCGGTCGAACTCGCTCGGTTCGACCCAGCGCGCAACCGGCAGGTGAGCCTCGGTCGGGCGCAGGTATTGACCAATGGTGACGATGTCGACGCCGAGCGAAGCAAGATCGACCAACAGACCCTCTACTTCCTGCTCGGTTTCGCCGAGGCCGAGCATGAACCCGGTCTTGACAACCAGCCTTGCGGCCTTGGCCCGGGCGAGCACCGACAAACTGCGCGCGTACCCGGCGCTAGGCCGCACGGCGCGCTGCAGTCGGGCGACGGTCTCCATGTTGTGATTGAAGACGTCCGGCCGAGCAGCGGGTTCGTCGAACAGCAGACTTAGCGACGCATCGTCGCCCCTTGCATCACTGACCAGCGTTTCAACGCTCGTTTGCGGACGCGCCGAACGAATCGCTCCAACACATTGCGCGACGTGTGCGAAGCCACCGTCGGCAAGATCGTCGCGGGCCACCATCGTGAGCACCGCATGGTCGAGTCTCATCGCGGTCACCGCCGCTGCGAGGCGTGACGGTTCGTCTGCCGTCGGCGCGAGTGGTTTCTGTGTGTCGACCAGGCAGAAGCCGCACGCCCTCGTGCAGCGATCACCCAGCACCATGAACGTCGCCGTGCCATCAGCCCAGCAGTCGCTCAGGTTGGGGCAGCCTGCCTCTTCGCACACTGTCACCAACGAGTGCTCGCGGACGGTTGCCTTCAAGCGGAGCACTTCGCTGCCAAGCGAAACCTTTGGCCGCAACCACTCCGGCTTACGGGTGGCAATCGACAAACCTTCGCTGACCCCAGCCCGCTGCAGCCGAGCCACCGACCGCCCACCAAGACCGGCGCTCTCACCGCGCGAGAACGGAGCAAGGTCCTCTGGCCTGTGCTTCCACGCAACGTCCTGACGCTCGACAGCACCCCACGCCAGCTCCGCCTTCCCGACGATGACATCGACCACATCTGCCATCGAGACAACGATGCCCTCCTCGACAAGCGAAGTAACGGGCTTGTCGCCGATGCCGCAGGGAACGATGTACTCCCGGAGGTAGCGCATATCTGGGCACACGTTGAGCGCGAACCCGTGCATCGTGCGACCGTTCGACAGCCGAACGCCGATTGCGGCGATTTTTCGCGGCCTACCACTGCCGACGCCGACCCACACGCCTGGGTATTCACGCAAGCAGCCGACGTCAGCGAGTCCCAGTTCTTGCAAAGTGGCGACCAGCAGCTTCTGAATGGTGCCGACGTGTTCACTGGCGCCCAACGCGTTGGGGACGTTGACGATCGGGTACCCAACGAGCTGGCCAGGGCCGTGGTAGGTCACGTCCCCGCCGCGCTTCACCGCTACGAGTTCGGCGGCGACGCCCGCCGGGTCGACTCGCACATTGGTTGCGACATCAGCGCGCGGGCCGTGGGTGAACACGTGCGGGTGCTCAAGCAGTAGCAGATGGTCGCCGCGACCGTTCTCGAAAATGGCCTGCTGCACGGCCAACGCCTCGCGGTACCGAACCGTTCCTAGCCAGCGAACGTGCAGGGTCATCGGCCGCGCTCGTCGTTCAGAGTTCCTGCGACCAGTCGCGACCTTCGAGCAGCTCCTTTACTTTCACCAGGAAGCCGGCCGCGTACGCCCCATCGAACGCTCGGTGATCCCAGCTCATCGCCAGATTGCCGACCGGGTGGATGACGATTGCCTCGCCACCATCGGGCAAGCGGGCAACGACCGGTCGGCGCACGATCGCATCGGTCGACAGGATCGCCACTTGCGGTTGATTGATGATCGGCATCGTCAACACGCTGCCCGCCGAGCCATTGTTGCTGATCGTGAACGTGCCGCCACTGATTTCGTCGGGGCTCAACTTGCGCGTGCGGGTGCGACCCGCCAGATCGTTGATTTCGCGCGCGATCGCGCGCAAACGCTTGCCCTCGGCCGAGCGGACGACGGGCACAAGCAACCCCTGGTAATCGAGGTCAACCGCGATTCCGATGTCGATGAAGTTGTGCACCACCAGGTCGGTGTCGGCCACGCTGGCGTTGAGATGCGGGAACTCGGCGAGCGCGTCGACGACAGCACGGGTGACAAATGGCAGGTACGTGAGGCTGAACCCCTCGGTGGCCTTCCACTCGTTCTTGCTACTCGCGCGCGTGATGTCGACGTTGGCGAAGTCGACCTCGACCACGCTGAACGCGTGAGGGCTCACACCCTTGCTCATCACCATGTGACTACCGGTGAGTTTGCGAATCTTGCTGAGCGCCACCGTGGTGTCGCGCTCGCCGGTGCGCACGACGGGCACAGGTGTCGTCGGCACCGGCGAAGCGGCTGGCGTTGCGGCTGGCGTTGGTACCGGTGCTCCAACGGCTTTGCGATCGATGAAGTCGAGCACGTCGTCGCGGGTGATGCGACCCCCTGGGCCGGTGCCCGTGATGTCGTCCGCGCGGATCCCATGCTCGGCCACCAATCGACGCACGACCGGTGACAACAGGCGATGGTCGCCGGCAGTGGGCGCAGCCTCCGCGGCGGCCGCAGGCGCTGGGGTGGCAGCAACTGCTACCGCCGGCGGCGGCGGCAACGCTTCGACAACTGGCGCTGGCGGCGGCGCGGGTGCGGCGACCGGTGGCGCCACAGAACCGGCAGCAACCTGACCCGAAGCCTGGACGACCGCGATCACCGCGCCGACGGGCACGGTGTCGCCTTCGGCGGCGCGCAATTCCATCACCGTGCCCGACACGGGCGAGGGCACCTCGGTGTCGACCTTGTCGGTGCTGATCTCGAACAACGGCTCGTCGGCGGCGATGGTGTCGCCAACCTTTTTGAACCAGCGCGTGATCGTGCCTTCGGTGACGGTCTCGCCCAGTTGTGGGAGGGTGACGTCGGCCATGGTGCGGTTGCTCCTTGCTATGCGATTTGGTTAAGCATTGAGGCTGCGGCCGGTGAGCGACAGCATCGTCTCACCAAGCAGTTCGGAAAGACTGGGGTGCGGCTGGATGTACTCGGCTACTTCTGCGACCGTGGCCTCCCAGTTGACGGCAAGGTAGCCGCCGCCGAGTTGCTCGGTGACCCACGGGCCCACCATATGAACACCGAGCACCTGCCCAGCGGTTCCATCATCTTGCTTCCTGGCGATGACCTTCACCAGTCCGTCGAGTTCACCGAGAATCTGCGCACGGCTGTTGGCCCGGAACTGGTGCTTGGCCACGGCCACATCGTGGCCGGCCTCGCGGGCCGATTCCTCGCTGTGGCCGACGAACGCAACTTCTGGATGGCAGTAGATGGCCCACGGGACGCGGCCATAGGCGATCGGCGTCGGCTTCTCGCCGAGGATGTGCTTGGTAACGAGGATCGCCTCCGCGTAGCCGACATGTGCGAGCGCCGGCGTGTTGATGAGATCGCCGATCGCGTAGACACCCGCTTCCGCAGTGCGACAGAATTCGTCGACTTCTACGAAACCACGTTCGTCGACCTTCACGGTTGTGCCCTTCAGCCCGAGCAGATCGGGGTAGGGACGGCGGCCGATGCTGACGACAACGGCATCGACTTCCAGCAGGTGCTCTGCACCGCCTTCATCGCTGTACTTCACGGTGGTGCCGGTGCCGTCGGCGAGCAGCGTGTGGCCGAGCACCTTGACACCTGTCTTGATGTCGATCGCCTTCTTCTTGAAACTGCGCACGACAACGTTGGCCACATCGGCGTCGAGTCCGGGGAGAATCTTGGGCAGACCCTCGAGGATGGTGACGGTCGCCCCCAGGTCGGCGAACACGCTGGCGAATTCGCAACCGATCGCGCCGCCGCCGATCACTGCCACCCGCCCCGGCATGTGATCGAGCATCAGCACCTCGTCGCTTGTCATCACCGGACCGGCAGGTTCGAAGCCCGGGATCGTGCGTGGCACGCTGCCCGATGCGAGCAACACATTGCGACCGCTGATGTTGCTGGTCTTGCCATCGGTGTGTTGCAGAGTGACGGCGTGGTCGGCGCCGAGCGTGCCAACGCCATCGAGAACGGTGATCTTCTTCGACTTGATCAGACCCGACAGGCTCTTCACGATGCCGTCGACGAGCTTCTGCTTACGAGCCTGCACAACGGCGAAGTTGACGGCGAAGGTCGCGTCGGGTTGGCTCGACTCGATACCGAACTCGCTGGCGTGATTCACGTGGCGGCGAGCTGCCGCGCTCTCGAGATAGGCCTTGGCCGGGATGCACCCGCGGTTCAGACAGCTACCCCCCATGGAACCCTTCTCGACAAGGGCGACCTTGAGGCCCGCTGAGGTCGCGTAAAGAGCGGCGCCATACCCGCCAGGGCCACCCCCGATCACGACGAGGTCGAACTGCTCATCCATCGTTTCTCAGCTCCAATTCACTCGCGGGCGGCCGACTGGTTCCCTGCCACCGTATCGGTGCTGATCATGCCAACCTCCAACGCACCTGGTCGGCAGCACGCTGAAATAGTAACTGCCGATCGCTGCCCGCCAAATCGAGGGCCGAGAACCGCAGCTCGCATGTCGTCGGCGCAACCGTGAAGCCGACACACGTCGATCGGTCCGCCGACACGGGCTTGCCGGGAGTGATCAGAGTGAACCCGTCCAACCCGTCGGGATCATCGACGCCGGAGAGGGTGACGGTGACAACGATCGCGACGTCGGTCGCTTCGTAGCTCTCAACCGTGACAACCGCGTCGCCCACCTGGGCCGTTTCGCCGACGATCAGTGGAGGATGCGGGGTGTCCTGATTGGCGATGCGGAGTAACTGCAAGCCACCCGCAATCAAAATGGCAAGACCACAGCTGACAGCGAGAATCAACAGCGTGCGGGTGCGCATACATTTTCAGGCTAAGGCGGTATGGTCGCTGCCATGCGCAGGTCCCGGATCGTCTTTAGCTCGTTAGCGCTGCTCGCAGCTGTATCGGCATGTGCCGATGCGGGTGCCACGCAGGAGCGCCCCTCCACAACGATCTCCCCCGGGTCGGCGGCGGCTCCCGCGGCGTTGCAGTTCTCGGCACCGAGTGTCGGCGGCGGCACCATTGACTTCACTCAGTTCGCCGGCCAAACGGTGGCGCTGTGGTTCTGGGCCCCCACTTGAACGACCTGCAACCGTGAAGCCCCCTCGGTCGAGGAGGCAAGCGCCCGCTGGGCCGGCCAAGTGCAATTCTTCGGTGTCGCCTGGTTCGGCAACGACGAGTCGTTTCAGGGCTTCATCGACAAGCACGGCCTGACTTTTCCGCAGGTGAGTGACGACCCCGGCGAGGTCTACACCCGCTTTGGCATTCCCGCACAACCGGCTTTCGTGGTGATCTCACCCGACGGCACCGTGCAACAACTGTTCGGTGCCGTCGATGGCGACTTGCTGGACAGAGTTCTGGGCGACGCCGTCGGCTGAAACGTCAGCCGACGGGCGAGTCGGCAGCGCGTTTGACGGTGATTCGTCGAAGTGGCGGCAAAGTGCGCGGCGGTTGTTTGCGAGGCGGTAATTCGGCCAACAGGTGCGTCGTGATGTGAGCGATCTCCTGCACGGCGGCTTCAAACACTGCATCGGTTGCGGATGATGTCTTCTGCACGCCGCTGATCTTGCGCACGTACTGCCGAGCCGCGGCTTCGATCTCCGCCGGTGTTGCCACCGGTTCCAACCCTCTCAACGTGGTGATGTTACGGCACATGACCGCAGCCTATTCCGGCGCAACAGTCGAGGGTCTCGTGCCGCACGGCACGAAACCCTCGGGTAACTCAGTTGCGATTGGCCTGGACTTGATCGGCAGTGTCGACTTGCGGCCACCGTGCCAGCGCAGCTTCCAGGTCGAGATGCCATGTGCCGACAGTGGCCGGCCAATCGGCGCGGGGCACGGCCCACATCACCTCGAACTCGATGCCATCGAGATCACGAGCGTAGAGACTCTTGCTCACACCGTGATCGCTCTCGCCGACAAGCGCGCCGGCTGCGATCAACTTCTCGCGCAGCGCCGACAGTTCTTCGAGAGTGTGCACCTGCCACGCCAAGTGGTAGAGGCCGACAGAGTGTGATGGTGCGCCGCGCTCGCCGACGCTGAACAGCCCGAGGTCGTGGTCGTTGTCCGAGCCGTCAGCCTGGAGGAAGATCGCCTTGTCGCCCATGTTCGCCCGGATCACGAATCCGAGTACTTCGGTGTAGAACACCGCGGATGCCTTCGCATCGCGCACATACAGCACCGCGTGATTCAGTCGTTTGATCGTCATGATCGCTCTTCCTCCAGACCTTGTTGCGCCAGTCAGTTCTTCAGTGCCTCGACTTCGAGGACGATCTTCACTTTCTCGCCCACGAGTACACCACCGGCGTCGAGCGCCACATTCCATTCAACACCCCAATCTTTGCGGTTCACTTCCGCCTCGGCGGTAAAACCGGCCTTGATGTTGCCCCACGGATCGGCAACAACGCCCTCGAACGCGAGGGAGAAGTCGACGCTCTTGGTGACGCCCCGAATGGTGAGGTTCGCATGCAGCACGTAGTCACCGCCGGCAGTATCGATGCCGGTGCTGACCAGCGTCCACTGTGGGTGGTTGTCGACGTCGAAGAAGTCGGCGCTACGCAGGTGGACATCGCGACCATCGTCGTTGGTGGTCACCGACGCTGCCTGCACGGTCGCTTCCACGACCGACTGCAACGGATCGACGCCAACCGTGATCGTGCCGGCGAAGTCGGTGAAGGAACCACGCACCTTGGCCACCATCAGGTGGCGAGCGCTGAACGTGACGCTCGAGTGGCCTGGATCGATGGTCCAGACTCCGGGGGTCAGCGCTTTCAGTCCTGTTTCGCGGGTGGGGCTCAGTAAATCACTCATCTCAAACTCCTTCTTGGGTGCAATTGTTGTAGGGACAACTATCACGATATCAAATCTTAATTGTGTTCGCAACTATTCTTGGACACAATGTTCCTGGTAGGCTGCCGGTCATGGGAAGGCTCTGGCTGACGCCCCGCGAGCAGACCGCGTGGCGCACATTTATCAACACGTTGCCCGAACTGAATGCCGCCTTCGAGGCCGACATCGCGCCTCACGGCCTGACGATGGGCGACTATGAGGTTCTTGTGCTGCTCTCCGAGGCCGCCGGCACCCGCCTGCGCATGTGTGACCTGGCTGCTGCACTCCGATTATCGCCGAGCGGGCTCACGCGCCGACTCGACGGGATGGTGCGCAACGGGTGGGTCAGCCGCGTGGCGTGCAGCGGTGATCGCCGGGTCATGTACGCGATGCTCACAACGCAAGGAAGCAAGAAGATGGAGTCGGCCGCGCCCGACCATGTCGCGAGCGTGCGTCGCCACTTCATCCAGCCTCTCGGCAGCGACGGCATCAACCAGATGTGTGACCTGTTCGGCGCGGTGAAGTCGCACCTCGAGGAGTCGCGCTCGGCGTAACCCGCTCGCTCGCTGGTTGGTGCCGTTGCTCGTTACTTCGGAGGCATCCGAATGCCACCATCGACGCGAATCGTCTCGGCATTCATGTAGCTGTTGGTGATGCACTCGAGCACCATTGATGCCAACTCTTGTTGCGAACCCAGACGCTGCGGAAACAACACGCCTTTCTGCAGGTTCGACTTGAATTGCTCACTGGCCTCGCCTTCGCCGTAGATCGGCGTGTCGATCAGGCCGGGGGCGACGGTGTTGACTCGTACGCCGATGGCCGCGAGGTCGCGTGCAATCGGCAGGGTCATGCCCACGACACCGCCCTTGGATGCCGAGTAACTGGCTTGGCCGATCTGCCCGTCGAAGGCGGCGACAGATGCGATGTTGACGATCGCTCCCCGCTCGCCGTACTCGAGGGGCTCGGTCGTGCTCATCGCCGTTGCCACGATGCGAATGCAGTCGAAGCTGCCCACCAGGTTGATGGCAATGACCTTTTTGAACGCATCCAAGTTCGCTGCCGAGTCGTAACTGCCGTCCTTGCCGACTGTGCGTTGCGCCCAACCGATTCCGGCCGAGTTGACCAGAACACGCAGTGGGCCCATGTCCTTGGCCATCTCGACCGCGCTGATGATGTCGTCGGTCGAGGTGACATCCACCTTGCAAAAGGCGCCGCCAATCTCGTCGGCGAGGGCCTTGCCCTTTTCAGCTTGCAGGTCGGCGACAACGACCCTGGCGCCCTTCGATGCCAACAGCCGCGAAGTCGCGGCTCCGATTCCCGACGCCCCGCCGGTGACGATTGCGCTTACTCCGTTGATGTCCATGCCGAAGACGATACGCGGCAACACCACCAAGCACCCAAGCGAACACGGTTCAAGGGATTCGACATCGCAACGGCAGGGCATCGGGGGTTTCGTGCGTGCGTACGGG
>JACQZX010000117.1 GCA_016213665.1 Actinomycetota bacterium | reverse complement strand
GCGTCAGGATTGCGGCCGGTGACCGCGATGCGCGGCCTGGCGTTCATGGCAGCAGTCACGCCGCTTCAATCCAGCGACGAAGGCCGGAGAGACCTTCCTCGATGTCCGTGACCGACAGCCCCGAGTATGCGAAACGCACAAAGTGATCATGCTCATCCGGCTGCGGACGCCCGAAGTGTTTGCGCGTGCAGAACGAGACGCCGGTGTTGTGCAACGCCGCGGTGGCAAATTCACCGACCTCGTCGAAGCCCATACGTGTCATCACGTCGGTGACCTTCGGGAACAGGTAGAACGTCGATTCCGGTTTCGGACATACCACTCCAACGATCTTGGCTAACTCGCCCCACGCTGCGTCGCGGCGACGTTGCAACTCGGCCAGAATCGCCTTCGGACCATCGTCGGAGCCGTTGATTCCGGCGACACCGGCTGCCTGAACGAAGTGAGTGGTGCAACTCTCGTCGTTGGTGTTCAGCTTGGCGATACTTTCGGCGATCGGGATCGGGGCAATTGCAGCACCCAATCGCCAACCGGTCATCGCGAACTTCTTCGAGAAGGTGTAGAGGATGACCGTGCGTTCGAACATGCCGGGAAGCGACGCGATCGACGAACTCTGGCCGGAGTAGCGCATCTCGTAGTACGCCTCGTCGGCGAGCACGACCAGATCGTGTTCGATGGCAATGTTGGCGATGGCCTGCATCTCTGCGGCCGAACTCTCGCAGCCGAGCGGATTCTGCAGGTTGTTGTAGATGATCGCGCGCGTGCCGCCCGCCGCGGTGCGCGGCACGATCACGCTGCGTAGGTGATCGAGGTCGATCGCGAAACCGCTATCGGTCTGCACGTAGCGGTAAGCCTGGCTGTGGCCGCCGTAGTACTCGATCATGCTCTCGTAGATGGGGTAACCAGGGTTGGGGTAGAGCACTCCTTCACCGGGGTTCATCACCGTCTGGATGAACTTGCCGATGACCGGCTTGCCCCCCGGCTGCACGACGACGTTGGCCGGGGTGTAGGCGAGCGCACGGCGACCACCAACATCGTTGGCCAGCGCTTCGCGCAAGGGCATGATGCCTGCGGCCGGGCAGTAGCCGGTCTTGCCCTCGGCGATCGCGACGTTCATCGCCTCGGCGATGTTCGCCGGGGTCGGCAGGTTGATATCGCCGAGGTGGAACGGGAAGACGCGGTTCCCTTTCGAGGCCCAGTCGGCAGCCGCGAGCGAGACCGAAAAGGCGGTCTCGGTGCCGAGATTGGCGAGGCGAGTGGCGAGATTCATCGTGCGAAGTTAGCCGACACACCGAGTCTTTCCCCACCGAACGTCGACGGGCTAGGTCTCCACGATCACTGTCACCGGGCCGTCGTTGTCGATCGCCACGGCCATCTCCGTTCGAAACCGACCCGTTGCCACCGTCGCCCCCAGCGAGCGAAGGTGATCGACCACGGTCTGCACGATCGGTTCGGCGTGCTCCGGCCTGCCGGCGGCGATCCAACTCGGGCGCCGACCACCACTCGTGTCGCCGTAAAGCGTGAATTGGCTGACTACCAGCACGTTGCCGCCGGTCTCGGCGACACTGCGATTCATTACGCCGGAGTCGTCGTCGAACACGCGCAGGTACCAGATCTTCTCGGCCAGCTTGCGAGCGCGTTCGCCGGTGTCGTCGTGGGTAACACCCACCAACACGCATAGCCCACGCCCGATCGCCCCCACGACCTCGCCATCGACAGTCACGCTTGCCGATGTGACCCGCTGCACGACCGCTCGCATGCCGTGATCGTAAAGGCGACGATGGCAGACTCGGCTACCCGCGGGTAACCGGCGGCGGGTAGCGTTGAAATCCATGTCAGCCGCCCGCCCGGCGGGGGCTCCCGGGCTCGATCCCGACGCTCCGCTCAAGATCGCCTACCTCACCTACCGAGGCAAGCCCCACGTTGGGGGCCAGGGCGTCTACACGCGGCACCTCACCAAGGCGCTGGTCGACCTCGGCCACACCGTCGAGGTGTTCGGCGGTCAGCCGTACCCGGTGCTCGATGAGCGCATCCCGATGCACAAACTGCCCAGCCTCGACCTGTGGAACGACTACTTCCCCGGCCGCTTCCCCGGCTACTGGGAAATCAAGTCGAAGGCCGACCTGGCCGAAGTGCTGCAACACCTCAAGGGCACGTTCGGCGAGCCACTCTCGTTCTCGCTTCGAGTCCGCGACGCGTTGAAGAAGCGCCAACGTGACTTCGATCTAGTTCACGACAACCAGTGCCTCGGTTACGGCATCCTCGGTGTCGAGAAGATGATCCCGACGATCGTCACGTTGCACCACCCGATCACGCGCGATCGCATTCTCGAGATGGAACACGCCACGAACCGGCGCAAGCGCTTCGGCATCGGTCGCTGGTACAGCTTCGTCAAGATGCAGGGCCGCGTCGCCAGTCGCATGCCACGCGTCGTCGTGGTCAGCGAGAACAGCATCAAAGACATCAACAGCGACATGGGCGTCGGCCTCGATCGCATGAGATTGGTGCCGGTTGGTGTCGATCCCGACCTGTTCACTCCCCTCCCGCACATCGCGCGGCAGCCCGGGCGATTGATCACCACCGCTTCCGCCGACGTCGCCCTGAAGGGCCTCAGTTACCTGTTGGAGGCGATGGCCAAGTTGCGCACCGAGCGCGACGACATTCGCCTGACGATCATCGGCAAGCCGCGCGAGGGTGCTAGCAACAATCTGATCGACAGGCTCGGGTTGCGCCCACACATCGACTTCGTGTCGGGGGTACCCGACGAGCGCATCGTCGAGTTGTACGCCGAAGCGGAGCTGGCGGTAGTCCCAAGTTTGTACGAAGGTTTCAGCCTGCCGGCAATCGAGGCCATGTCGACCGGGATCTGCCTCGTCGCTACCGATGGTGGAGCGCTGCCGGAAGTGACCGGACGAGATGCTGAGACGGTGCTGCAATGTGCCGCCGGCGATGTCGACGCCCTCGCAACCCACATCCGCCGCGGTCTCGACGACGCTGCTCTTCGCGCGCGCGTGGGCAGCGCCGGGCGGGCGCGGGTGGCCGAGCGGTGGAGTTGGAAGCACTGCGCGGCGCTGACGGTCGATCAGTACCGCGAGGTGTTGGCGATGCCACACAACATCGAGAAGCTGCGCAAGAACGGCCGGTTGTAGAACGTGCTGACGATTCGATTCGACCGACTGGGTGTGCAAGCCGGCGATCTCATCCTCGACGCGGGTGCCGGCTTCGGCCGCCATGCGTTCGAATTGGCTCGCCGGGGAGCGAACGTGGTGGCACTCGATTACATGGCCGAGGAAGTTGTCGCCGCGCGCGGAGTCTTCGGCGCGATGGTGGAGGCCGGCGAGATCGAAGCCCAGCGCTACGTCGGCGTGCTGCAGGGCGACGCAACGAAGTTGCCTTTCGACGACGAGGCGTTCGACCGCGTGATCACGAGTGAAGTGTTGGAGCACATCCAAGACGACGTCACCGCGCTGAGCGAGTTGTCGCGGGTACTTCGCCCAGGCGGCACGATTGCAGCGACCGTGCCGACTTGGTTGCCGGAGAAGGTCAACTGGATGCTCAGCGACGAATACCACGCGCCGAAAGTCGCCGGCGGGCACCTGCGCATCTACACCGCTACCGAACTGAAGGCCAAACTGCGCAGCGCCGGTGTCGAAGTCGTCGGAAGTCATCACGCACACGCCCTGCACTCGCCGTACTGGTGGTTGAAGTGTGCAGTCGGGCCGCGCAACGACGACAATCCACTGGTGACTCGCTACCGCAAACTGCTGGAGTGGGAGATCGTCGAGCGCCCGAGGTCGCTGCAGCTTGTCGAACGCTTGCTCTCCCCTGCACTCGGCAAGAGTTACGTCGTGTACGGGGTGAAGCGATGAGCCGCATGCCGCACATCGAGGGCGTGCTCAGCGCTGACGAAATCGCGCAGACCGCCCAGTCGATCGCATCGTTGCAGCTCGACACCGGCATGATCCCGTGGTTCCCGAATGGTCACTGCGATCCGTGGAATCACGTCGAGACCGCGATGGCGCTCGACGTTGCTGGCCTGCATAGCTCTGCCGAGCGCGCGTATGAATGGCTGGTCGACATCCAGCTTCCCGACGGCAGCTGGTGGAATTACTACCTGCCCGACGGTTCCGTGGAGGAAGCCAAGCTCGACACCAACGTGTGTGCCTACATCGCCACCGGTGTCTGGCATCACTGGTTGTGCACCTGGGACCGCGGCTTCGTCGATCATCTGTGGCCGACGGTGCAACGCTCACTCGATTGGGTGCTGAGCATGCGCAAGCCCGACGGCACGATTCTGTGGGCGCGCACCGACGAAGCCACGCCGTGGGACTACGCACTGCTCACCGGGTCGTCGAGCATTTCGCATGCACTGCGCTGCGGCGCCCAACTTGCCGAGCTGACCAACGAACCGCGCCCCGACTGGGCGGCCGC
>JACQZX010000114.1 GCA_016213665.1 Actinomycetota bacterium | reverse complement strand
TGATGTTGTGAGCTTGCACAAGCCGGCTTCACCGTCGATCGTGCACTCCTTGTACTCGCGGGGACCGGCATAGAAGGTGATCATTGACGGCAGGCCGATCAACTCCGCGGCGAGGGCGTTGAGGATGTAACCGCCGACGCTGGCTCCCCAGCTGGCGGAGTTCATCGCCTGTTCTGGCGAGTAGGCCTGGTAGCCGGGAGGTACCGAGGAAGGGGGTGGGGGAGGCGGCATTGTGCTCATGGCGGCGAGCGTATCAACTGGGCCTCTGCTCAACGGAACGGGCGCGCGCGCCGCGCCGGCGACGGCGTGGCCCACCAGCGTCCGCTGAACCGCCACGTCGGCGACCGCAGTGGACTCTGCGACTCGCTCGAAACAACAGGCCGCGGCCACAGCGCTTCGACAGCGGCGACGATGGCCACCAACTCCTCGGCAGTCGGCTGCGGCACGATCTGGGTCTTCATCGTTACAGCGGGACGTTGCCGTGTTTGCGACGTGGGAGTTCCTCACGTTTGGTGCGCAGCATCCGCAGCCCGGCAACGACCTTCTGTCGCGTCTCGGCGGGGTCGATGACGTCGTCGATGTAGCCGCGCTCGGCCGCGTTGTAGGGGTTGGCGTACTTGTCGGTGTATTCGGCGACCAGTTCGGCGCGACGACCGATCGGGTCGGCTGCCTGCTGCAACTCGCGGCGGTACACGATCTCGACGGCACCCTGTGGGCCCATCACGGCCAGCTCGGCAGTCGGCCATGCATACGCGAGGTCGGCGCCGATGCTCTTGGAGTTCATGACCACGTACGCGCCACCGTAGGCCTTGCGCGTGATGATCTGGATTCGAGGCACAGTCGACTCGCAGTAGGCGTAGAGCAGCTTGGCACCATGGCGGATAATGCCGCCGTACTCCTGATCGACGCCCGGCAGAAAGCCGGGCACATCGACGAACGTGACCAGTGGAATGTTGAACGCGTCGCACGTGCGAACGAAGCGGGCGGCCTTCTCGCTGCTCTCGATGTCGAGCACGCCGGCAAGAACCATCGGCTGATTCCCGACGATGCCAACCGGGTGGCCGTCGATGCGGCTGAACCCGCAGACGATGCTTCGTGCCCAGTGGGGGAAGTACTCGAAGAACTCACCATCGTCGACGACCTCGCCGATCACCATCTTCATGTCGTACGGTTGGTTCGGCGACTTGGGCAAGATGGTGCGCAAGCTTTCGCACAACCGGTCGGGATCGTCGCCGGTTTCGATTGCGGGGGCTTCCTCAAGATTGTTGCTGGGTAGGAAGCTGAGCAGGAACCGGACCTCCTCCAGGCATGCCTTCTCGTCGGCGGCGACGAATGTGGCGACGCCGCTTTTGGTGGCGTGGCTCATCGCGCCGCCCAGTTCCTCGAGCGTCACTTCCTCACCCGTGACCGTCTTCACCACGTCGGGTCCGGTGATGAACATGTGGCTGCTCTCGCGCACCATGAAGATGAAGTCGGTCATCGCCGGGCTGTAGACAGCGCCGCCGGCGCATGGACCGAGGATGACCGAGATCTGTGGGATGACGCCGCTGCTCAAGACATTGCGGTGAAAGATGCCGCCGTAGCCGGCGAGGCTGACGACACCTTCTTGAATGCGGGCACCGGCGCCGTCGTTGAGACCGATCACGGGGGCGCCGACCTTCAGCGCCAGGTCCATCAGCTTGTGGATCTTCTCGGCGAACACCTCGCCAAGTGCGCCACCGAAAACCGTGAAGTCTTGGCTGAACACGAACACTTTGCGACCGTCGATCATGCCCCAGCCGGTGATCACACCATCGGTGTACGGGCGTTCCTCCAACCCCGAGGTATGCGCGCGATGACGGGCGAGCAGATCGAGTTCCTGAAAACTGTCGGCGTCGAGCAGCGCCTCGATGCGCTCGCGGGCCAACAGCTTTCCTTTGGCATGCTGGCGCTCGACCGCTCGTGGCGAACCGGCGTGAAAGGCCTGATCGCGACGCTCCTGAAGATCGTCGAGCTTGTCGGCCATCGGATTGGAGGTCACGTCGATTCACCCTATCGGTCGCTCGCCGTAGCCCCGGCAACGATCGGGCATGATGGCACCATGGTGTTGCCCATCTCGCCGCCTTTATCGCCGATGCTGGCAAAACTTGCAGATCAGATCCCCGTCGGCGACGACTGGCTGTACGAACCCAAGTGGGATGGGTTTCGCTGCATCGTGTTCCGCGACGCTGATGCGATCGAGTTGACCAGTCGTAACGAGCGACCCCTCACGCGGTACTTTCCTGAACTGTTGCCACCGCTGCTGGCCGGGTTACCGCCGCAGTGCGTGATCGACGGCGAGATCGTGATACCCGCTGCCGATGATCGTGGCCTCGACTTCGATGCCCTGCTGCAGCGAATTCATCCGGCCGAATCGCGCGTGCGCCGACTAGCGGCGGAGACTCCCGCGGCATTCGTTGCGTTCGATCTACTCGCACTCGGCGATCGCAACTTGCTCGGCGAGGCGCTGTCTGTGCGCCACCGATCGCTCGTCGATCAGCTCGCAGGGCCGCGCTCGATAGCGAGGTCGTCGCTCTATCTCTGCCCGTCAACCACCGATCCCGCTGTCGCCCAGCGTTGGTTCACCGAGTTCGAGGGGGCCGGTCTCGATGGGGTGATTGCCAAGCGCCTCACCGATTGCTACACGCCCGACAAGCGAACACTGGTGAAGGTGAAGCACCGCCGAACGGCCGACTGCGTCATCGCCGGCTACCGAATCCACAAGGACGGTAACGGCGTCGGCTCGCTGCTGCTGGGGCTCTACGACAGTGATGGCGTGTTGCACCACGTCGGAGTGGCGGCGTCGTTCACTGCCAAACACCGCACCGCCCTGTTGGCGGAGTTGTCACCGCTGACGGTCGACGCGCTGGTCGATCATCCCTGGCGCGAATGGGCCGAGGCAACTGTGACATCCGACTCGGATCAGCGCATGCCCGGCGGAGGCAGCCGATGGAACGCGGGCAAAGACCTTGGCTGGGTGCCGCTGCGAATCAGCCTTGTCGCCGAGGTGACATTCGGACAACTACAAGAGGGGCGCTTTCGGCATGGCTCACAATTCGTGCGTTGGCGCCCCGACCGCAAGACGGTGTCGTGCACCTACGACCAGTTGGAAGTCGCAGCACCGGTACCGTTCTCGACGGTGGTAACCCGTCGCTAACTCACCCATCCGCCGCTTTAACCAGGACATCCTGGCTGGCCACGACGGTGTCACCGAGTCTGACCACGATCGTCCACGTGCCGGCCGCGAGCAGCGTGAAGCCGTCGGCCTTTTCGAGCACGGCTTTTCCTGTGCCGGTGAATGGGATGTTGTTGATCGTCAAACCGTTGACACCCGACGTTGCCGGCGGGATGAAGTCGATGGCAAGCCCGGTAAGGCCTGTGGGCGGGGCCGACAACACCTCGATCTCGACATCGTTAGGACCGACACGCTCACTGAAGGACACGGAAACCTCGAAGGCGATGGAGGTGTTCTCGAACTGATACCTGGGACCCAGGTCTAGCGAATTGCCCGCGGCGCCGAGGCCGGGCGGGGTCAGCGCCAGCAGCCAGGCGGTCAGCAAGATGACCACCAATCCGATGGTCGCCTCAATACCCAATGCTCGGCGTAAGCGCACGGAGAGGTGCGCACTCATCGTTTCGACGCGCGTCATGCGCTGCGCGATGAACTGGCGCGTTGCGACCCCGACGAAGACCATCCCCGAGACGAACATCACTTTGAGGATCATCACCATGCCGTGGCTGGTACCCAAGGCCCCTCGGTCGAGGCGTACGAACTGGATGGCGCCACTGGCGACAGTTGCGATCAGCGCCGGCGTGGCAATGCGACTGAACCCGCGCACAGCATGCACGAGGTCTTCCTCGCCGGGCCCGGCCAGTACGACGCGGCTGAGCAGCACGAGCCCGCCCAACCACACCGACATTCCGAGCACGTGCACAATGCCGGCTGCGTAGTCGATGAACCCGAACTCCGGTCGGCTGAACGCCATCGTGACGACGGCGATGCCGGGCGGTATCAGGGCGGGCAGTTGCGTGGCCGGATCGATCGCCCTCTCCGGTTGCATGACCACATATCCGGAGATCAATACGAACACGAGGCGCAAGAATGCCGCTTTGCCTTCACCGGTGTCGAGCAGATCGAAGAGGCTTCCGGGCGAGAGCGTGCTGCCGAGGCCCTCGCCAGTTGCCGCCGCCGAGACTGAACCCGCAAACAGATAGCTGGAGATAGCGGCAACGATCCACGCTGTGCGCAGAAAGCGAATAGTGAGTACGTACTCGACTCCCTCCGGCCAGGCGATGACGATGACGACGAGCGAGCCGAACAGAACGGCCAATCCGAAGTTGCTGACCAGTCGAAACAGGCCGAGCGGACCCGACAGGTTGGTGCTGCCACCGCCACCGCCGGAAGGCACTGTGATCGGCGGTGCGGTGCTGGTGGTCGTTGTCTCGCCGGGGGCAAGCGTTGGACCGGTTGGTGCAACCGTGGTCTCGGCGGCCACTGTGTCGCTGGCGACACTGAAGGTGAGGCTGCCACTGCCGGCGGGTTGCAGACCTGGGTCGGTGACCGTCCAAACGATCGTGCACGACCCTTTCGGCGCCGGCGACACCAGCGCGACTGAAACCGTCATGCCGTCGATCAGCGGTGCCGGTGTTCCGAGCTGCACCACGGCACCATCGCAGGTCATCACCACTTCGTTGTCGGGGCCGACCTGTTGGGCGAACGTCAACTCGATCGGGCCGGCGAATGTGTCGACTGTCGACCCGGCGGCCGGTGTCGAGCTGACGATGGTGTTGTCGGCGGCACTGGCGGAGGGCGCCCAAAGCGATGCGGCCAGACCGAAGCTAAGGATGAACAAGAGCCAGCGAGTTGCTGGGCGTGCGGGCAGCCGTGGCGTGTTCATGGAATCGAAGCAACGCTAGCCACCATCGGTTGCCGCCGGGCGGTGCCCACCGTGGCTCTCGCGGTCGTTCGCGTGCCGCACAAGTGTCGATAGAGTCGGCGCGATGGCCACCCAATCGCTCTATCGGCGTTATCGCCCACGTCGCTTCGGCGAGGTGAAGGGGCAAGAGCACGTCGTGCGGTCGCTACGCAATGCGGTCATAAACAGTCGTGAGGGTCAGGCATACCTTTTTTCTGGGCCGCGTGGAACCGGTAAGACGACCTCTGCGCGCATTCTTGCCAAGGTGCTCAATTGCGCCAATCCACAAGACGGCGAACCATGTTGCGAGTGCGAGTCGTGTCTTGCGGTCGAGCGTGGAACGAGCTATGACGTCCACGAACTCGACGCCGCTAGCAACAACGGCGTTGATGCGATGCGCGACCTCATCGAGAAGGCCTCGCTCGGAACACCTGGTCGCCACAAGGTGTACATCCTCGACGAAGTGCACATGTTGTCGAAGGCGGCCGAGACTGCGTTGCTGAAGACCCTGGAAGAACCGCCGCCCCATGTTGTCTTCGTGTTGGCCACCACCGACCCGCAGAAGGTGAGCGAGACCATCCGCAGTCGTACGCAGCACTTGCAGTTCCACCTGCTTCCGATGGACGTTATGGAGTCGCACATTCGATGGCTGGCCGCTGATGCCGGCATCGAACTCGCCGACGATGCGCTGCAGTCTGTGTTGCTGCAGGGAGGTGGCTCTGCACGCGACACGGTGTCGGCGCTCGAACTGGTCGCTTCCGGTGGGGGCGACGCGCTCGACATCACGCCGCTCGACGAGTTTCTCGAAGCGTTCATCGAATCCGACCCCGGGCGCGCACTGACTGTCGTGGCCGATGCCATGCAGCAAGGTCGCGATGCTCGCAGTCTCACCGACGACATCGTGCGACACCTACGCGATTGTTTTCTGTCGTTGATGGCCCCCGAGCTTGTGCAACTACCCGTGCAGCGAGCTGCCGAAGTTGCAGCGCTCGCGCATCGACTCGGTGCCGCTGCTGCCGTGCGCGCAATGGAACGTCTCGGCGAGATGTTGGTTGAAATGCGCCATGCGCCCGATCCGCGGCTGCTGCTGGAGGTCGCCCTGGTGCAACTGACTCACCCGGCCGCGAGCAACGACTTTTCATCACTGCTCGATCGCATGAGTCGGCTCGAGCAGCAGGTTGCCTCCGGCAAATCGGCGGCGACCGCCCGCCCGGCGCCGGTCGACCCGGCCACTGGGCGAGCGGCACTTGGTGGCCGCGCGCGTGGTTCGGGGGGCGCGACGCTGTCGTCCGCGCAGGCCGGTCACCCATCGGCGGATGCTCCCGGCAGCGGTGACACCCTTACCGCCGAAACCGGGGCCAGGGCCGATGTTTCTGCCGACGGCCTGGCCGCGGCCGCCGAGCGGGCAGTCGAGGTTTGGGGAAGCCAAGTGATGACGGCGTTGAAGTCGTTGCCGCGGGCGATCTACGCCGCCGCCAAGGTTCTCGGAGCGCGTAACGGAGTGGTGGCGGTCGCCGCCCCCAACGAACCACACCGCGTCAAGTGCCAGCAGCACCAAGCCGATGTCGAAGCGGCACTGCTGAAGGTTGTGGGAGCGCCCGTGAAGCTGTTGCTGTCGGTCGATGGTGCGGTGGCGCACGACGACAGCGACTCCGGGGGCGGCAATGTCGTAGCGCTGAAGCTCGCTTCGGCGCCGCCACCCGATGAGGATGTTGATCTCGATGGTCTGGTCGATGCTCCGCCGGAAGCGGTGGTGACACCCGTTGAGCGCCTGGCGCAGGCGTTCCCCGGCTCGCAGATCATCGACGAGTGACGATGGCCGTCTATACCGCGCCAGTCCCATCACTGATCGACGAACTCGGTCGCCTGCCCGGCGTTGGGCCGAAGTCGGCGCAACGAATCGCCTTTCACCTGTTGAAGATCCCCGCCGACGATGTCGCCCGGTTGGCGGTTGCAATCACCGAGGCCAAGGCTCGAGTTCGCTTCTGCGTTAGGTGCTTCAACTTCGCCGAGGGAGAACTGTGTCCGATCTGCCTTGACGACCGTCGCGAGTCGACTGTGCTGTGCGTCGTGGAAGAGTCGCGCGACATCGTCTCGATCGAGCGGACGGGTGAGTTCAAAGGCCGCTACCACGTCCTGCTTGGCGCAATGAGTCCGCTCGACGGCATCGGCCCCGAACATCTGAAGATGAAGGAGTTGTTCGCACGAATCGAGACCGAGTCGGTGACCGAGTTGATCCTGTGCACGAACCCGAACACCGAGGGCGAGGTGACCGCGATGTACATCGCACGGATGATGAAGCCCTTCGGGATCAGGGTTACCCGCATCGCCAGTGGCCTGCCGGTGGGCGGCGATCTGGAATACGCCGATGAGTTGACGCTCGGCCGGGCGCTGGAAGGTCGCCGAGAGATCAATCCCTAGAACAAGGCTGGGGTACCGCTCCTGGACCTGGTAGCGGGCGGACGGGCCAGCTCCAGAGGCGGTACCCCAGAACCCTTGTCACCTTGGTGACGCCGTGTTGGTGTTTTGCAGAGGGGACTGATCACCAACACGTATGTTGCGGTTACATTACGACAACCGGCGATATATGTCAAGACTCGTAATAAACATCGCGCAATCGCCGGTTTCCGGGGCTGATCTGTTGCGGAGGCCGGGAAAATCCAGCCCCAGAAGCCACTTTGGGACGATTCAGCCCCAGAAACCGTGGGCCGCGAGCGTTACACCGAGCGCACGATTAGGGCGTCGCCCTGGCCGCCGCCGCCGCAGAGCGCGGCCGCGCCCAGGCCGCCGCCGCGTCGGCGCAGTTCGTAAAGCAGCGTCAGGGCCAGGCGGTTGCCGCTCATTCCGAGCGGGTGACCAAGGGCGATCGCTCCCCCGTTGACGTTGACTATGTCTTCGCCAACGCCGAGCTGAGCCATCGAGGCAATCGCAACGGCCGCGAAGGCCTCGTTGATCTCGAACAGGTCGACATCGGCCACCGTCTTGCCGGCGCGGGCCAGCGCGGCCAGGATTGCCCCGCTTGGCTGGTGCAGTAGCGAGGCGTTGTCGGGCCCGGCGATCATTCCGTAGCTGACGACTTGACCGAGCGGTGTGAGACCGCTGGCATTCATCGCCCGCTCGCTCATCATCACCAGCGCCGAGCCGCCGTCGCTGATCTGCGAGGCGTTGGCCGCTGTAATCGTGCCTTCCTTGTCGAACGCCGGTCGCAGGCCGGCGAGCGATTCCATCGTGGTGCCCGGGCGCACACCCTCGTCGGACTCCACCAACAACGGTTCGGCGCTGCGACTCGAACCGGAGCGTTGCGGTACCGCCACGGGCACGATCTCATCGGCCATTCGCCCGGTTTTGATCGCATCGGCGGCGCGTTCGTTGCTGTGCATTGCGAAAGCGTCCTGCTGTTCGCGGGTGATTCCGCCGGCGACGTAGCGCTCGGTGCCCAGGCCCATCAGGCAGGCATCGAACGCGCACCACAATCCGTCCTTCACGATCGCATCGGTGAGTTCGGCGTTGCCATAACGGAGGCCGCCGCGGGCGCCGGCGGCCAAGTAGGGAGCGTTGGTCATGCTCTCCATCCCACCGGCCACCACGATGTCGGCATCACCGCTGGCGATCATCTGATCGGCGAGGTAGATCGCATTGAGACCGCTGAGGCACACCTTGTTGACGTTCACCGACGGCACGCTCATGGGAATTCCGGCCTTGCTGGCCGCCTGCCGTGCCGGGATCTGCCCCTGGCCGGCGGTCAGCACGTGCCCCATGATGACGTGCTCGACTTCGGCCGCTTCGACCGTTGCCCGTGCCATGGCAGCGGCGATGGCGAACCCGCCGAGATCGGCCGCGCTCAGCGAAGCGAATGCGCCGCTCAACTTACCGATCGGTGTCCGGGCACCGGCGACGATGTATGAACCTGACATGGGCTTCAGCGTATGCGAGTCGCCGTTTGTGTGGCGAACCTGCCGTGCGCACTCCCACTTCTGTACTGTGACGTTTGGGCAGCGATGCGACAGACTTGATCGATGCCCGCCAGCGACGACCCCTCGGTGGTGCGCCGCGCCCAACTTGCCGATCTCGCTCGCGCGATACCGCTTGGCATTCTCTTGCCGCTCGAGTCTTCGGTGCTGGTCACGATCGCCCTGATCCACTTCGACGCCCCGGGGGTGATCAAAGGTGTGGTTGCCGCTGCGAACGGTGTCGGGTTGCTGGCCACGCCATTGATCACATCGGTAGCGCGTCGATGGGGGCGACCGGTGATGGTGCCTGTGGCGGCGTTGTCGATGATCGGCACGCTCGGCTTCCTCGCGGCTGCCACCGGCTCGCTGCCGCTGTTCGTCGTCGGTTCGGTCGTGGGTGTCGCGATGGTGAACGGCATGTACCCACTGATGACGGTGAGTTACGAGCGCAACTTCCCACTTCACGAACTCGGGCGCCGGGTCGGGTGGGGCCTGTCGCTGAAGGTACTCGTCTCCGCTTCGGCCGGGTTGGCGATGGGCGGCTACCTCAAGGCCGCGCCGGATAAGTGGTGGGTCGTCGTCCTCTGTGGTGCTGCGGCCAGCGCGGTGCTGGTGGCACTGAACCTGACGGTTCCGAGCGAACCGTTGCCGCGGGTGGCTGGTGTGCGTAACAACGCTTTTCCTCACTTCCACTTGCTCGGCGAAGATCGTCGCATGCGTCTGACGCTTGCGGCCTGGATGCTGATGGGGTTCGGGAACCTGATGTTGTCGCCGTTGCGTGTGGAATATCTCGGAAACAGTCGCTACGGCATCGGTGCCGACGCCGCCAAGATCGTTGTGCTCACCGTGGTGGTGCCCTCAGTCGTGCGACTGCTGACCATGCCATTGTTCGGCATCGTCTTCGACCGGCTCAGCTTCTTCTCGGCCCGCATCCTGGTCAACGTGCTCTTCGCGACGTATGTCGCCGCCTTCTTCACCGGCACGAGCGACGCCAGTTTGCTGATCGGCTCGATCGTGCTCGGCGTCGGCTCGGCTGGCGGCGACCTGATGTGGAGCCTGTGGGTCACCAAATTCGCGCCGCCGGGGCGGACGGCGGATTACATGGGCCTGCATACCTTCTTCACCGGCATCAGGGCTGTCGCGGCGCCGATCACCGGTTTCGCGATCATCGGGCACGTGCCGTTGGGATCGGTGGCGCTGATGGCGGCCGGGCTGATGCTCACCGCCTCGTTCGTGCTGGTTCCCGAGATGCGTGCCGAGCGCAGCGCCCGTCAGGCCACGAGCCACGTCTCCTTGGGCGGCTGACCAACTCGTCAACCCTTGCTACCCGCCGGTAATCTCTGCCGATGCAGCATGTCCTCGACGCCATCCAAGCGAATGCGAGCGCCGAGGCATTTGCCGACCTGACGATCCCCGACAGTTACCGCGCCGTGCATGTGCTGCGATCAGAGCAGGAGATGTGGAAGGGGGTCGCGACCAGGGACAAAGACCCCCGACGCAGCTTGCACATCGGCGAGGTGCCCACGCCGGCAGTTGCTCCCGACGAGGTCTACCTGGCGGTGATGGCCAGCAGCATCAACTTCAACACGGTGTGGACCAGCATCTTCGAACCGGTGAGCACCTTCGGTCCGCTGGCCCGCCTGGCACGCGAGAGCGAGTGGGCCAAACGACACGACCAGCCATATCAGGTCGTGGGCAGTGATGCCGCCGGCGTGGTGTTGCAAGTGGGCAGTGCCGTCCGCAATTGGCGACCCGGTGATCGCGTCACCGTGCACTGCAACCATGTCGACGATCAAGATCACAGCGCCCACGACGACTCGATGGTCGCCGCCAATCAGCGCATCTGGGGTTACGAGACCAATTTCGGAGGTCTCGCCGAACTAGCGGTCGTCAAGGCGAATCAGTTGATGCCCAAGCCCGCCCATCTCACCTGGGAGGAAGCAGCGGTCAATGCGCTGTGCAACAGCACCAGCTATCGAATGCTCGTCGGTCGCAATGGTGCCCGCATGAAGCAGGGCGATGTCGTGCTCATCTGGGGAGCCACCGGGGGTATCGGTGCCTATGCGACTCAATACGTGCTCAATGGCGGCGGCATCCCGGTGTGCATGGTGAGTTCCGAGGCAAAGGCGAGCATTCTGCGCCGCATGGGGGTGCAACACATCATCGACCGCACGGCGGCGGGCTACCAGTTCTGGAAGGCCGGTCCCGATGGTGGGCCCGAAGGCGTCCAGGACGAGAGCGAATGGCGTCGGCTCGGCAAGGACATTCGCGACCTGTGCGGGGAAGATCCCGACATCGTCTTCGAACACCCAGGCAGGTCGACCTTTGGGGCTTCGATGTACGTAGCCAAACGGGGTGGCACGATCGTCACCTGTGCGGCAACGAGTGGGTTCACCATGGAATTCGACAACCGACACTTCTGGATGCGGTCGAAACGGCTGATCGGGTCGCACTTCGCCAACTACAAGGAGGCGTGGGAAGCCAACCGGTTGGTCTGCAAGGGCATGATTCATCCGGTGCTCAGCCAGGTATTCACTCTCGACGCAACCGGTGAGGCGGCTTATCAGGTGCACCACAACGTGCACGAAGGCAAGATCGCTGTGCTCGCGCTTGCCCCCGCGCCGGGCCAAGGGGTCACCGACGAGGTGCTGCGCGCCGAGGTCGCCGACCGGCTCGATTGGTTCCGCCGCTGACGCGGTTTCACCTGTTCACTGTTCCCATGCTGCTCACCGAGATCGACCACGTCGCAATCGCCGTCAGCGATCTGGAAGCTGCCATCGATTACTACCGACGAGCCTTCGGTGCCGAGGTGGAACATCGTGAGCTGGTGCAGTCCGACGGCGTCGAGGAGGCGTTGCTGCGGGTGGCCGACAGCTATGTGCAGCTGGTCACGCCCACAAGCGACGACAGCCCGGTGGCGAAGTCGATCGCCAAGCGCGGCGAGGGGCTACATCACGTCGGCTACCGGGTGCGCGACTGCGGCGAAGCCTTGGCCAGCATGATCGCCGCCGGCGCAACCCCGATCGACAAGGCGCCGCGCCCGGGCAGCCGCGGCACCACGGTCGCCTTCGTTCACCCCAAGGGCAGCTTCGGCACGCTCATCGAACTCGTGCAGGTGAATCGAACCGCCTAGCGCAGGGCTAGGTCGGATGTGCCGCCGCTGCTCACGAGCCAGCCGTCGGTACGCATCTGCTTGGCGAGTAGCTCGTCCACTTGTTGGCGGAGTCGCACGTTCTCCTGGCCGTAGGCGTGCAGTGCGGTGATGACCACATTTGTCCGTTCTTCCAGTTCGGCGATACGGGCCGCATCGGCGATGGGACCGCTCGCACCCGCGGTAACCGTTCGGGCTTCGAGGGCATCGAGGCGCTCACGCATCTCGGCGCGTAAGCGATCGAGTAACCCGATGATTGTGGTTTGTAGCCGCTCATGGTCGGCACGTGCCTCTGCACGGGCGTGTTCTGCGCCCTGCTGAGCCAAAGTTGTATAGGTGGCAGTCGAGCTGAACTGCGCGAGAACCTGTTCTTCCACCTTGTCCAATCGCTCGCGCAGTTCGACGGCCACGAACTTGGAGTTCTCGATCGACTCAGGGTCGAGAAATGGCTTGGCCGCCTGTTCCGGTTCCATCCACTTGTCGTCACTCCTACGTCGCATGCCACATGTATCGGCAACGGCCGTGGGCATCTTGAGTGCTTTTCTTGATGTCTTCTTGACAAAAGAAATTGCTCAAGGGCGGCCCAGAACCTTCCGAAGTCTCCACTGCGTCCGTTCCGTTCCGCGGGTCGGCGTTTGTCACTACGACATCAAACATCAAGCGGGAGGAAACCCCAATGGACATTCAAGTCGAAGAGGCTCCGAAGAACGACCGAGGCTTTACCCTCGTCGAACTTCTCATCGTGATCGTGATCCTCGGCATCCTTGCCGCAGTGACGGTGTTCGCCGTTCGTGGAATCACCGACAAGAGCCAGGAGAACAGTTGCGCAACCGAGAAGCGTGCGATCGAGACCGCAACCGAGGCGTACTTCGCCGACACCGGCGCCGACGCAACCGCAATGGCCGACCTGGTCGGCACCTACCTGCGTACCGACCCGTCGGCACGTTGGACCCTGACGACCGGCACTCCGCCGACCATCAGCGCCACAACCGGCGGCGATTGCGACACAACCGTCGCCACCACCACCACGACAACCACCACGGTGGCTCCGTAAGCGCAAGCTGTGCGGATACAACTGAAGAAAGGCCGGGGCCGAGCGCCCCGGCCTTTCTCGCTTTGTGTGGTCGAATTAATGACCAAACCTTGAGACGACATGCCGACCCCTCCAGCCGATAATTAGTTGGCCAAGTGGATGCATTGGAGCGGCAAACCATATGAGGATCGCACGAATTTCGAAGGGGTCGCCACCGGCACCCGACAGTGGCTACAGCCTGACCGAAGTTGTCGTCGCGCTCGCGCTCATCGGTATCGCGATCGTGCCGATCATGATGGCTGGGATCGTAACCATCAAGGCCAGTTCGAGTTCGCGTACCGCAGCCAGGGTGGAGACCGTGCTCGCCAATGCCGCCGACCGTGTCAACCGTGCCGGCGAAAGTTGTTCGTACGACGTTTACGTGGAAGCCGCCGCGCTCGCTGAAGGGTGGAGCGCATCGCAGGCGACGGCGACGTATAGCTACTACGTGCCGGCTGCGTCGCCGGTGACTCTGGGCACCTGGGTGGAGGGTGCGTGCCCGGGCGCGACCCGACCAGAAGGTCTCGTGCAAAGAGTGATCATCACTGTGACCGGCCCCAACGGGCACCCGCAACGAACGATCGAGATGGTGAAGAGCGATGTTTAAGCGCATACGAAACTGGACGAGAACGCGCGGCAACGACACGGGCATGACGCTGCCGGAGGTCTTGATCAGCGTCACGGTCACGGGGATACTCGTGGCGGCGATGGCCACCGCGACCACCGTGATTCTGGCTCAGGCCGACAACAGCAAGGGTCGCGTCAACAACACTCGCTCAGAACAGTCTGTTGGAGCTTGGATGTCGACCGACCTCGCGTCGGCCGAGGTGGTCGACACCTCCCCCGGGGCGTCGCCATGTGGCACTGCCTGCCCGGAGAACGTCGATGTCAGTGGTACCAACACGCTGATGTTGTCGTGGACCGGTTCCATTCCCGGCGAGACCGAGTCGATCCCGACGCAGACCACCGTCTCGTACCGCTATGTCCAGGCCCTCGACGGCGAGTGGCAGATAACACGCGTGTCGTGCTACTCCGTCAACGCCGGCGCGCCCACCTGTTCGCAGAGCGTGGTTTTGCACGATCTTGCCGGCCCACCCGTGGGAACCGAGTACTACGCCGGAGTCACCCCACCAGTGTGGGTGATGCTGGTGACGTTTGCCATCGACCCGGCTGACCCCGGTGACGGCACCGGCGCGACCACGGCCGATCCCACCTATTACATCAAGAACGGCCGGCGGGTGACGGTGACCATCAACGGTGGTGGCGACCTCGCCGGCGCCGGTGGTGGTGCCGACCAGATCACGCTCAGCGCCGGTGGCACCAACCGCGAGCCGAACCTGAGCACGACCAACATCAGCGCGGCCCCCACCTTTGCGGCAACGCGTTCGCGCTGCGGTGGCAACTTCGGCCTGGTTGTAGACAAGTCCGGCAGCATCGGCTCGAACATGTCGTACGTGCGTCAGGGCGTCACCGCCTTCATCGATGCCTTTGCAGGAACGCCGATCAAGTTGCAGATCGTCTCGTTCTCGACCACGGCTGACACTCTCGGTGCCGGCAGTGCCTGGACGAAGTACTACGACATGCTGGTCGAGGCCGACGTAACCGCCTTGAAGTCGCTGGTCACTGGTCTCAACAGTGGCGGCGGCACCAATTGGGAAGACGGCATGTTCCGCATGTTCCGCAACTCGGATGGCACCGTGCAAGCGGCGCTGCCGAGCACGGTGATCTTCTTCACCGACGGAATCCCTACCTACAACCGACTGAACTCGACCAGCGCCAGTTCGCCACCGGTACCTCACCCCGACGACACTGGGCTGCCGAGTTCCGGTGGCAGCTCGTACAGCCAACTCGCATGGAACCGGGCCAACCGCGTCGCCCGCGAGTTCGAGGTCGACCTCGAGCGACTGATCGGTGTCTATGTCGGCGCCGACACAAATGGACAGTCGCTATGGGTGGCGCAGGGAGAGGGCTATCACCTGGAGAACTTCATTCGCGGCTACCACGTCGACTACCAGCGTGGTTCCCACCAAGCCAACTGGGAGCGGGGGTACAACCTCACCTACCAGCGTGCCGGGAACGGCTTGACTTACGAGAAGAAGCAAGGTGGCGTCTGGAAGTCGACCTCGCGTTCGAGTTACGAACTCAACAACCTAGTGCCTGGTGAGTCCGACAACTGGCGCGCACGGGTCAGCGGCAGCCTGAGTGGCTGGACCGGCACCACCGAGACGAACTACACCCGCAGCAACTTCAACCCGCCGAACGACTCTGCCGACGGCTTCCGTGTGCTGACCAACTACAGCAGTCCCTACACCCTCTGGGCGGCCGTCACGGAAGCGGAGTACAACTCCAACAACACCACGGCGGACGAGAGCGATGGTTGGCGGGTGGCCACGCTGTACTCCGCCCCGTTTACGACCTGGGAACCTGTCACGCAATCGGAATACGACGCCGGCAACACGACGGCCGACGAGACCGATGGCTGGCGCATCGTCAACCTGTATAGCTCGCCCTATTCCCTGTGGGAAGCGACCACGGAAGCGATCTACAACGCCGGCAATACCGTCGCCGGTAACAGCGATGGATACGACGCCACCAAGGTCTACAGCGAACCGTTCACGTTTCACGAAGGGTCGACCAGTTACTACCGGCCGAACCGTGACATCCTCAAACAGTTCGTTGCACCCAGCGGCGCAGTGCCGGCCGTTCAGTCGGGTGGCGTTTACACCAACTCGCAGGAGGCCACCTACTACGAGCTGCCGGTGTGGAGCCAGTTCTCGGGAGCGATGACGAGCATGGCGCTCGCAGAGTGCGGTGGCACGGTGACGTTGCAGACCAAAGTCGGAAGTGCCAGCGCGTCCGATCCGTTCACGTATCAGAGCTCGATCGACCTCACTACCGCCACCACCAGCGCGCAGTACCGCAGTGGAACTTTCGACTACGACCTCAGCGGCGGTGGCACGGTACAAGTCGATATCACCCCACTGCCGACCTCGACGCTTGCCGAGTACTCGCCCGTCGGGTGGAGCTGCAAGTCGGGTGGCACAAACTATCCCTTCGTTGCCACGCCGGTTGACGGCGGCCCGTGGACCAAGATCACACTCAACGTTGCGCCGAACACCGCGATCTCGTGCGTGAACACGGTGGCCCTGTTGTGAAACGACTTGCTGTGAAACGACTTGCTGTGAAACGGCGGGCTGTGAAACGTAACCGAAGCGAGGACGAAGGCAACGCGCTCATTTTCGCGCTCGTGTTCATCATCATCGGCTCGATGATGTTGATGCCGCTGATGACCTATGCCTCAGTGGTGCTCAAGTCCGGCAGGTCGCAGCAGCAGAAGGCGGATCGCTCTGAGGCCCTGCGCGGAGCACTGCGGGTTGTCCTGGCCGACCCGAGTGCCCTTTATGCCGCCTGTTCCGACAGCGGCCTGCATACCACCGTTGTGCTCGCATCACCCGACCTGGGCGTGCCGGTCAGTACCGAATGCACGACGCTGAGCGACGCGGCGGAGTTGAACCCCGACCAGTTGCGAGTTCCGATGGCCACCGTGCAGGCCGGTGCCTATGCCCCCGTAGGCACGGTCGGCACTCCCTACGTCAACTCGGGCAGCACTGACACCACTTTGTGGTGGGGTGACGTGACCACTGTGAGCCAGGGCGGAAAGATCTTCCTGCCGCCGCTGCCTTCACACGGTGTCAACCACGCGGCGACGGCCGGGTACATGATGCCGGAGTGGGCGGGCGCGTGCCGCGTGTACTTCCCCGGCACATACACGGATGCGGTGACGATTAGTGATACGACCCCGACGTTCTTCACCTCCGGCGTGTACTACTTCGAGAACACGCTCACCTTCGGCGCTGGGGCCAACGTGGTGGTCGGCGAGGGTGCGATCGAGGGTTGCACCACCAATTCGGAGGCGGCCTTCTACGCGATCAACGCTCCGAACTCGATCAACATCTCGGGCATTGGTGGCACGTTCGTGTTCGGTGGGGCGGGCCGGATGGTGATCACCGACGGCGGTACCGCAACCGGACCATCGGTGCGTTTCAACGCGCGACTGGTAGACCCCACCGATGTCGGCAACACCGTCTCGGCTGGTATTTCGATCGAGTCCGTCAACGGTGTTCAAGCAGGCGCCACGAGCAGCAGCGACCTCAACCTGACTGGGCAACTGAGTGTCCAGAAGTCGCTGACCGAGACCAATCCGGGCGACGAAACAGCGCCCGTAGATGCCGCGTCGACGAACTATCACCCATCGACGCTTGTGCCGACGGTGAGTCCGGCACCGCCGGCGCCGGCGATCATCGATGTCGTCCTCACCGGGCCGGGCGCCACAACGCTTTACGTCCCCGGCTACGTGAATGTTCCCCAGGGTGCGATCAACGTGTTCGTCGGGCCCGGCCTGGCGGCGAACAAGAGCGTGCAGTTGCTCGGCGGCGTGCTGGCCGCGCAGGTGACCCAGTCGGCCGATACGCCTGCCGACAATCAGATGGGCATGGTCAACCGCATCGTGCAGAAGACATTCAAGATCGTGTCGACGACCACGTCGGGAACACCAGTGATGACTTCGATCGCGATCGTGCAGGTGAACGACTTCGGCGAGTTCGCCGTCAATTCCTGGGTCACCGCGATCGTCCCGACCTGAGCGGCGGAAAGAAGCAGCAGCCGCGAAAGATTCAGCGAACCAGTTCGCGGCGCATACCTGATGTATCCCAATCGGGATCTATCGGCACTCGCTGCATCGCTCGCCCCGCGATTCGCCGAGCCGTCCACAACAGCCCAAGGGCCTGCAGCAGGTGCACTTGTGCTGCGCCTGGTGGTGGGGTGCGCCGGGCGACTTCCTCCAGGCCGGGGAGCTTGTCGCGGATGAGTGCCATGCGCTCCAACATCCCGTCTTGCTGGTACGGCGACGAGACAAGTGGGCGGTCATCGTTGAGCTGCACATATGTGAGGTCGGGGTGGGCGGCGAAGTACGTGCGTTGATGAAACGGCTGGAACTCGCGGTCGGCTTCTCGCAGCCAGCGGAAGCGCCGCAGATCGTCGCGTGTCAGCCACGGCTCCAACTCCAGCGCATCGGCCCGAGTCTCCGCCTGTAACGCCGCGCGCGATGGTGTCGGACGAACGGCGACTGAACGCGGCCAGCCGATCAGTGCCCGTGCCTCCTCGTCGCACTTGCGAAAAGGTGATGTCGGTTTGTCGAAGAACCCAATCGGGCAGTAGATCGCGGCCGCGTCGAACTTGGGCTTGAACTCGAGCACATCAAGAAGTGTCTTGACGACCTCCGGGTCGTCGGCAACGACGGTGACGCCGGCCAAACGCGCAGGAACGATTAACCAACCACCTGGGCACGGCACAATTCCACCCAGGACCTTGTAGGGGAGTTTGGCGACAGCCATCGCTTGCGACCGCGGTTCAGACGTTCACGTAGGTGCCGGCGCCGGTCGTGGCACCTTGGCCGGCCTCGACCGTGGCCTGCGCCTGCAGCTGCGAACGCATGGTCGCAGCCTGCGCCAGAATTTCCTTGGGGTATTGGCTGACCTCGGCCGCGGTCTCGAACGACAACATGCCGCTCGAAACGAGGCGGGCGAGATCCATCTCGATGGTCTGCATGCCCTCCTGCTGGCCGGAGATCATCGTGTTGCGGAGTTGCCGCGTCTTGCCCTCACGCAGCAAGTTGCGTACGGCATCGTTGGCCATCAGCACTTCGTAGGCCGCGACACGGCCGCCACCTTCGGCAGGCAGCAGCCGTTGACTGATGACGCCTTGGAGTGAACCGGCGAGCATGATCTGGATCTGGTCACGTCGTTCGGCAGGGAAGACGTCGACGATACGGTCGAGCGCCTGTGACGCATCGTTGGTATGCAAGGTCGCGAACACCAGGTGACCGGTCTCGGCGAGCGTGAGGGTGATCGCGATCGAGTCGAGGTCGCGCATTTCACCGAGCAGCACTACATCGGGGTCTTCACGCAATGCACTGCGGAGACCTTCGGTGAAGGAACTCACGTCGGTGCCGACCTCGCGCTGGTTGACCATCGCCACCTTGTGGTGATGCAGGTATTCAACCGGGTCCTCGATCGTGAGGATGTGAACTGGCCGCGTCTCGTTGATCTGATCGATCATCGCCGCCAGCGTCGTGCTCTTGCCGGAACCGGTTGGACCAACCACCAGCACCAGGCCGAAGGGTCGCTGCAGAAGCTCGCCGGCAGCCCATGGGGCGCCGAGCTCGGAGAGCGAACGAACGCGGAAAGGGATTACGCGTAACGCGAGCGCGCAGCTGTTGCGCTGGCGGTAGGCGTTCGCTCGGAAGCGGCCGATCGATTCGATTCCGAAGGAGAAGTCGACCTGCGAGTTCTCGTCGAACTCCTTGCGCTGAGCTTCGTTGAGCACTGAGTGGACGATCTGTTCGACCTCCGGCGGCCGCAGCAGCGGAACGCCCTCGAACGGAACGAGCACTCCGTCGCGTCTTGCCGTCGGCGGCCGACCGACGCTCAGGTGCAGGTCGCTGGCGCCGGCGCTGACGGTCGCCTGCAGCAGCGTGACCAATGTCGGATCTGGATTGAACATGCGACTAGCCTCCGATTACTCCGCTCGTTCGAGTCGGATTTTTCGCGTATGGCAACTGCTACCTATGCCCTGATGGGGCTGCTCTTTGGTTCTTTCCTCACCGTGGTGGTCGACCGCGTGCCGCGTGGCGCATCGATAGCCCTCCCCGGATCGGCTTGCGGGAACTGCGGCTTGCACCTCGGTCCCCTCGATCTGGTTCCTGTGTTCAGTTGGTTGGTGCTGCGCGGCAAGTGCCGCCGTTGTCGTATGAGTATCGGCATCGAACCGCTCGTCCTTGAGTTGTCAACGAGCCTTCTGTTTGCCCTCATGGCGTGGCACTTCCGGGCCACCTGGCGCACTGCCGCGTTCTGTGCCCTGATCGCCGGTTTGGTGGCCCTGAGCTGGATCGATCTGCGAACTCGACGGCTTCCGCGGCAGATCATCTATGCGACCGCTCTCGTCGGTGTACCACTACTCTGCGTGGCTGCGTTGGCTGAGGGTGAGCCGAAACGGCTGTGGATGCTGCTCGCGGGCGCGGGCATCTCGCTGGCCGCGATGGCCCTGATCTACTGGGCGAGCAACGGCGGAATGGGCGACGGTGACGTACGTTTGGCGCCACTGCTCGGTGCCTATCTCGGGTTCCTCAATCCCGGGCTGGCGCTCGTCGGGCTGTTCTTCGGATTTCTCGCGGGTGCAGTTGTGGGCGTCGCCGTGATGGTCATTGTCGGCGGCGATCGCAAGATGAAGGTGCCGTTCGGGCCGTTCATGGCGCTCGGAACCGTGGTGGCGGTCTTCTACGGCCAGGACTACATCGACCTGATACTTGCCCGTTAGCAGCGCGTTGCCTACGAGTCGGCCTTGACACCTTCGAGCACGCCGTACATGGCCTGCACGAGAGCGATGGCGACGAAGCCGACGATGACGCCGACGGCCACGATCATGATCGGCTCGAACATGGCAGTGAAGCGCTTGATGCGACTCTCCAACTCGCGGTCGAAGAATATGGCAGCGACTTCCAGTTGCTTGTCGAGCGTTCCCGTCTCCTCGCCGACTTTGAACATTTGCCGCGCGGCCCCCGGGAACAACTCCGTCCGCGCGAGTGGCTTGGCGAAACCGCCGCCCTCGAGAATTTCTTCCTGCGCGATCAGCAGTCGCGCCTTGAAGACGCGGTTGTTGGTCGCCTCAGTGGTCGTGCGCATGGCATCGGGCAGTGGTACACCCGCCCGAATCATCGCACCCAGGATCCGGCAGAAGCGCTCGAGGATCGCGAACTCGATGATGCCGCTGAGAACGGGCAGTCGCAACACCAGTTTGTCCCTGAACTCCTTGCCGGACTCGGTGCGACCCATCCACATGAAGAATCCGATCACCCCCAGAAAGAACGACAGGGGGCCGTACCAGTAGACGGTGAAGAGGTCGGCTACGAACAGCAGCGAGCGAGTAGCGAACGGAAGGTCGGCGTTCAATTCCTCGAACAGCGGCTTGAACTGTGGCAGCACGTAGCCGGCGAGAGCGGCGACGGTGAACACCGATAGCACCATCACGACACCCGGGTACGACAGGGCGGCAACCACCTTCGAGCGTGTGTCGAGTTCGCGCTCCAGGTACTCGGCAAGGCTCTCGAGGGTCTCGTCTAGCTTGCCGGTAAGTTCGGCGGAGCCGAGAATGCCGATGTAGTAGTTCGGGAAGGTGACCGTGTGCTTCGACGCCGCGCCGGCGAGTGTGTCGCCGTTGCGGAGGTCTTCGACCATCGTCGCGATGGTGCGTTGCAGCACGACGTCAGTGGTCTCGTCTCCGATCACTTCCATCGCCTCGGTCACCGGAATGCCGGCCTTCATGAACACCGCCAACTGACGGGTGAAGTGCATCAACTCCTTCTTCTTCACCTTCTTCTTGGTCAGTTCGATCTGACCCATGCCGCGCTTCTCTTCGATCTTCACCGGGTACAGGCTCTGCTCAAGAAGATGGGCGCGCGCGGAGCCGATGGTGTCGGCCTTGGTGATGCCTTCGACAGCGGAACCGTTGACGTCGATGGCTGCGTATGAGAACTTTGGCATTGCTGCTCCTAGCTGGCGAAGAGGGTCTTGACGACTTCGGGAATGGTGGTGACGTCGGCCTCGACCAGCGTCATGGCCTCGCGCAACATCGTGCGCATGCCCTGAGCGACAGCGAGACGGCGGAGTTCCTCGGTGGTCGCCCAGCCGACGATCAGTCGACGGAGTTCGGGCGTTATGCGCAACAACTCATAGACACCGATGCGATCTCGGTAGCCGGTACCTGCGCAGAAGTTGCAGCCGGCGCCGCGGTAGAACGTCGCCTTTTCACTGCCGCCGCTGTTCTGGCGGAAGACCGCCAACTCGTCGGCGCCGGGAGTGTAAGGCTCCTTACAACTGTCGCATACGCGACGCAACAGTCGTTGACCGATCACACCAACGACCGAGGAAGCAATGAGGAACGCTTCGATGCCCATGTCGAGGAATCGGTGCAGCGCGGCGACGCTGTCGGTGCCGTGCAGTGACGACAGCACGAGGTGACCGGTGAGGGCCGACTGCACGGCGATGCGGGCCGTGTCGGCGTCGCGAATCTCACCGACAAGGATCACGTCGGGGTCTTGCCGCAAGATGGCCTTGAGGCCGGTGGCAAAAGTGAGTCCGGCCTGATCATTGGTCTGGATCTGGTTGATGCCGGGGAAGACGTATTCCACCGGGTCCTCGACGGTGGTGATGTTCTTGCCCGACGAGTTCACTTCCAGCAGCGAGGCATAGAGCGTTGTCGTCTTGCCGGCACCGGTCGGCCCCGCGCAGATCACCATGCCGAACGGCGAGTGGATCATCTTCGAGTAGTGCAGGTATGTCTCACGTGGAAACCCAAGCTCCGACAAACCGATCATCGATCGGCTCTTGTCGAGGATTCGCATGACGATCTTCTCGCCGAACACGGTGGCAACGCTGGCCACGCGGACGTCGACTTCCTTGCCATCGATCACCGTCGAGAATTGGCCGTCCTGCGGGCGACGCTTTTCGACGATGTTCATGCCGCTCATGATCTTTAAGCGACTGGTCAGCGCCGCGTGTGCTCCCATTGGCAGAAAGAACGCCTCGACGAGATGACCGTCGATGCGAAACCGCACGCGGACCTCTTCGTCTTGTGGTTCCAGATGGATGTCACTGGCGCGATCGCGCATGGCTTGGCTGACGATGCGGTTCACCAGTTGGATCACCGGCGCTTGATCGTCGAGCTTCACTTCGGCGGCGACGGCCGCGATCTTGGCCTGGTCGTCGCCCAACTCCAGCGACTTCACCAGGCGTTCGACATCGGCATCGGCGCGATAAACCTGATCGATGAAGGTGCGCACCGTCAGCGGATCGGAGACGAAGAACTTCACCGGCCGGGCGGCAGCAGCCTCGATGGCCGCGCGTCGTGCGGGCGCCGGGTCGCTGCAGAGCACCACAAGCGTGTTGCCCTCGGCGGCGACGGCCACGGCACACTGCGTGCGCACCACTTCCTCGGGGAGGATTCCCTTGATCTCCTCGGGGATCTCGATCCCCTTGGTGTCCACTGCCGGAACGTTCGTCGCCTGCGAGATGGCGACGGCCAATTCGGCACGGCCAACGCTGTAGCGGCCGAGCACGACATCGGCGAATTGCAGCAGATCGCCGTTGGCCTGCCCCAGCGCCTGCGCGAGGTTCTCAGGGGTAATGTGCTCGCCTTCAACCAGTGCCTGGCCGACCTTCAGGCATTCCGCGGCGGATTCGCCCTCCGCCTCGGTTGGTGCCTCTTTTGATCCTTTGAAGATGGCCATGGCTGTTTCGATTCGTTCTCGGGCGTCAGATTGACGAGAGACTTTGTGTCGGCTTTGTCGATGGGTCGGTCTTGCGCACGAACTGCTCCGGGTCGAGCGAGGAGATCGCCCGCTCGAGTTCGTCGAGTCGCTCGAGTTGGACGGAGGCATTGACGTCGATTTCGTCGCCGAGCAGGCTCTCTATCTCGGCCATCCGCAGTCCTGCCTTGTCCAACTTCTCCTCGGTGTTGGCGCTGACGCGGTCGATCTCGATGCGGACGAGCATTGCTTCGCCCACCGCCGCCGAGAGTTGTTCCCTGATTCCTTCGATCGCCTTGGCGTCGACCTGACCGATGGTTTCGGTGAGCACGTTGGTGTGCAGGATCACCTGGCTGAGGCTGTTCTCCAGCTCGAGCATGCGTTGCGACAGCGCGGCGATGGCTTCGTCGAAACCTGAGCCGATGCGACCGATGGTGGC
>JACQZX010000115.1 GCA_016213665.1 Actinomycetota bacterium | reverse complement strand
TTCCTCACGTCGTTCCGATTCGCGGAACTACTCGGCGGCGCGGCCTTGGCGGGCACCGGCAAACGCCCGGTCAGCACCCCCGTTGTCGATGTTGCCGTACGGCACGTGCTGGCGCAATCGGCCGGCGTCTTCAAGCCGATTGCCGAACACCAGGCGACCGTCGGCGCGGTGCGCGCCGCCTACAAAGAGTTGCGTCACGTGCCCCAGCAGGCAATTACCCGGCTCGCCGGCCAAGGTTCCGCCAAGGCACGCGAGCTTGTTCGCCTGCACCGGGCCATCCATCAGCTCCTCGCCGGCGAGTGGTACGACGAAGCCGACCTGCTGCACGCCGCGTGCGCGGCGGCCAGCCTCGCCCCGCAGCGCACGCTCGTGTTCCTTCCGCAGCGACTGCGCGCGACCGAAGCCGCGCTGTTCGACGCTTTGGCCGCGCATGGTGATGTGGTTGTGCTCGAAGGGACCGACGAGTTGCCCCACGATGTGCCACTGCAAATTGTCGATGCTTCCGACGCCGACGAGGAAGTTCGTGAAGCCGTCCGCTTGGTCGCCACGGCGGTTCACGACGGCACACCGCTGTACCGCATGGGCATCGTGTGGCCGCGGAACGAACCGTATGCGCGTCTTGTCGGCGAGCACCTGAACGAAGCCGGCTTGGTGTGGAACGGCCGGCCTGGTGTTGCGTTGCACGAGCGGCTTGCCGCTCGTTTGGTGCTCGATGTGTTGCAACTCGATCGCCGCGGTATTCGGCGTGCCGACCTGTTCGCGCTACTCGCCAGCGTGCCCGCACGAATGCCCGATGGTTCGCCGATTCCTCGCCGACTTTGGGAGCGGATTTCTCGCGACGCCGGGCTCGCCGGCGACGCCGATTGGAATACGCGCCTAAGCGCCTTCGCCTCCAGGGCCCGCACCGATGGCAATGAGCGCGTGGCGACCGCCGCCGAGCAACTCATCGCGTTCGTCAACGATCTGCGCACGCGTCTCGGTGAGCCGACGGCGACGCTTCCGTGGAAACATTGGGCGGCCGTCGCGCACTACTTGCTCGACCGTTGGTTGGGTGGCCACCGCGGCGCAGCAATGTTGCCCGCCGACGAGTTCGAGTCGTTCACCGCCCTGCAGGCTGCACTCGACCGGCTTGAGCGCCTAGACAGTCTTGCCGCTCCATGCACGCGCGCGATGTTCGCCAACACGCTCGACGCCGAACTCGAATCCGCTCCCGGTCGGCTCGGGCGCATCGGCGTGGGAGTGCATGTAGGGCCGCTTTCTTTCGCGGTCGGCCAGCCGTTCGATTTGTTGGTCGTCGTCGGTGCCGCCGAGGGTCTGCTGCCCGCGCCTCCCCCACCGGAGACGCTGCTCACCGACGCCGATCGTCACCTCACCGACGGGGCATTGCCGCTCGGCGCCGATAGCGCCAACGATCAGCGCAAGCAGTTGTGGGCGGCGATCGCCGGCGCCCGACAAGCCGTAATGATCGCGCCGCGCGGCGACCTGCGCGCCACCGCGCAGTGCCAACCGTCGCGTTGGAACAGCGACCTGATCGTCGCACTCCCAAGCAGCTCACGCAGCGTGCCCTCGTTCGCGGCCGGGCTGGCCGAGGCCACCTTTCCTGCCACGGTTGCGCAACACCGCATTCGCGCGCTCGTTCACGCGCAGCGCAGTGGCATCAGCTTCGCCGAAAACAAGCTTGTGCACTCGATCGAACCGCTGCGTGTCGGCGCCGCGATGATGTCTGCCAGAGCTTCCGACTCGTTCACCGAGTACGACGGCAATCTGGCCGGGCTGCCGATCGAGGCGTTTGGCACTCATGCTGTCTCGCCGACTCGGCTGGAGGCCTGGGCGAGCTGCCCACACGCGTGGTTCATGAAGTACGTGCTGCAGGTCGAACCGGTCGAACAGCCCGACGAGCAACTCCAAATCACCGCGCGCGATCGCGGCACACTGGTGCACAGCGCGCTCGATACATTTCATCAGCGGGTGATTGGCGGCGAGTTGCCACAACCCGGTCCCACCGGCTGGGGCGACGTGCACCTGCAATCGCTGCTCGAAGCTTTCGACGAAGAGGCAGCGAAGATGGCGGCACACGGTCTGGTGGGTCGCATCGCGTTCTGGCACGCCGAGCAGAGTCGCCAACGGCACGAGCTGCGCGCCTGGCTGCAGCAAGACAGCGAGCTGATCGCCGACCGCGGCGCAGTGGTGTTGGCCTCCGAGCACCGCTTCGGTGACGACCAGTCGGCCGCGATCGCGCTGCCCGACGGCAGCCAACTGCAAGTGCGCGGCACGGTCGATCGCATCGACCGCTGCGCCGACGGCACGCTGGTGGTCACCGATCACAAGACCGGCAGCCCCAGGTCGTACAAGGACATTTCCGACGACGACCCGACCGCGGGCGGCAGCAAGCTGCAACTGCCGGCTTATGCCGCCGCCGCGCTGGCGATGCAGGGTCTGCCACCGAACGCGACCGTGCGCGCCGAGTACGGCTTCTTCGCCAAGGGCAACTATGCACGCAAGGGCGCCACGCTCAACGCCGCCTCCTGGCGGCAAGTCGGCCTCGCCCTGCAACACATCTCCGAAGGAATTCGCAGTGGCCTATTCATCGCCTTGCCGGAGAAGTCGCAATTCCGACTCACCTTCGTGCCGTGCCCATACTGCGACCCAGATCACCTCGGTACCGCCGAGGTGTGGGCCGAGTTCGACCGCAAGCAGCGCGACCCATGCCTGGCCACGGTGCTGGCCCCTGTGCTGGCCCCTGTACTGGCCCCGGTGCTGGTCAGCGCCGAGGACTCTGAGCAACATGTCTGAGCAACTCGATCTCTTCGGCTCAGCGAGCGCACCGCCCGACGCGGGTGACCGCGAACTGGTGACCGGACAACTCGACGCGACGCTGTTCGTGGAGGCCGGTGCCGGTAGCGGCAAGACAGAGGCCTTGGTGAGCCGCATCGTCAACCTCGTGCGCGCCGGCACGCCGATCGGCGAGATCGCGGCCATCACCTTCACCGAGAAGGCCGCCAGCGAGCTTCGCCACCGGATCCGGCTGCGATTGGAAACCGCCGCCGTTGGGGATGCCCAGGCCGACCAGCGGGTGCTTGCCAAGGTGGCGCTCACCGATCTCGACATGGCGCCAGTGGGTACGTTGCACGCGTTCGCGCGGCGGGTGCTCAACGAGTTCCCAATCGAGGCGCAACTGCCACCGCGCTTCGCGGTGCTCGACGAGGTGCAAAGCGCCACCGCCTTCCACGAGCGGTTCAGCGACTTCCTGGAAGCGCTGCTCGACGACCCGCAATCGGTGCGTCTCGTCGAACTGTGCCAGCACGACAACTTCGGAATCGAGAACGGCGGCCGACGAATGGCCGACGACTTTCAGTCGAACTGGGACCTTGTCGAGGATCGCGTCTCGCCCAATCTGCCCTTGCGCTTCGATGCCGCCACCGCCCAACGCCAACTCGCCGATGCGTGTGCGACGATCGCCGGCTTCACGCCCCCAGAAGGCGACACCCAGGAGAAGGTCCGACTCGAATACGCGAGCATCGGCGAACAACTCGGCGCACAGTTGCCGTTCGGCGAACTGCTGCGCCTGTTCCGCGAAGCCGCCGATGTCAAGTACGCCGGCAAGGGCACCGCCGAGAAATGGAAACGACATCACGGCTCGGCCGAGGTGCTCCCCGCCTACCGCGCCGCCGTGGCAACCGCGATCAAGATTGCCGAAGACGCTTTGGTGCAGTGCAACGAGGAGCGCCGACTGACGCTTGGCGTCCTCTTGCGCGAGTTCACGCTGCAGTCAGTACGCGATCGCGAACGAGCGGGCGAGCTCGAGTTTCACGACCTGCTCGTGCTCGCGCGGCGCCTGGTGGCCAACAATTCCGAGGTACGGCGACAATTGCATCGCCGTTACACCCATTTGTTGCTCGACGAGTTTCAAGACACCGACCCAATCCAACTCGAACTGGCGGTGCGCATCACCGCCGATCCTGAGCAGCAGCCTGACGACTGGCGACTTCTGCACCCACTACCCGGGCGGCTCACCGTTGTCGGCGATCCGAAACAGAGCATCTACCGATTCAGACGCGCCGATATCTCCCAGTTCCTGCGTGCGTGCGACCAGATCGGCGCCCAGCGGGCAACGCTGCGCGCAAACTTCCGCAGTGCATCACCAATCATCGACTGGGTCAACACCACCATGGGGCAGCTGCTCCGGTTCGAACCCGACGTGCAACCGGCCTACGAGCCGCTGATCGCTGCCCGTCACGGGGGACACAACCATGGCTCGGTGACAGTCCTCGGTGAACAACCTCACACCGACCTCGGCCGTGCGGCGGCAGAGGATCTGCGCGAACGTGAGGCCGCTGATGTCGCCGCGATCGTGGTGCAGGCGCTCTCCGACCAGTGGCAGGTGTGGCGCGACGGCGAGTTGCACCCCTGCCGTCCCGGCGATATCGCCATCTTGTTGCCATCGCGATTGTCGCTTACCGCCCTGCAGGCAGCACTCGCCGCCAACAACGTGCCGTTTCGAGCCGAGAACAGTTCGCTGGTCTACGCCGCCGCGGAAGTGCGGGCGCTGATGTTGGCGCTGCGGGCCGCTGACGACCCGACCGATGAGCTAGCCATCGTCTCGGCTCTGCGCACCCCGCTGTTCGGGTGCAGTGATCGTCACCTTTACGAGTGGAAGGTCACCCACAATCAGGGCTGGGGATGGCGCCACATCCCAGCCGATCTCGATCACCCGGTGGCGACTGGCCTGCGCGCCCTCGGCGAGCTTTCCGAACGAGTGCCGTATGACACTCCGTCCCAGTTGCTGTCGTGGCTGGTGCGCGAACGTTGCGTGCTCGAGCTGGCCCTCGCCGGGCGCGACCACCGCGATGTCTGGCGACGCGTGCGTTTCGTGATCGATCAGGCGCGGGCATGGAGCGAGGCCGGCGGGCATGGAGTGCGCCGCTATCTGCTGTGGACTCGGCTGCAAGGTGACGAAGGCCGTTTCGTTGCCGAGACTGTGTTGCCCGAGACCGACCACGACGCGGTTCGAATCATGACCGTTCATGCGGCCAAAGGTTTGCAGTTCCCGATCACGGTGCTGTCAGGCCTCAGTAGTCGCGGTAGCGCCAACCGCGGCCGAAGGGTTGTGTGGCCGGAAGGCACGTGGACGCTGTCGGAGCCCGACGATCCCACCTATCAACAGTTCCAACCGATCGATGAACAGATGGGTGACGCCGAGCGACTGCGCCTGCTCTATGTGGCCTGCACGCGAGCGATGGATCATCTGGTGGTGTCGCTGCACCGTGGTGAGAAGCCAGATCGCAGCGCGGCGTGGTCGATCGCCCAGGCGGCCGAGGGTGCCGGCCACCGCCAGTTTGCCGGACATCACCACGTGCTCATGGTTCCGCCGGCGAACCCCACCGAACTGCCGTGGGCCGACGAACAGCAGTGGTGGCAGACGTGGCAGGACGATCTTGCCCGTGCCGGTCGCCCGGCCGCGATGAGTGCCACCGCGCTGGCCAGCGCCGCGGCCGATGGCGCAGCACGCGAGCGCGCGCGGGCCGACGACGGGTTGCGCAAAGATCCTGTCGACCTCGATCTGCCGCCGTGGCAGCGCGGCCGCTACGGCACGGCCGTCGGCCGCGCTGTGCACGCCGTGCTGCAATTCGCGAACCTCCGCACAGGCGACAACATCGCCGCCCTCGCCGCGGCTCAGGCCGCCGCCGAAGGTGTGCCCGACCACGAGCGCACTATTGAACGGCTCGCCCGCTCCACGTTGTCGGCACCGATCGTCGCGGAAGGGATCGAGTTCGAACATTGGCGGGAACTGTTCGTGGCCGCCGACGTGGGGGGCACCATCGTCGAGGGCTACATCGACCTGTTGGTGCGTCATCCACACGACGGCCTCGTGATCGTCGATTACAAGACCGACCAGATACCCGAAGGTGGCGAGCGCAGCGAACGACTAGCCCGTTACGGCACGCAGTTGGCGGCCTACGGGTTGGCGTTACAGCAGGTGCTCGGCGAGCCCGTGGCCGCGGGAATGCTGGTGATGTGTCGCCTCGACGGCCCGGCGCAGCAGGTGGCGATCGACGACTGGGCAGCGCGCAGCGCGGCGTTACGCCTGTCGCTGGTCGCCGTCGACTGAGCCGACCGCTGAGCCGACTGCTGAGCCGCTCGGCGCCGCACCATGGTGTCGAAGCCGCGCCACCTGCACCGGGCCTGTCGTCTCGCGCAGCGATCTGCCCATCGCCTTGATCATGTCTTTCACCAGCACCAACGCGATCAACAACAGCACTGCGAGCGCCAACGGTTGCACCAATGCGTCCAAGACCTGTGGACCGCTGCCTTTGAGAGGCGTCAGAACACCCGAGTCGACCGACGAGCCGTCCGCGAGCAGCGTCTTGATCGGGTCCTCGACTCGCGGACATTCGAGGTCGATGTCGTTGAGGCCAATGACCGCATCGCCCCCGAACAACGGTTCCGGCTGCAGAATCGCACTTGTCAGCCGACCCGTATCCAGGTCGGCGTGCACGCCGACGATGTACCTGGTGCCGATCTCCAGAAAACTTGCCTCCTGTCCGTAGACCACCAGAACTCGCCCACTCTGTGAGTAACCATCGAGACTGCCGGCGAGCATCGACTGCACGCGGAACTCGGCAGTTGTCGGCGGATCATCGAGGTTGATCAAGCGCGCGCGAAAAACGGCCAGCGCCGGCTGCGGCGCCACGCACCCGGGTGGCGAGACGACAAGTGCGCCCAACGATGTCGTCGGTGCGGGGGCGCCGGCCGACGTCCCGCCCGCCGGCGAGATGACGGCCACCAGCAACCAGCCAAGGAAAAGCAGGCTTGTCCACCGAACTGGGCGCATCGAGCGAACTGGGCGCATCGAGGTTCACGCTACTTACCTCCCGTCGCGCAGGTGTGTCAGTGCATCGCGACAGGCAATACTGTCCGGATCGGATTCAACCCACATCGCCGGCGGGTGACGCGGCGCAGCGACATCGTGTTCGTAGCTGCTGCGGTCATCTTGTGCGCGGTGTTGCTGATCTGGACCGTCGTCGGCTGAGCATCACAGCCCGCGAGCCATCGAAGCCGCCGCCTGGTAACGGGGTCATGCGGTTTGTGTTCGGGGTGGACCGGTGTGTTGGTTGGTTCCGTCGGGGAGCGTGATCGTCGCCCACCAGCCGTCGGTTTCAACTTTCCAGCCGCCTTCGTGTAGTTCGTGGTGGTGGCGGTCGCAGGCTGGACGGAAGTTGACCAGATCGGAACGCCCGGTGGGCACCCACGGGTCGAGGTGATGCATCGTGCAGTTATCGAAGGGCACATCGCAGCCCGGGATCCAACAGCTGCGGTACATCACTCGTAGCGCCCGCCGCTGTGCCGCGGTCGCCAGCCGGGCGCGGCGACCCATATCGAGCACCTCGCCGAAGGTGCCGAGCACTGCGGGAGCGATATCGGGATCGCAGGCGAGGCGCCGGACAGTTTCCACAGGTAGTTCGACACCATCGGAAACGGTGAGGATGCTGTGCTCATGCAACCCGCGACGCAACGTCTCCAGGTCGGCAACGATACAAATTTCGGGCCGTCCCCCGCCGCCATGCCGGACACTGTTGGTTGCAGTGTTGCTGGTTGGGTCGGCTAGCAGCGCGGTCTCGGGATCGAGCGCGAACTGCCCGCACACCATTCCTGTCGCCTGATTGGTCCACACCTGCAAGCGGGCATCACGGCGCTGCTGCTCGAAACGGTCGATGCCATCATCGGCTTGCACCGCCCGCAGTTCCTTCTCCACGAACTCCTTGAACTCGCCGACACTCATCTGCGCCGCCGCCCGCCCCCACTGCCGCGACCGATCCGCCAGCCGCGCACACTGATCGGGCTCGGCACGCCGCAACACATTGGCGGCAACATCAAGATGGCGGGCATTCAGCACCCCCGCAGACAGCGCCTCGGCCAAATCCGGCATCAGCCGTGCCGTCGCCGCGCGTTGCACCACCCGATCACCCTCGAACAGTGACGTCCTGCAAGCCGCCGCAACCTCGCCCGGTACCGACACATCGGCGAAAGCCGCCAACTCGCCCACCGCCGCCAACCGCCGCGCCTCAACCCAACCAGACAACCGATGACAATCCGCGATCACCCGCAACAACGCATCACGCTCAACCAGCCCCGAACCGACCGAGTCCACCAGCAGATGCGCAGCCGCAACGTCCATACACCAATCCTACACATACCGTACACCTGTTCGCAATTTATTTCAGAAATTTCTGTTCGCAATTTAGATTCCTCATCTCAGCAGCCGACCGAGTGCCGTCAGAAGGCGGCCTCGATCACGGTCACGCGCGCCCCTACGACCGCGGCTACGTCGAAACGGACATCGACTCGGCCAGCAGGCCGAAACTCGGCGAGCCACATCGCGGCCAATCGACGAAGGCGGCGTTGCTTGTGCCATCCGACTGCCGCTTGGGGACCGCCGAACTCTTCACTGGCCCGCGCCTTCACCTCGCAGAACACGACGAGGTGGGCCGCCGTCAGTATCAGATCGATCTCACCAATTGGACAGCGCCAGTTGCGCGCAATCAGGCTGTAACCGCGTTGGTTGTACCAGCGCAGAGCTTGCTCCTCGCCGAAGCGCCCGCGACTTTGCGCGGCGAGCGACTTGCCTACAACTCGGGCGGCGGAAGTTCCTCGACGTTCACGTCTTTGAAGGTGAGCACCCTCACCTTCGGCACGAACCGGGTCTTGCGGTACATGTCCCATACCCATGCGTCTGCCAGCTCCACCTCGATCACCTGGCGACTGCCCTCACCGTTGACGGTGAGTTTGACGTCGTTGGCCAGGTAGAAACGGCGCTCGGTCTCCACGGCGAAGCGGAACATTCCCGCGATGTCTTGGTATTCCTGAGCGAGTTGGAGCTCGCGCTCGGCCTCGAAGTTCTCGAGATCGTCAGAGCTCAACGTGGGTGCTGCTTACACCGATACGGCGCCAACTAGGCGTCGCGCTTTTCCCTGATGCGGGCGGCCTTGCCCACACGGTCGCGCACGTAATACAGCTTGGCGCGCCGCACGTCGCCGCGCTTCACAACTTCCAGCTTGGCAACCGTGGGGGTATGCACGGGAAAGGTGCGCTCGACACCGACGCCGTAGCTGATCTTGCGCACCGTGTAGGTCTCCTGCACGCCGCTGCCCTGGCGGGCGATGACGTTGCCCTGGAACACCTGCACGCGCTCCTTGTTGCCCTCGACGACCTTGACGTGAACCTTCACCTCGTCGCCGGGACCGAAGGTGGGGATATCGGTGCGAAGGGATGTGCTGTCTACGAAATCTGTGGACTTCATTGGGCAAACTCTCTGGTCGACGAACTGTTATCAGGTCGATCAAGGATAGGTGACGGCGGGGAACTCTTCCAACAGTCGCCGGTCGGTTTCGTCGAGCCCGCCACGAGCGGCAATCAGGTCGGGACGGGCCTTGAGGGTGCGATGCAGCGCCTGCGCCCGCCGCCAGCGCACGATGCGGGCGTGATCGCCGCCGCGCAGCACCTCCGGCACTCCCCAACCCCGGAACTCGGCGGGGCGGGTGTATTGCGGTTCCTCCAGCAACCCGTCGGCCCCGAAGCTTTCAAACAGCGGACTGTCGTCGTTGCCCATCGCCCCTGGTAACAGGCGTACGACCGCCTCGATGACCAGGCAGGCAGCCACTTCACCGCCGTTGAGCACCACATCGCCGACGCTCAGTTCGCCATCCACGAGATGTTCCCGCACGCGATGGTCGACCCCTTCGTAACGGCCGGAAAGCAGCGAGAAACCGGCACCGCTGGCGAGTTCGCGGGCCATCGCCTGGTCGAATCGGCGCCCGCCGGGCCCCAGCAGGAACAAGGGCCGCGGGGGCTGGGCGGCCTCGACGGCTGCGAACAGCGGCTCGGCCTTCATCACCATGCCGGCACCACCCCCGAACGGAGCGTCGTCAACCGTGCGATGAACGTCGGAGGTGTGCTCGCGCGGGTCGTGCAGCCGTAAATCAAGCAAGCCAGAGTCGCGAGCGCGACCAAGAATGCTCTCAGCACAGAAAGTATCGACGAGCCCAGGAAAAATAGAGAACACATCGATACGCACGATCGGCAATTGTACGAGCCAGGT
>JACQZX010000112.1 GCA_016213665.1 Actinomycetota bacterium | reverse complement strand
CTCCCGTAATCGCCGATGCGATTGACATCGGCCAACTGCTGATCGCGTGGCAGGAGGTGGCGAACTCGGCTCCGCTGGCGGTCGAGGCCGAGTGGAACACGATGATCGACGCGATGGAGACCGCCGCCACGGTCGACCCCAACGACCCGGAGTCGGTGCAGAAGGTGGCCGACACGGCGCGTGCCTCCGAACAGTCCGCCAATCGAGTGATCACCTACACCCAACAACGCTGCGGACTAACCATCGGCGGCGGCTGACCCTCCCGGGGGTTTCCAGCACGCGCGGGTTCTCGGGGGTTTACGTGCACGACTCCGGGCATGAAACCCCCCGGGCGCAGGAAACCCCCCGGATGGTTAGTTGATTTCGCCGCGGCGCACGATCACCTTGTCGACCAGGCCGTAGGCCTTGCCTTCTTCGGCGGTGAACCAGCGATCGCGTTCGCTGTCGGCCTGGATCTTCTCCAACGGCTGGCCAGAATGTTGCGCAGTCAGTTCCGCCATGCGTCGCTTGGTGTAGGCGAGCTGCTCGGCCTGGATGGCGATGTCGGTTGCCTGGCCGCGAAGCCCGGCGAGCGGCTGGTGCATCATGATGCGAGCGTTGGGCAGCGTGTAGCGCTTGCCGGCGGCACCGGAGGTGAGCAGGAATTGGCCCATGCTGGCGGCCATACCCATGCACACGGTGGCGACGTCGCAGCCGACGAATTGCATCGTGTCGTAGATCGCCATACCGGCCGTGACCGAACCACCGGGACTGTTGATGTACAGCCAGATGTCGGCCTTGTTGTCCTCGCCCTCCAGATAGAGGAGTTGTGCGCAGATCTGATTGGCGATGTCGTCGTCGACATCGGTGCCTAGCATGACAACGCGGTTGTGAAGCAGTCGATTGAACACGTCGAGGCGTGGATCGATCATGCCCTCGAGACCCATTGGACGGGTGAATTCGCTCATGCCGCAACGCTACCGTCCATGGTGCTCACCATGACCGACCAACCGACCGACCCGCCATTCCGACCCAACGCCGACGAGTTGCTGGCCCGCAACCGGGCCCACGTCGCCGAGTTCGCCGACCACGACCTTTCGCTGCGCCCGCGGCGCCACCTGGCGATTGTCGCGTGTATGGACAGCCGAATGGACATCTTCCAGATGCTCGGCCTCGCCCATGGTGACGCCCACGTGATCCGCAACGCCGGCGGGGTCGTGACCGATGATGTGATCCGCTCGCTCGTGCTTTCGCAGCGGCTGCTCGGCACCCGCGAGATCATCCTCGTGCATCACACCAACTGTGGCTTGCAGACCATCACCGAGGACACCTTCAAAGCCGAACTCGCCGCGGAGCTAGGCATCAAGCCGCCGTGGGCGCTGGAATGCTTTACCGACCCGTTCACCGATACGCGCGAAAGCATCGAACGACTACGTCAGAGTCCGTTCGTGCAATACAAGGCGCACATCCGAGGATTCGTCTACGACGTCACCGACGGGCGCCTGCACGAAGTGTGATGAGAACGCCGCGGTCAAGCATCACTCAAGCCGCAGGACGTGCCGATGACACTCCGTATGACAGCCGGTGTTCAGGGTGTAGCCGGGTTGAGGTTGCTGATACGTGTCGAGCATCCGTGGTTTTGGGGCTTGGTAGGGTACCGCCACAGGTTCGCATTGGAGCGTGAATGAGTCGGCGTAGTGATCGCTCACGCGAGCGAGAGTCAATCAGCCTTCAGCGTGAAGCGAATGAGCGCGCGCGCTTATCAAATCGGCTCGTCATTTTGGGTTTAGTTCTGGGCTTGCCCGCCTTGATTCTTAGCGCAGTCGGATTAGTTCGGTTGTTCGGTCAAGCGGAAGATGATGGTCGAGTTCACGTACGGGTGTATCGGTCCCGCGAAGAGCAACTGACTCGGTTAAACGTGATGCGGCCTTCCAGCTTCTACGTGGCACAGATCGTCGGCGGCGAGGATCTCTCGCACCCCAACGGTTCCTGCCCCGAAGCCATCGATCTCGTTGAATACAATCCAACGCCTGCCCTTCAACACGGCCCACTTATAGAACTGTCGAACACCAAGAAGGGGTTCTCAACTATCGAATCAATCAGCATCGTCGTCGATTCGCTAGAGCCAGCGCCGAGCACTGGCACGATTGTCGGCTGTGCGGCCGGGGGGCAGGGTGCGGAGGCGATCTTCACGTTGTGGGCCACCCTGGATTCCGATGGAAATCTTCAACAGGATCTCCTGAGTGAGATGGGAGATGTGATGAGCTCCCGCTCGTTGGTGCTGGCGGAAGGTGAGTCCAATCTCGTGAAGGTGCGCCTCAACGTCCACCTGAGCAACATGATCGTGCGCTGGCACGTGTTGGTTCGAGCGCGCTCCTCCGCGGGCGAGTCCTATGAGATCTCAATCTTCGATTCCGACGGGGACTCATTCGTTCTCGTCGATGACTCGACTCTGCCGTCCGTCTTGTGGAGTCCGGAATCGGAAGTATGGGGAGTTCGCATATAAGCGGCGAATCGAGTTGGTAGGCGCTCCGCCACGATGCGACTCCGAACTCGCGGAATTTCGCGAGCGTAGTGGTGCTATTAGCAGTTGATCAGGTTGTTGGTGTCGCTCTGCGCTAAGTGGGTACAACTCCGGCGCCACGGCGAACGAACAGAAATCCAGCGCCGACGCATGCCCCGGCGCCAATGACGATTCCCGCTAGCGATCGGCGATCTGACTCCAGTTGGCAGCGGTCATGGTCGTGGGGTCCACTCGCATCCTCCAACGCGTGCGGAACAAACTCAACGATGGGCAGATCGCACGAGGCCCCCGTGGGAACCGTGAAAAGTAAAGTGACGACGAGGGCCGCACCCGCGACGACAGCAACTGCAACTGCGCGGGACCAAGTGACCGTTCCGACAGCAACTGCTATCGCGATGACGACCGCAGCTACAGCGGTAGGGCGAAATCGTCCACTGGAGAAGACTCCCCAGGCAAGAACGACTGAAGCAATGATCAGTACAAGCGCGAGTCCTCGTCTCCTGGATTGCACGTTCGAACTCTAGGCGCCATGCTCTCCACTCTCCCCTGCGGCGGTTCATGTCACCGTCAGGGTCGTACTTAGAGTGGTTGAGGTTGCTGGTGTTCTTTGGTCTGGCTCGATGCAATCAGTCCCATCAGGTGCGTTCGATTGTCGAGTTCTTTCACGAGAACGGCCGGTGCGAAGTAACGGAAGGCTTGTCAATGATGACGGCAATCTCGCGCCCGTCGATTCGATGGGAGCCTGGCGTGTCGAGGTACACGCCTAACCACTTGCTGAACACTCCACTCGATGACACAGGCGGAGCGAAGAACCGGGCAGGCTCAACACTCTCCATTTCCTCCTGCACGCCGGGCGGGGCGAGGCACCACAATGAGATACGAACGTCGCTGTTGTGGTTGTCGTGCAAATAGCACAGCGGGCGCTTGTCACGAACAAAGAAACATGGCTCCCCGTGACTAACGCGCTCGTTGACTTCGCGGAGCGATAGCGCAATGCGACGTACCTGTTCGAGGGATCGCCTGGAGACAGTCATCCTATCTGAATGGCCTCGTACAGCTTCACCGAACCACCGCTGCCGAGCCCAGGACATCCCTTTGCCATAACAACTGCATCGTGAAGATTGGCGGCTTCGATAACCGTGTAGCCATTGGCGGGGTCCGGCCCCGTCCCCTCGCTTGGCGTTCCATCGGATGCGATGGATGCGGATGCGCCGAACGGTGCGCCCATGTCGACAACCGCGTTGCCGAGTTTGCCGAACCACGCCATCCACCTCTCCATGACGTCGGGGGATGGTTCTTCGGGGCTACCGCCGCCATGGAACATCAGCACATACTTAGTCATTTCGGTCTCCTAACCGCGCTGCGTCGAACCGACACAGGCTCAAGAATCTGAAGCCCGATCTTCCCACCGACCTGAACCCTCAGCAAGCGTCGGTGACAAGAAGGGTCGCACTAAGAGTGTGTGAGGTTGGCGGTGCCGTTTGGTCGCGTTCGACTGAGATACGGGACTTTTTCAAGCGCAGATCTTGACGCGGCGTGCCATTTTGCCTATCGTTTCCACTCTCAGTGGCGAATGCCACTGTCGTAGGTGAGGGGGCAATGTGATGGGAAGACTGGGTTTCCAACGCGTTTTTGCAGTCGCGATTGCGGGCACGGTAGGTGTGCTTTCTGCGGGTAGCGGACCCGTCTCAGGGGCGACCTTGCCCGGGATCGCGCACCACTACGCCGCCGACGGTAACGCCGACGACTCTGCCGGTGCGGTCGATGGCGTGGAGGTGGGCACGGTGACGTACGCGACCGGCCCACTTGGGTTTGGTCAAGCCTTCAGTTTTTCTGGCGGTGCCGGCTACGTCGATCTCGGTCCCAGCGTCGGTAACTTCGGCACGGGCGACTTCACAATCGCCCTCTGGGTGAACACCAGCAATACCTCGAACTTCCCGCACTTCCTCGTGAAGCGCCCGGACAACACTCACATGCTGGACATTTCGATGTCGTATTCCGGGGAGGTCTTTGTTGAGCTCAGGGGGGAATCGGCAGCAGACAATCACGACATCTATCGCGCAATAGCCTCGGCCAGCGGTCTCAACAACGGGGTCTGGCATCACGTTGCGCTGACTCGTGCTGGCGTGACCGCAAACCTCTACATCGATGGTGTGCTGAGTTCTTCCGACAGCGGTCTTGAGGACCTCAACTTCGCCGGCGGGGCATACGGCGCGTCAAATCTGGCGCTTGGGAAGTCGCTGCTGTATCCCGGCAACTACCTCAACGGACTCCTCGATGATGTGCAGATATACAACTCGGCCCTGTCGGAGGCCGAAGTGCAGCACTTGATGGAGCCGGACACTGACGGTGACGGCGTTATTGACGACGACGACAATTGCCCGAACGACGCAAACGCGGACCAGGCAAACAACGACGCGGACGGTGCAGGCAACGTCTGCGACCCTGACGACGACAATGACGGAGTTGAGGACGACGACGACAATTGCCCGACCACGGCCAATGCCGACCAGGCAGACTTCGACCTGGATGGCATTGGGGATGCGTGTGACCCGCAAACCGGCCCGCCTTCGAACAAGGACCAATGCAAGACGGGCGGCTGGAAGCGATTTGACACACCCCGTGCGTTCAAGAATCAGGGAGACTGCATCCAGTACATGAACACTGGCAAGTAAACGTCTCCTACTGGAGCTACGAAGGGGCGGCCCGATGGGCCGCCCCTTCACTGTTTTCGCCTGCGACTACGCTGCCGGTACCGCCTCGGGCCTGCTCTCGCGACGCGAAATACAACTGCTTAGTGAACGATCTCCTGTCAGAATTGCCGAGTCGCAAATTGCAGAACTGGGCTGACTACCCAACATCTCACGAACAACCAGCCTGATTGCAGTCGTCCTTATCGCCGTATTTCGGCGTGGCGGAGTCGAGGGAGGTCGGCGTCGGGACTCCGCGAAGGGTGCTATTAAGAGTTGATCAGATTGCCGGTGCTGGTGCGCGTTCCGAGGCTGAATTGTTTCGGAAACCGAGACAGACCAGCCCCAGCATCAGGATTTGGGACGATTCAGCCCCAGATTCCAACTCTCCGAGCGGTGATATTAAGAGTTGACCAGGTTGGTGATGCTGGTGCGCGTTCTGGGGCTGAATCGTTCCGGAAACCGAGACAGACCAGCCCCAGATGAGGATTTGGGACGATTCAGCCCCAGATTCCTAGACCGGAAGGGGTGTATTGGGAATGGATCAGGTTGCCCGCCGCAGGTGCGCCACCCGACCGGTTTGAAGATCGAGTGCATCGAAGCCGAGGTCCGACGACCTGGACGCGGCGTTCCCGCCCCGTCACTGGCGACTAGGTGTGACCGGCCGACGTCACCTGTCGATCATGCCCGACTGGCGCGCCACGTCGCGACAACCGCTTCCTCATCGAGTGGCATCACAGTGCTCGGTGGGCCGGCCGCGCCGCGACGGTTGACATCGCGGATGCGTGCATTGATGTCGCCCACAATGCGTCGCACTACGCCTTCTCGCTGTGCTCCAGCAATCGCAGCGCGCGCCTCCTCGAGTTCCTTGCGCACCGCGAGCGTGGGTGGGAGATAGCTGAGCCGTTCGCGACGAAGCTTGGACTTCAACCACCAATCCTCGTCGTGATGACCGTCAATCCCTTCAAGGGCTTGGCCACGACCGGGAAGGTTCTCAAACTCTCCGCGTTCCATGCCGAGGCGAATCTGCTGATCGACCCAACTCTCCCAACTCACCCCCGGTGGCTTGCGCCCCTCGGCTGGCGCGTTCGTCACCGACGCACTCCGCTGAAGATCACGGCCACCCGCTCGTCGGGTTGCATTTGGTCGCGTATGGCCAACAGACCCGCCAGCCCCGCCGTGCCCGTGTGGCTGGCGTCGATTGCGGTAGTCCGGCACCCCAACTCGTTGGCCTGCAGCACCAGTGATTCGCCGACAACAAGCGGCGAACCGTTGCTGTCGGCCAGCGCCGCCACAACCGGCAGCCAGTCGTAGGTCTCGTCGTCGAGAATGCCGTCGGCTGCGGAAGCGCCCACCGTTTCCCACGGCCACATGCAATCCTCCCAATGGCTCGGCGCGACCTTCGCACCGCCGAGTTCAAGCGCGCGCTCCCATGCTCGGGCCAGCGGAGCGCACGACTCGGTCTGAACCGCGTGCAGCCGCGGCGAGATACCGCTCATACGAAACCCGGCGGCCACCGAAGCGGCGAACGCTCCCCCGCCGACTTGCACGAACAGGCGATCGAACGGCGGACCGCCGATCTGTTCCTCCATGTGGCGCGCCATCTCCCACCCGATGGTGCGCCCACCGTCGTGGCACCATGCGTTCTCCGTTCCCTGCACGCTGAAAGGAATCGCGCCACCGGCGACCGCTTCCCGAAACCGATGCACGCAGGGATCGCCGGGTGGGTCACTTGCCAAGCGCGGACACTCGACGACCGTCGCATTCAACGACCGCAGCACCGAGACAACCGCCGGGTTGGCTGCGATGGGAACAAATACGCGAATCGGCCAGGACACGGCAACAGCCAACGTCGCTGCCGCGATCGCGGCGTTGCCGCAGGAGGCGATGGCCAATGGCGGTCGCCTACTCATTTCGCTCCAAGGAGCCAGGCCGACCTTCTCGGCGGCGCGCAGGTGCACCAGAATCCCGAACAGGTGGCGTGCCTTGTGGCTACCGCCCACGTTGTTGGTCTCGTCCTTGACCCACACCCCGCCATCGACGCCGAACCCAAGCGCATCACTGAGTTCGTCGGATCGTTCGAATGGCGTGGCGACGAAACCGTGGCCGTCGACGCCCGCCACTGATGAATCGAGTTCGACGATCAACTCCGCGCGCGCCGCATCGGCGATGCCGATCGATTCCATGAACGAATCGACGGCGAGATAACGACGAAACCCGAGGAAGGAATTCTCCTCGCCGCTCGACCGCAATGGCGAAATGCCCTGGACCAGTTGCGGAGCATGGTGGCGATCGGTGTCGGTGCTGTTCGGGCAACGCCAGGTGAAGGGCTCGCCGATTGCGACCGACGCGCCACAGACCGCGCACTTCCAGCCGGTGATCGCGGGCGCCACCGAACTCAACCGGCAACGCGCGCGTTGAAAGCCGCGATCATTTCGTCCCACACCGGCAGCAATCGTCGCAGTTCCTTCCAGAACGACTGGTGGCGCCGGGCCTCGAACAATTCGAACGGCGTGTTCTGCTGTTCGACCCATGTGTAATAGCCGAGGTTGAAGATGCGGTTGCGCTCGCGCTCGGTCAGCTCGAGCGTGTGTGCCGTTGGCACATTGGCCAGGTGCTCACCCCACACCTGCGCAGCGTCGAGGTTGGTGAAGCCGTTGCCGAAGTCGCGTGCGGTGATCTTGTTGTACTCGCTCGGATAGAGCGCGGCACCGTCGGTGGCCACAGTGATGATGGCGTCGTCGGCCCCCAAGCCGAGAACCTTGGCGGTGGAGATCGCGGACAGCACGTTGGCGACGCTCGACAGTCCGAAGTGCTGCAGGCTGTCGAGGACTTGCCGAGGCACGTGCCTGCGATCGGCCAGATAGCCGAGACCATCCTCACTGTTGAACATCGCGTACAACTGGTCGGTCGCGCGGTCACTGACAGCAACGACGACGTCGGTGTTCATCACGTTGTGGATGAGAGGGATGTGCTTGTCGCCGATGCCTTGGATGTTGTGCTCGCCAAACCCGTTCTCGAGCATCGTTGGGCACTCGAGTGCTTCGACGGCGACAATGCGCGTGCCGTATTCCTCCTTCAAACGATCGCCGGCCGCGATCGTGCCGGCAGAACCGGTCGCGCTCGTGAATGCGGCCAAGCGCAGGTCGCGTCTGCTCGCCGCACGAACTGTTTCGAAAACGTGGGCGAACGCGCGACCTGTCACCTCGTAGTGCCCGAGGTGATTGCCGAATTCGCAGAACTGGTTGAGGATGAAGTTGCCCGGGTCTTTGGCCAACAGGTTGCACGCGTCGTAAATCTCCTTGACGTTGCTCTCCGTGCCGACTGTGCGGATGACGTCTTCCTTGGGGTTCTCGCACCACTTGTCGAGCCAATCGAAGCGCTCCTGACTCATGCCCGCGGGCAGGATCGCAACGCCGCGTGAGGCCATGATGCGGCTGATCGCGATGCCACCACGGGCGTAGTTGCCGGTGCTCGGCCAGATCGCTCGATGGCGCGTGGGGTCGAATTGGCCGGTGACGATGCGCGGTGCCAGGCATGCGTAGGCGGCCAGCACCTTGTGGGCGGAGATCATCGGGAACCGGTCGCCGAACATGACAATGATCGGACTCTCCACACCGGTGAGGCTGCTCGGCAGCACCACGTGATCGGGCACACCCACCCGTTTGCCGGCTACGTCGTTGTACCAGTGGTTGCGCCACAGGTTGCGGGCGTCGGGTCCGTTCCTGTCGGCATCACCGACTATCCCGGCATCGAAGGTCGCCGGGTCGGCCAACTGTCCGAAGGTGGGAAGCGAGATTCGGCGTTCACGAAATCTGGCCACGCTGTTGGCGATCGCGTCCGGATCCACCACCCGGTCGGCGAGCCCGAACTGATTCTCGAGGGCATGGGCGATGGGATCGGATTTTGGCGGGGCAGACGACGAAACGGACGACATGGTGCCATGTTGTCAAAGTTGAGCCGCTCGCGCGGCGTCCGGCACCGAATCGCCCATCTGGCCCGTCGTGACGATCTTCCGGCGGCAGAGTTTCGCAAGCCACTCCTTTCTTAATCGGCGACCGCGGTCGGTAGGCTGGGAGTATCAGCGATGTCTCCAACGACCTTTCCGGTGCCAAGCGCCGCATCATCGAGCGTTTGAAGCGCGCCGAAAGCGTCACCGCTCCGGAGTTGGCTGCCGAGTTCGGCCTCACCGACACCGCCATTCGCCAGCACCTCGAAGCGCTGGAGAACGCGGAGTTGGTCGAACGGGTGAGCGCTCCCAGCTCGGGCCGTGGCCGCCCGCCCGTGCATTGGCGATTGGCCGCCTCGGCGAACGACCTGTTCGCCAATCGCCACGGCGATCTGAGCATCGACTTGATCGAATCGATCCGCCGCGCACTCGGCGAGGATGCGTTGGATCAAGTCGTGCGCAGCCGGGCGGAACGACAGCTCGATATCTATCGCCAAGCGTTGAAGGGCATCACGCCATTGGTCGACCGGGTGCGTTGCATCGCGCAGTTGCGCACTGCCGAGGGCTACCTCGCCGAAGCCGTCGAGTCCGACGATCGAGTGACACTCGTCGAGCACCACTGCCCCATTCGCGAGGCAGCCGACAGCTGCTCGGGACTGTGCAGCGCGGAGCTCAACCTGTTCCAACGCGCCCTTGGT
>JACQZX010000113.1 GCA_016213665.1 Actinomycetota bacterium | reverse complement strand
AGTTGATCGATGCGGGTGCGGACGCTGCCGTCGATGACGGTGTCGCCAACGGTTGCGACGACGCCACCGAGAACGGCAGGATCGACGATGACCTTCAGGTTCACCTGCTTGCCGGTGGCGTTGGTGAGCGCGGCGGAGAGGCGCCGAACCTGATCGGCCGTGAGTGCCACCACGGTACGCACCTCGGCGACCTCCAGGCTCTTCGACTCACTGGCCCGCGCCACCAGATTGTCGACGATGGCCGGCAGATCGCGCGCCCGACCGGAACCGACGACCATCGAAATCAATTGCGTGGTCGTCGCCGTTGCCTTGGCACCCAGCAGATCCTCGATGATGGTCTGACGCTTGGCGGCCGGAATCAGTTCGTCGGTGAGCGCCGTGCGCAACGTGTCGCTGCCCTCGAAACTGCGGGCAAAGCGAAACAGCTCGTCCTCCACCTCATCGAGTGTGCCCTCAGCACGTGCGATCTCGAACAGACCTCGCGCGTAACCCTCAATGCGATTGTCGCTCATCTAGATGCACCAACTCTCTGAATGAAGTTCTCGATCAGTTCTTGGTGAGTCGCCGCGTCGAGCGAGCCGCTCACGACCTGATCGACGGCCGCTGCCGACAGACGCGAGATCTCGGCGCGTAGTTCGTCACCCACGCGACCCTGCGCGCTGGCGATGTCGGCGAGAGCCTTGGCTTCGCCCTCGGCAATTTCGGCGGCGAGTCGCACGCGACCGTCTTCGATCATCGCCGCCGCCTGCGCTTCCGCGTCGGCGAGTATCCGTTTGCGTTCGGCACCGATGTCGCCCTTTGCCTGGCGAATCTGCGCCGACTCGACCTCGGCGGATGCACGCGCGGCCTCGCCGGCGTCGAGCTCGGCCTGGATCTTGGCGGTGCGTGCAGCCATGCCCTTCTTGATCACCGGGCCGGCGAACTTGAACAACAACCCGAACACCAACACCGACGCCGGGATACCGAACAGCAACTCATAGCCCTCGGGCCAGAACTTCGATGGCGTTTGCGTGATGTCTTCGTGACCACCTTCGCCGGCTTCACCGACCACCCGAATGAGAACGTGAAACAGACTCATTGCGAGCCCCCCATCAGGGACGCGACGATGTTGGTGACATCGGCGGCCTTCGGTCGCTTGCCAGTGGCCAGCTCAGCGGCGCGACTACTCACATCGGCAACGGCCGTGGAGACGTGCTGTTCGGCCGCAGCACGGGCGGCCTCGTTGGCTGCCGTCGCGGCCGCACGCTGCGTACCGACGCGCGCTTTCAGTTCGGCCAGCGCAGCAGTTCGCTCGTCTTCCAACACATTGCGCGCAGCCTCAATGCGCTGCGCTGCCTGTGCCTTCACCGCAGCAATCTCGGCCTCGTACTCGGCCACTTCCGCGCGGGCGGCGGCGCGCGTGGCATCGGCCCCCTCGTGGTCGCCGCGAATCTTTCCGTATCTGGCGTCCATACCCTTCTTCAAGCGCGGGAAAAGTACGACACGCATGAGAAGGAACAGCACGATGAACGCGCCGGCTCCCCATGCGAGCTCTTTGACTTCCGGTGCGATCGGGCTGGGACCCTTGTCTTCGGCAACGGTCTCGGCCTCCCCTTCTATCGGAGCGGTCTGGACGACCCATGCACGACTCGCGCCCGTCGTCGTACTCGTGACGGTGACGGTGAACACGAGCGCCTCAGAGACCGAGCAGAATGAAGACGACGAAGCCGATCAGAGCCAGCGCCTCGGTGAACGCGATACCGAGGAACATGGTGGTGCGCACCATGCCGGCAGCCTCTGGTTGACGGGCCATCGCCTCGATGGCCTTACCGACGACGAAGCCGATGCCGATGCCGGGACCGATGGCGGCGAGGCCATAGGCAAAACCGGCACCGATCGCAGCGTTAGCCGCCTTGATTTCGTCGGGTGTCTGCACCGGAGCGGTAGCAGCGATGAGACGGACAATTGCTTCCATGATTTTTCAATTTCTCCTGGTTCAGTGCTCGGGATGCTGAGCAGCGTTGATGAAGACGGCGGTAAGGATCGTGAAGATGTAGGCCTGCAGAAATCCGACGAGCACCTCGAACGCCGTCAGGAAGACGAGCATGAAGAAGGGCAGGATGCTCATCGGCTTCAACGCGAATTGCTTGGTTTCCGCGAAGAACAGCGCGTTGGTGAGAAACGCGAAAGTGATCAACAGCATGTGGCCGGCAAGCATGTTGGCGAAAAGTCGAACGGCCAGCGAGAAAGGCCGGAGAACGATGTTGGAGAGCAGTTCGATCAAGCCGACCAACGGGCGCATGCCGACTGGCACACCCGGTGGCCAAGCCATGAGGGTGAGGTACTTGATGCCGTTGTGCCTGAGCCCGACGGCGTTGTAGACCACCCAAACGGTCAGCGCGAGGAACAATGGAATCGCCATGCGCGCCGTCGCCGGCATCTGCAAGACCGGCAGAATGCCCGGCAGGTTGCACAAATAGATGAACACGAACAGCGAAAGCAGGAAGGGAGTCCAGCGCAACCCGTCCTTGCCCATCGTCTGCATCACGATGTCGTTCTCGATGAAGTTGACGCCGGTCTCGGCGAGGTTACGGACGCCCGTAGGTGCCACCAGCGGATCTCGGCTACCGGCGACGAGGAAGACCATGATGCCGATCAGGGCGGCAGCAACAGCAATGACGCCAACCTTGTTGAAGTTGGAGAAGATGTCGCGCCAGCGGATCAACTCGTTGATCGGCGGAAACTTGAGTGCGAGCATTCCGGCTACTCCCTATTGCCTAGCGATTGAGTGCGTATTGGGTTGAGTGCTTTTGGGCTTGAGTCCTGGGTAGGCGAGCGAGATCGCCACGTACTTCAGCTCCCAGACCAACAGGCCGAGGTGCGTGAAGATAATGGTCGCTCCGAGTGCCGGGAGCGAAATCCAGTCGGCGTCCTTGACCAGGTAGACAGCGAGAAAGATCAGCCCAAGACGCACCAGGTACCCGAGCAGGATCGAAGCCATCATCAGCTGCAGGCTGATGCGGGCTGTGACCGCCACGATTCCTGACGCGAGCGCGAAGTTGACGAGCACAATCGCAATGGCGTAGGCGCACGACCAAGCCCCGTCGGCGCCCCAAACAAGGCCGCACACCGCAATCAGTACGGGAGCAACCCACAGGCCGCGCTTGACCATGTCGTTGGACACCGCAACTTCCGGTGCCGGCCCAGCCAGAGGTGCGGCCATCGAGAAGGCAACAGTGTCGGCGGGGCGCTGATTCATCTGTCACCCGCGGCAGTCCTGCGAGAACTGCCGGCCGCGGCCCGTTGGGCCTCAAGCACTTTCATCCGCGAATCGTAGTCGTACCAAAACCGCACGAATTCGCCGACGAGGGCCAGGCACACAAGAGCAATCATGAACACCGGCTTGGTATCCAGCCAGCGATCGAGCATGTAACCGAGTCCGAGGAAGGTCAAGGTGACCAGTGCGATGTCAATGCCCTTACCGAGCTTGTCGTCGGTGGACTTGACGCTACCGAGGTTGTTGATTGCAGGGCGCGGCTTCAACTTGGCAGTTCCTAGGGACGGTCGGCGAGCTTGTGAACGCGAACACAATGTACCAGGCTCGTCCCTGTCCTCCGCAATCGAGTGGCTTCAGTCAGTCAGTTCGGCGGCGGCGGATCTGCGGGTGCAACAGCGTGTACAGCACCAGCACCAACATCAGCATCCCGATCGGCACATAGCTGAGTCCGCTGCCGGTGAACACCGGGTAGAGGACGAACGCGGAGAGCAGGGCCGTCCATGCCCACAGGATCAAGACGCTGCGCCGCTGCCCGTGGCCCATCTCCATCAGGCGATGATGCAGGTGCCCCTTGTCGGCACTGGCCACGCCCTGGCGACGGGCGGCGCGGCGGACGATCGCGAACAGCGTGTCGAGTACGGGAACGCCCAGGATGATCAGTGGGATGAGCAAGGGTGCAAGGAAGAAGTACGACTGACCGATGAAGGCCTGAGTGTTCGGATCGGCACGACCGCCGACCACGCTGGTGCTCACGGCCATCAGCAACCCGAGTAGCAGCGCGCCACCATCACCCATGAATATCCGCGCAGGATTGAAGTTGTGCGGAAGGAATCCGACGCAGATGCCGACCGCGAGAATCGCCACCAGAGGACCGACGTTCGGTTGCGTCAGCATGCCGATTGACGGGTCGGCGAGCCGTTGGCTGTAGAGGAAGAAGGCAAACGCGCCGATGGCGACAATGCCGGCGGCGAGGCCGTCGAGGCCGTCGATGAGATTGATCGCGTTGGTCATACCCAACACCCACAGCACCGTCACCAGCGGAACCCATTCGTCGCTGAGGATGTAGACGTCGTTGAACGGCACCCGAAAGTAGAACATCGTCACGCCGTAATAGACGAGCAGCACCGCAACCATCGCGGTGCCGATCACCTTCGCCGGTGCCGAGATCTCGTAGATGTCGTCGATGAACCCGACCAGGAACATCAACGTGGCGGCAAGCAGCACGCCGCGTGGCTCCGAGTCGCCGGAACGGAATAGCGAGGCAAACGTGTCCATTGATCGGGCGACGAGGAAGGCCACGACAAAACCGATGAACATCGCAATCCCGCCGACATCGGGGGTAGCGACTTTGTGCACATGGCGTTCCTCAGGCTCGACGACCCAACCGATCCGTCTGGCCACGGCGGCAACCACCGGGGTGGTGGCGAACGTGACGACGGCGGCAATTGCGCCAACGAGGAGGTAGGCGCCGGTATCGGGCATCAGCGATGCCGTGGGTGCGACGCGTCGAACCCTTGGTGCCCCAGCCAACCGGCGGCGAGCAAGGCGAACCCGCTGTAGACGGCCGGCGATGGTGAAGTGGTGAAGGCCCGCCGCAGTACCGACCACAACCAGTCAAGGTAAGGAACTATCGGAATCGGGGAGTCATCGCCGTTCGCTGCGAACCACCGAACCACGAGCAACCGCTCGACGTAATACATCGCGACGATCACGACCAGCGACGTAATCGCGATCGACAGGATCGCATGGCCACGGCCGGAACCGCGCATGCCGAGATGGACGCCATAGGCCGCAGCAGCACCGACCACCGGTATCAGATACGCCTGCATCTGGCTGGTGCCGGCGACAATCGCGAACCAGGCGCCGGCGGCGACGGCACCGGCGGCAATACCGGCGAGAGCGCCGCGCAGCAGCTGGCGGCGAGTGAGACCGAACCACAGCCGGCCCCCACTCGCGTTGCCGTTGCCGTTGTCGTTGCCGCTGCTGCCGCTGCCCTTATTCACGAGCGCCAACTGTAGCGATCAGCCGTAAGCGGGAAACTGCCCGCACAACGTAGCGACCTCGGCGCGCGCTGCGGTGATCGATTCGGACTCGTTGCGCTGGCGCAGAATGCGGGCGAGCAACCCGGCGATCTGCTCCATCTGCGACTCACGCATGCCCTGGGTCGTAACGCATGGCGTACCGATGCGAACTCCGCTGGTGACGAACGGGCTACGCGGGTCGTCGGGAATCGTGTTCTTGTTGAGCGTGATTCCGGCGAGGTCGAGCACGGCCTGCGCCTCCTTGCCAGTCAGTTCGCCATCGAATGGGCGCAGGTCGACGACCATCATGTGATTGTCGGTGCCGCCACTGACCAAGCGAAAGCCCTGGGTGACGAGCGCCTCGGCGAGTGCACTCGCGTTGCGCACGATCTGCTGGGCGTACTCCTTGAACGACGGCTGCAGGGCCTCGAAAAACGCGACTGCCTTGCCGGCGATGACATGTTCGAGCGGGCCACCCTGCCAGCCGGGGAAGACGGCCTTGTCGATTGCCGCCGCATGCTGCGCTGTGCTGAGGATGCAACCGCCGCGGGGTCCGCGGAGAGTCTTGTGGGTGGTGAACGTGACGATGTCGGCGAACGGCACCGGGTTCGGGTGCGCGTCGCCCGCAATCAGACCGGCGATATGCGCGGCGTCGAACATGAACAGCGCACCTACCTCGTCGGCGATCGCCTTGAACGCGGCCGGATCGATTCGGCGCGGGTAGCTGGTGGTACCGGCAACAATCATCTTCGGACGATGTTGCAGGGCTAGTTCGCGCACCTGATCCATATCGATGCGTTCGTCACCCGGTGTCACCTTGTAGGCAACGAAGTGGTACAGCTTGCCGCTGGCGTTGACCGGTGACCCATGAGTGAGATGACCACCGTGATCGAGGCTGAGGCCGAGCACCGTGTCGCCCGGCTGCAAGACCGCCTGGTATGCGCACATGTTGGCGTTGGCGCCGCTGTGCGGCTGCACATTGGCGTGCTCGGCGCCGAACAAGCGCTTGACCCGATCGATGGCGAGCGCCTCGACCTGGTCGATGACCGAGTTGCCACCGTAGTATCGCTTGCCGGGATAGCCCTCGGAGTACTTGTTGGTGAGCGCGCTGCCCACTGCCTGCATCACCGCCGGTGACGTGAAGTTCTCACTGGCGATCAACTGCAGACCGGTGACCTGTCGCTGTACCTCGCGATCGATGAGGTCGAGCACTTCCGTGTCGGGCGTGGTGTCACTCGGAAACGGCATCGGCAACTCCCACTTCGGGCGGCGGCGGGGGCGCCGGCCAGCTGGCGCCGGCTGCCTCTTCCGTTTCGATCTTCATCAACAGTTCAACTCGGGCCGCGTGACGTCCGCCGTCGAAGGTGGTAGCGAGAAATGTCGCCAGGATCTCCTCGGCCAATCCGATGCCGACCACGCGGGCACCGATGCTGAGAACGTTGGCGTCATTGTGTGAACGGGCAAGTCGGGCGGTGTACAGGTCGTTGCACAGTGCCGCGCGTACGCCGCGAACCTTGTTGGCGGCGATCTGCTCGCCCTGGCCGCTACCCCCGAGCACGATGCCCACATCGGCGCGCCGGTCGCGAACGGCACGACCGACATCGGCGCAGAATGGCGGGTAGTCGACTGAATCGGTGCTGTGCGTGCCGATATCGCTGATGATGTGGCCGTCGCGGGTGAGCACCGCGATCAGGTGCTTCTTCAGTTCAAAGCCGGCATGGTCGGCACCGATCGCGATTCGAGACATCTCAACGAGTGTAGGTGACGAGTCCCGGACTCGTACCCTGGCAGGCATGTCCCCCGCGACCCGATCGCTTGACTCGCGCACACCGGTGCTGGTCGGGGCCGGCCAGTTCCTGAATCACGCGGCCGGCCTCGATGACGCACTCGACCCGGCGACGTTGATGTGCACGGCGATCCGTGCTGCGGCTGCCGACGCCGGTCTGGCGAGCGTGCCCGCCGCCGATTCGGTGCGCGTGGTTTCACTGCTGAGTTGGCGGTACGGCGACCCGGCATGGGTGGTCGCACAGCAATTGGGTCTTTCGCCACGCGAAACAGCGATCACGACGATGGGTGGCACCAGCCCGCAGGCGCTCGTCAACGAAACGGCCTTGGCGATTCAACGCGGCGACCTCGACCTCGCCATTCTCACCGGCGGCGAGGCATGGCGCACTCGGTCGCGCCTGCGCAGGGCGGCTGTCGAGTTGGCGTGGCCAAAGGCTCCGGCGGATGCGTTTCCGACTGTCCTCGGAGAGGACCTGGAGATGAACCATCCTGACGAGCGGGCACGCGGGTTGATGTTGCCGGTGCAGATCTACCCCATGTTCGAGACCGCGATTCGCGCGGCCGCCGGTCGCACCGTCGAGCAACAGCAGTTGCTGGCGAGCGAACTGTGGTCACGGTTCAGCGAGACCGCCGCCCACAATCCGTACGCGTGGCTGCGAACTCCGAAGACCGCCGAAGAGATCCGCACTCCGACGGCTAGCAACCGAATGATCGGATTTCCGTACACGAAGTCGATGAACTCCAACAACGCCGTCGACATGGCGGCCGCGCTGATCATGTGCAGTGCCGACAAGGCGCGGTCGTTGGGAGTCGCTGCCGACCGGTGGGTGTTCCCGGTGGCGGGCACCGACTGCCATGAGCACAACTACATCAGTCATCGGTGCAGCTTCGCTGATACTCCCGCGATCGAGTTGGGCGGCCGCGAAGTCATGCGTCTCGCCGGTGTCGGCATCGACGACATCGAGATGATCGACCTCTATTCGTGCTTTCCGTCGGCGGTGCAGCTCGGGGCACGCAGCCTCGGACTGTCGCTCGATCGACAGCTAACCCGCACCGGCGGCCTCTCCTTTGCCGGCGGCCCCTGGAACAACTATTCGATGCACGCGATCGCGACGGTGATGAACGACCTGCGCGAGCGGCCCGGCTCGACGGCACTCGTTTGGGCAAACGGTGGCTACGCCACCAAGCACTCGTTCGGAATCTACGCCACCGCTCCCACGAAGTTGTTCCGGCACTCGAGCCCGCAAACCGCGATCGACGCACTTCCCCGACGGGAACTGGCCGAGGTTGCCGACGCCTTTGTTGCCAGAGACATGGGTGCAGCGACGATCGAGGCTTACACGGTGATGCACACACGCGAGGGCACCCCTGAAACGGCGCTTGCCGCCTGCCTGCTCGCCGACGGCCGACGCGCCTGGGGAACATCGACCGATGTCGCCCTCGCCACCGCCATGTGTGAAGGCGAATGGGTTGGCCGCACGGCACACCTAGCCGACGACGGAACGATCAGCTGCTGAGTTCTGGTTACCGGATACACGGTGGCAAGCTTGCGCAATGGCGGCGAAGTTGCTTCCGATCATCATCGACTGCGATCCGGGCCACGACGACGCCATGGCACTGGTTGTGGCCGCACGGCACGCCGATTTGGTAGGCATCACCACCGTTTCGGGTAACGCTCCACTCGATGCGACCACGCGCAACGCGATCATCATGCGCGATCTGCTCGGGCTCGCGTGCCCTGTGCATGCCGGCGCCAACCGGCCGCTCACCCGACCCGCCCAACACGCCACCTACGTACATGGCAAGAGCGGCATGGATGGTGGCAACCTGCCCGAGCCGAGCGGCCCAGCGGCCAGCCAGGACGCTGTCGGCTTCATAATCGAGACCTGCCGCGCGCAGGAAGGCATTTGGTTGGTGCCGATCGGCCCGATGACGAACATTGCACTCGCGCTGCGCTCGGCACCCGATCTCGCGCACCGCATCGCCGGCATCTCACTGATGGGTGGCGGCCGCTTCGGCAATCGCACGGCGGCGGCGGAGTTCAACCTGTGGTGCGATCCGGAAGCTGCCGATGTCGTGTTCTCCTACGGCGGACCTTTGATCATGTCGGGCCTCGACCTCACCCATCAGTTTCAGGCGACACCGGAACGCATCGCGATGGTGCGGGCTCTTTCCGGCGGGTTGGCACCGATGCTGGCTGACCTGTTCGAGTTCTTCAGCGGCACCTATCGGGTTCGCCACCGCAAGATCGGCGGCGCGCCGGTGCATGACCCATGCGCAGTGATGGCACTCACTCACCCGGAGTTGTTCACCCGCCGATTGGCTCACGTGCAGATCGAGACCTACGGCAGGCTCACCGCCGGCATGGCCATCTTCGACGATCGCGACCTGAAAGAAGTGTCCGACCCTAATTGCGACGTGCTCACCGGCATCGATGCCGACGCCGCCTGGCAGGTTCTGGTCGAGTCGATCGCCCACTTCTCGCACTGAAGTGATCTTTACGTAAAGTACGTCGGGCCGTCACCTGCGGCTGCGAGTTGAGAACTATGACGTAGAGCCGGGGGAGGGTGAGTATGACGTCCAGCGGCAGCGGTAGCGGCGACGGCAACACGGTTGACACATTTCCGCGTCAATATGCGCGCACACAACGCTTCACCCTCGGTGAACCGCGAAACGTCGTCGTCTCGCCCGATGGCGAGCGGGTGATCTTCGCCCGCAGCCGTTCGGGCGACGATCCGCTGAACTGCCTGTGGGTACTCGACGTGGAGCTGGCCGGCGAGCGACTGGTCGCCGATCCGAGCGTGTTGTTGGCCGCACCCGACGACGAGGATCTGCCGGCGCAGGAGCGTTTACGACGCGAGCGCATGCGCGAAGGCGCAGGCGGCATCACCTCGTTCGCCACCGACAAGGGCATGACCGTCACCGCCTTCGCTCTCTCGGGACGACTGTTTCTCGCCGGGCTGGTGAGCGGTCAAGCACGCGAGCTCGTCGTCGATGGTCCGGTCTTCGATCCCCGCCCCGACCCCGTGGCGACTCGCGTCGCGTATGTCAGCGGCCGTGCGCTCCGCATCGCTGAACTCGACGGCAACAGCTGGGAGTTGGCCGGCGAGGATGATCCCGATGTCAGCTGGGGAAGCGCCGACTTCATCGCCGCCGAGGAGATGCATCGATTTCGTGGTTACTGGTGGAGCCCCGACGGTTCCGCGATCGCCGCCTGCCGGGTGAACGTCGCCGGTGTACAGCGTTGGTACATCGGCGACCCGGCGAACCCCGACCAGCCACCTGCAGAGATCAGCTACCCGGCCGCCGGTAGCAAGAACCCGGAAGTGACCCTCCATGTGCTGGCGATCGACGGTGGCTCCACCGAGGTCATGTGGGATCGCGATGCGTACCCGTACCTGGCCGATGTGCAATGGCCGACACCCGATCGGCTGCTGCTAACGGTTCAGTCGCGCGACCAGCGCTCGCTGATGGTGTTGGAGGCGAACCCGCGAACCGGCGACACCGCGCCACTCTTCGCCGACGGCGACGTGGCGTGGGTCGAGTTGGTGCCGGGCACGCCGGCAATGCTCGACGACGGCACGATGATCATGGCCTCCGATCGTGAGGGCGCCCGCCGACTGGTGACCGACGGCGAACCGATGACACCACCCGGTCTTCAGGTGCGGGCCGTGCTCGCCACGCAAGCCGACGAAGTGTTCTTCCTTGCCAACCCGATCGACGACGCAACGGTGCAGCATGTCTGGCGGTGGCGCACCGACCGCACGGTGGAGTGTCTCACCTCCGATCCCGGCATTCATTCAGCCGCTGTCGGAGGACCGACCATCGTCCTGCGTTCGGTCGTGCTCACCGATGCCGGCTCGATCACACAGATCGTCGGCGGCCCGATGATCGAATCATTCGCGCAGCGTCCGCTTGTGCAACCCAACGTGTCGATCCATCGCTACGGCCCGCGTTCACTCGCCACCGCAGTGCTGTTGCCGACCGGCTATGGCGGCAAGGGCAACAAACAGGCGGCTCCGCTGCCCGTGCTGTTGGATCCGTACGGCGGTCCTCACGCGTTGCGCGTGCTCGCCGCGCACGGCGCCTACCTGTCTTCGCAGTGGTTCGCCGATCAGGGTTTCGCAGTGGTGATCGTCGACGGGCGCGGCACACCCGGCCGTGGAAGCGAGTGGGAACGTGCTGTTCACCGCAACCTGGCGAGTCCTGTTCTCGACGATCAGATTGCGGCGCTGCAGGCCGCCGCCGTAGATCATCCGCTCGATCTCTCCCGCGTCGCCATCCGTGGATGGAGCTTCGGCGGGTATCTCGCAGCTCTCGCCGTGCTTCGACGGCCGGACATCTTCCACACCGCGATCGCGGGCGCGCCAGTTACCGACTGGCGTCTCTACGACACTCACTACACCGAGCGCTACCTCGGCGACCCGACCATCGACGCCACCGCTTACGCCGCTACCTCGCTGCTGCCGCTGGCCGGCCAGCTGACGCGGCCGCTGCTGCTGATACATGGACTCGCCGACGACAACGTGGTTGCAGCCCACACTCTGCAATTCTCCAGCGCCCTGCTGGCCGCCGGCAAGCCGCACGAGGTGCTGCCCCTGGCTGGCGTCACACACATGACCCCGCAGGAAGTCGTCGCCGAGAACCTGTTGATGCACCAACTCGACTTCTTACGGCGAACCTTGCAACTGAAATAGCGATCTCAACTAGTTTGCTGACACCATGAACCAACGCTTGGTCGACCTCTATCGCCATGTGGCTGTGCACGCCACCGCCGACCTCGAACATGAAGCGGCGATCGAGTTGCTGCTGCTGGTGATGATGGCCGATCGCCACATCACCGAGGCGGAGGTCGAGGAGATACGCAACATCAGTGCCGAGTCGGGCTGGGACAGCGACACCTTCTCCTTCGATCAGTATCTCGGCGTCGCCTCTGCGCGCGTGCGGGCCGCAATCAGCGACCATCGGGTGCCAGCCTTGCTCGACCACATCGACACCCGCATCACGAGCAGCGTGTTGCGCAGCGAACTGTTCAGCGCCGCTCGCGACGTCGCAGGTGTGGACCGCGACCTGGACTCGTCGGAGGAGTCATTGCTCGGTCAGATAGCCGCCCGCTTCGACTGAAGCTGCGTTTCTAAGGAACGTAACAGCCGGCGGCAATTCGGTCGTGGCCCGCGAGATCTTGGGTAACCGCGGTCTGTTCGAAGGCCGACGCATTCAGCAATTGCAGCACGGCGGCACCCTGCCCGGCACCGATCTCGAGCACCAACCAGCCACCCGGTGTCAGCCACTCCGCCGCGCCTGCGATGACCACGCGTATGGCCGCCAGGCCATCGTCGGCGGCGAACAGAGCGGCCGCAGGTTCCCAGTCGCGCACCGCTGCCTCGATCGCTTGATCGTCGGGAGCGATGTACGGCGGGTTGGACACGACCAACGCCAACTCTCCGCGCAGCCGCGTCGGAAGTGCCTGATACCAATCACCCTGACCGAAGCGAACGCAAGTGCCGGCGTTCCCCACGCCGGCTGTGTTCGCCCGGGCAACGTCGAGCGCATCGGGCGACAAATCGGTGAGCCACACCTCAACCATGCCGCTCGGCAACTCGGTGGCCAGCGAGAGACCGATTGCGCCAGTACCGGTGCCGAGGTCGGCCACGATCAGCGGCCACCGACCGCCATCGACCGCCATGTGGCCGACGAGAGCGATGGCACGCTCGGCGACGAGTTCAGTTTCCGGTCGAGGGATCAGCACGCGGCGGTCGACCAGCAAGTCGAGTCGGCGGAACGACCAGTGTCCCAACACGTACTGCAACGGTTCCCCAGCCCGGTGGCGGGCAACCATCGCGTCGAGATGAGCCACGGACAACTCGCCTGCCGCGGCATCGAGCACGGCGATGAAGTCGCTGCCGGTCTGGCCGCACGCTTCTTCGCACAACCAGCGAGCTTCTACGCGACCAGTGAGCGTCGCCGTGGTGTCCCAGAGTTGGCGCCAGCTTACGCTCACTCGCCGCCGGCCAACTGACGGGCACGCTCGTCACCCGCGAGCGCGTCGACCACCTCGTCGATGTCGCCACCCAACACGTCCTGCAGGCGGTAGATGGTGAAACCGATGCGGTGATCGGTGAGCCTGTTCTCCTTGAAGTTGTAGGTGCGAATCTTCTCGCCGCGCCCACCACTGCCCACTTGCATTCGACGCTCGGCGGAGGCCGCTTCGGCCTGCTCCTCCTCGGCGAGCTTCAACAGTCGGGCGCGCAGCACTTGCATCGCGCGCGCCCGATTCTGGATCTGGCTGCGCTCGTCCTGCATCGTCACCACCACGCCACTTGGTCGATGGGTGATGCGCACAGCCGAGTCGGTGGTGTTGACACTCTGGCCGCCGGCTCCGCTACTGCGATAGACGTCGACATCGAGATCTTTCTCGTCGATCTGAATTTCCACCTCCTCGGCCTCTGGCAAGACCAGCACCGTGGCAGAGGATGTGTGGATGCGGCCGGAACTCTCCGTTACCGGCACTCGTTGAACACGATGCGTCCCGCCTTCGAACTTCAATCGGCTCCAGGCGGTGTCACCATTGATCAGCATCGTCACTTGGTTGATGCCGCCGAGGTCGCTGGAGTCGCGCGAGAGAACCTCGAACTTCCAGCCTTTGATCGCGGAGTAGGCCCGGTACATGTCGAACAGATCACCGGCGAACAGATTCGCCTCTTCGCCGCCCTCGGCGCCGCGTATCTCCATGATGACAGCCCGGCCGTCGTTGCGATCCTTGGGCAACAGCAGCAGTCGCAGTTCCGCCTCCAGGTCCACGAGGTCGGCCTCGGTCGCAGCCAACTCGTCGCGCAGCGCCGGCCGTTCGGTTTCGGATGCCACCGTCAGCAACTCGCGGGCAGCTTGTGCGTCGGCGTCGCGAGCGCGGTAGCGGCGAACGCAGTCGACCACCGGGGTGAGGTCTTTGTAGCGACGAGAGACGTCGCGCAACTTGGGCTGATCGTTGGCGAGTTCGGGGTCGGACAAGCTCGCCTCCAGTGAGACGAACTCGTCTTCCAGGGATTGCAGTCGCTCGAGCACTTGCGGTTCAGTTTATGGGCATGATCTCGATCGAGCCCGGTGCGGCGATCGTGAGTTGGCGCTGGATGTCGATGGCATCGCGCGGCGGCATCACCACTACACAGCGGTCGCTTCCGCCAGCCGCCAACGCGTCGACAGCGAACGGGACAACGTCGAGGTCGATGCCTGTCGAGCAGACCACAGTGACGCGTGCGCCGTCGATGGTCGCCAGTGCAACGCATGGCACCGCATCTTTCACATTGGTCCGCGGCACCGGTGGCGCCACCGGCACGACCAACTGCGCCCCGATCAGGGCTGAATCAGCGACGAGGCGACAACGCAACGCTCGTTCCTGCGCCAGCAAGTTGAGCGGATGGCGAGTGGCGCCGGGCCGACGGTGACTGCCGACGAATCGCACCACCTCGGCCAACGATTCGGCGGTGGGTCGGTCACCGTGCAGCAGTTGAAAGGCTTCGCGGTCGTGGGCGCCGACACCAACCTCCAGTCGGGCGGCGCCGGTGGCGGGGTCGGTGACGACGCGGCACACCTCCAACCCGTCGACCTCGCCAGTGAGCACGCCGAATTCGATGACCGGCAGGGCCCCGCTTTCGCTGATGAGCGTCGCGAACGCCATGTGGCCATCGGGGGGAGGCATCGCTGCCACCAGCGGCTCCGGCCGCGCCGCCTGCAGTGTGCGTTCAGCAACCTGCCACACGCGAACTGTCGGAGTCCACCCGATCGCCCGCCGGGCCAAGCAGCCGGTTCCGCCTTCGGCCAGAAGGTTGACGACAGCGGCGTTGCGACGAAGCGCCCACGCCATCGCCGCGCCTAGTCCTTGCTCGGGTCGCTCGTCGAGCAACACCCACGCCTCAGCGTCGACCAACAGCGCGGCGCCGCCACCGAATTCGCCCACCTGTGGTTCTGACAGCGAACCGCGGTGCTCGCGCGCGAGCGCCGAAAGTTTGCCCGCGAGCAACTGCCGGCGGCGAGTGTCGTCGGGCCGCGATGCGGCGCTCGTCACTTGCCCTTGCGTTCGCCGTAACGCTTGTTGAAGCGTTCGACGCGGCCACCGGTGTCGACCAGCTTTTGCTTGCCGGTGAAGAACGGGTGGCATTCGTTGCAGAGTTCGACCTGGAGATCGCCACCACGGGTTGAACGGGTGGTGAACGTGTTGCCGCATGAGCAGCGCACGTTGACATCGGAGTAATTGGGATGAATTTCGGTCTTCATGATCTCTCCACAAGAAGTAGGTCACCAAGTGTACCGCCCACTGCCACCTGGAAGACGTCGGGTTTATGTGCCCGCCGTTGCCGGGCGGTCGCCCCTTCGAGTCGGGCGCGAGGCGTTACGCGAGCCGACACATGCAGGCGCTACATCGTCGGTTGCTTGGCGATTTCGTTGAGGAACTCGTCGTTGGTGCGGAACGTACGCAGGCGGTCCATCAACAACTCGAGGCCCGGTGCCGCATTGCCGTCGGCGGCAAGGCCGCTGAGCACCCGACGCAACTTCCACACCATCTGCAGTTGTTTGCGGTCGAACAGCAACTCCTCGTGGCGCGTGCTGCTGGCATCGACGTCGATCGCCGGGTAGATACGGCGCTCGGCAAGGCGGCGGTCAAGACGCAACTCCATGTTGCCGGTGCCCTTGAATTCCTCGAAAATCGCTTCGTCCATTCGGCTGTTCGTCTCGACCAGCGCGGTAGCGAGAATGGTGAGCGAGCCACCCTCCTCCACGTTGCGAGCCGCGCCGAAGAAACGCTTCGGCGGGTACAACGCACCGGCGTCGATGCCACCGGAAAGGATGCGACCGCTCGCCGGAGCGGCGAGGTTGTAGGCGCGGCTGAGGCGGGTAATGCCGTCGAGGATGATCACCACATCGTGGCCACCTTCGACGAGTCGCTTCGCCTTCTCCAACGCCAACTCCGCCACCTGCGTGTGCTCGTCGCTCGGACGGTCGAAGGTGCTGGAAATGACCTCGCCTTTCACTGTGCGGCGCATGTCGGTGACCTCTTCGGGCCGCTCGTCGATGAGCAGCACGATCAGCTTCACCTCTGGGTTGTTGGCCTCGATCGAAGTCGCGATCGTCTTCATGATCGTCGTCTTGCCGGCCTTCGGCGGCGACACGATGATGCCGCGCTGACCCTTACCGATCGGCGAAACGAGGTCGACGATGCGCGCTGTCATGTTGCCCGGATCGGCCGCGTGCTCGAGCGAGAGCTTCTCGTCGGGGAACAACGCAGTGAGGTCTTCGAAACGACGACGATTACGCGCCTTCTCCGGCTCGTCACCGTTGACGGTGTGAATCTCGAGCAGGGCTGGGTTCTTCTCGTTGCGACCAGCGGGCCGACTGAGACCGGTGACGTGATCGCCCTTGCGCAGCCCGTATTGCCGGGTGAGCTTGACGGGTATGTAGGCGTCCTCGCGGCTGGCGAGGTAACCGGTTACGCGCAAGAAGCCGTAACCCTCCTCGCGAAGGTCGAGATAGCCGGCCACGCTCACAGGCTCATAGTTCTGGGGTTCGTTGCCCTCTGGTCGCTCGCCGCGGTCGTTGCTGTAGCGCTCCTGGCGGTCGTAGCCCTGCGGGCCGTCGGTGCGCGGCTTGCCGCGACGGCGACGGCGTCGGCGCGCGTTGCGGCTCTCCCCATCACCTTGGCCACCGGGTTGTCCGTCGTTTCCGTCGGCGTCATCGGCGTCGTCGCCATCATCACCGTCGGCGTCATCGGCGTCGTCGCCACCAGCAGCGCCGGCGTCGCCGGTGGGCGCAGCGACCTCGCCTTTCTTGATCAACTCGATTTCCCAATTGGCGAGCGGTTCGCCATCGGGACCAACGATTACCTCGTCGTCGGTGCCGGCGGTTGCGGCTTTTGCTGCCGGCTTGGCCGGTGTCGTCGCAGCGGCCTTCTCGCCGTTGCTGGTGGCACCGTTGCTGGCCGCGACCTCCGGAGCGGACGTGTCGGACGGACCGGGGCCCGTGGTTTCGAGGATTTTGCTGATCAGTGTCGCCTTCGCTGCCCGGGCGTTGGTCGTGATACCCAATGCCTGTGCGATCGCGAGGAGTTGATCTTTGTCCTTGGATTCGAGCATCGACTGCTCAAGTGCTTCCGCGGCCACCGGCCACCTGCTTTCTGAAGGGAGTGAGGCTCGGTCGATTTACAGCCGAGAAGCTGTTACCGCCGGCGGCCCCACCGCCTGGGAAACCCTGCCGCGTACTCAGCGCTCTGAAGCGCCGGACTCAGTGGGGATGTTCGGGAACCCGAACGACACCACTGTAACCCCCCGCGTGGTCCACCGCAACGCAACCCGGCAGCTAGTCGAAACGAAGGCAGCCGTCCGAGAAGTCTTCCCCCGGGAGCGCGTCCTTCTCCATCCAGTAATCCTGGGTGTGACGCCACTCCGGCTTGTCACCGGCCTTGGGTAACAGGTGCATGCTGCGCATCAGGTAGCCGGGGTTGAAGTTGTCGGGGTCCATCCACGGGCCGATGGCCATGTCGGCATCCTGCGGATCGCGCAGTTCGGGCACCACCTTGGTGGCCCCGGTGGCCTTCATCGTGGCGAGCAGGCGACAGACGAGATCGCTGATCAGGTCGGCGCGCAGCGTCCAACTGGCTCGGAAATAACCGAACACCCACAGCAGGTTGGGTACGCCGGTGAACATCATCCCCCGCCAGGTGACAGTGTCGGCCAGGTTCAGCGGTCGTCCGTCGACGCTGAAGGCGATGTCGCCGAGCACAGCCAGATTGAATCCAGTGGCAGTGATGACGATGTCGGCTTCGATCTCGATGCCACCCTTGGTGCGCACGCCCGTCGACGTGAACGTGTCGATCTCGTCGGTCGCCATCGTCGCCTTGCCGGCGCGGATGCCGGCAAAGAGGTCGCCGTCGGGCACGAACGCCAGCCGCTGTTGCCACGGCCGGTACTTGGGCGTGAAGTGCGTCATGTCGTAGCCCTCGGGCAGCATCGACTGCACGTTCTTCAGCAGTTCGTCCCGCACAAGTTCTGGCGCTTCGAACGACAGTTTGGTGACGGCCTGTTGATCATGCAATGTCTTACGGCGGACGATCTCGTGGATCCACGTCTCGTCGATGTCGAGCTCGCGCAACATGTCAGCGACCTCGCTGGCATTACGGCCGGTCCAGAAGTAGGTGGGCGACCGCTGCAGCACGGTCACGTGCTCGCAATCGGCGGCGATGGCGGGCACGAGCGTGGCGGTGGTGGCACCGGAACCAATGCACAGCACCCGCTTGCCCGCGTAGTCGAGGTCGGCGGGCCAGGTCTGCGGGTGAACGATGGTGCCGCGGTACTGCTCCATGCCGGGCCACTCGGGCGTGTAACCCTCGGTGAAGCGGTAGTAGCCCTGGCACATCCACAGGAAGTTGCAGACGAACCGGAGCCCTTCGCCGGTCGCCGTGTTGGTGGCATCGACGGTCCATTGTCGATCGGAGTCCGACCAATTGGCGGCGTTGATTTGGTGCGAGTAGCGGATGTGACCGCCCAGCTGGTTCTCCTCGATCACCTCGCCCATGTACTTGAGGATCTCCTCGGCGGTGGCGATCGGCGCCCCCGTCCATGGCTTGAAGCGGTAGCCGAAGGTGTAGAGATCGGAGTCGCTGCGGATTCCCGGGTACTTGTGCCACAACCATGTGCCGCCGAAGCTCTCCATTGCCTCGAGCACCACGAACGACGTGTCCCCGCCATCTTGGGTGAGGTGGTAGGCGGCGCCGACGCCGGAGATGCCCGCGCCGACGATCACGACATCGAAGCGCTCGGTACGCACCGATGCGTCGGTGGCGGTGGCGACCTGGCTCACGAGATGTCTCCTTTGTTCCAGGTGGTGGCCACGAACTCTTCGATGGCGGCGAGATTGTTGGGCAACACAGTCATCCGTTCGCGCAACTCGAAGAGATTGGCGAGATGCTCAGGCAGCGGCGGGCGGATTCCCGTGGCGCGTTCGACGGCGTCGGGGAACTTGGCCGGGTGCGCTGTGGCCAGCGTCACGGTCGTTCCCGCCAGTCGACCCTGCTTGCGCAGCTTGGCCACTGCCCCGACGGCGACAGCCGAATGCGGGTCGAGCAACATTCTCGATTCTTCATATGTGCGCGACATGACAGCCAGCGTTTCGGTGTCGTCGAGCCTCGCCGCCAGGAAGCTGCCCTCGACGAACGTTGCGCGTTGATCAGGCTCGATCGCGAGGCGACCGGTGGCCCGGAACCGCTGCAGTTGATCGGCAGTTTGGCCACCGTCGCGGCCGTTCATCTCGAACAACAGTCGCTCGAAGTTGGATGCCACCTGAATGTCCATGCTCGGGCTCAGCGAGGGCACAACCGGTGCGGTCACCATCTCGTTGCGGCTGATGAACCGTTCAAGAATGTCGTTGGCGTTCGACGCGACGACCAACTGGTCGATGGCGGCACCCATACGCTTGGCGATCCAGCCGCTGAACACGTTGCCGAAGTTGCCGCTGGGCACGCACACGTTGATTGGACCGGCCAGCAGGTCGGTGGCCACGATGTAATACACGATCTGCGCCATCACCCGCGCCCAGTTGATGCTGTTGACCGCGCTCAACTGCATTCGTTCGCGGAAGTCGGCGTCGTTGAACATCGCCTTGACGAGATCTTGACAATCATCGAAGGTGCCTTCAACCGCCACGACCCGGACATTCGGTGAGTCGACCGTGGTCATCTGCTTGCGTTGGACGTCGCTCGTGCGGCCATGGGGAAACAGGATCACGATGTCGACGTTGGCGCACCCTTTGACGGCGTCGATCGCCGCCGAACCGGTGTCGCCGCTGGTGGCCCCGACGATCGTCACCCGCCGGCCCCGTTCGCGCAGCGCCTCATCGAACATGCGGCCGACGAGCTGCAGCGCAACATCCTTGAAGGCAAGAGTCGGCCCGTGAAACAGTTCCTGCACGAAGTGCCGATCGTGCAACTGCACCAAAGGCACCACCGCTGGGTGCGCGAACGTGGCGTAAGCCTCGTCGCAAAGGCGCTCGACAGTGGGTGGCGACAGGTCGCCGCCGACGAACAGCTGAATCACCTGCGCTGCACGCTGTGAATAGGTTGCCCCCACGACCGGCGGCGGTATCTCGGGCCAGTCGGCGGGCACGTAAAGCCCACCATCACTGGCCAGCCCGGCGAGCAGCACATCGACGAAACCCAACTCCGGCGCCGCGCCGCGTGTGGATACGTAACGCATCTCAGTCGCCGATCACACGCAGCAGCCCGCCGAAGCTACGCACGACATCGAGCTCGCGCAGCTCGCGAACTGTCGCCTGCACCGCCGACTCGCGAGCGACGTGAGTGATGAACACGAGGCGGGCATCGGGCCCAAGCCCCTCTTGTTCGGCGGTTCGAATACTGACGTTGTGACGGGCAAAAACGCCCGTGACGGCGTGCAACACACCCGGTCGATCGGCAACATCGAGGCTGAGCAGATACTCGGAAGAGGTTTCGTCAATCGTCAACTTGGTCGCCTGACCGAAAGCACCCAGCGAGCCGTGGGTGCCTTTGACGAGGTTGACGGCCGCGTCGATGACATCACCCAACACCGCGCTCGCCGTTGGTAACCCGCCGGCGCCGCGGCCGTAGAACATCAGCGAACCGACGGCCGCGCCCTCGACGAACACGGCGTTGTAGCTCTCACGGACGGCTGCGAGCGGGTGGGTGATCGGCACCATCGCCGGGTGTACGCGCACGCCTACGGCACCGGTCTGTGGTTCGACTTCGGCAATGCCGAGCAGCTTCACGACGTAGCCGAGCCGCTTCGCCATCGCAATGTCGACCGCCGTGATGCGACTGATTCCCTCGTGGTACACATCGGCGGCCACTACTCGCGAACCGAAGGCGATGGTCGCGATGATGGCCGCCTTGGCGCCGGCGTCGTACCCCTCGACATCGGCAGTGGGGTCGCTCTCGGCAAACCCGAGTGCCTGTGCTTCAGCGAGGGCAACGGCGTAGTCCGTGCCCGCCTCGGTCATCTTGGTGAGGATGAAATTGGTGGTGCCATTGATGATGCCGAGTACGCGCGATATCGGCTCGCCGCGCAGGCTCTCGCGCAACGCTCGCACGATCGGAATCGCACCGGCAACCGCCGCCTCGAACAACAAGTCGACACCGGCTTCATCCGCCGCCGCATAGAGATCGGTACCTGCGTTGGCGAGCAACTCCTTGTTGCCGGTGACCACCGGCTTGCCGTTGCGTAGTGCGGTGGTGATCAACTCGCGCGCAGGCTCGATGCCGCCGATCAACTCGACGACGAGATCGATCGCGGGATCGTTGACGACTGCCACCGCATCGCCGGTAAGCACACCAGAAGGAACATCGATGCCGCGAACCTTGCCGAGGTCGCGCACTGCGACCGCCGCAATCTCCAACCGCACCCCGGTGCGAGCCGCTATCGACATCGACTGGGCGTTGATCAGCGAAACAAGCTGGGCACCGACATTGCCACAACCGAGCACGCCGACGTTGATCACACTCACGACTGCTGCGCCTCACGAACACCGGCAACCACGTCGTCGAAGTGACCACGGCTCAGCACCGCTCCCTCGCGCCGAACCTGCTTCGGATCGACATCGAGCACTCGTTCCACCTTCGCGTAGCTTGGCCTGCCCTCGCGATCCCAAGACCCGGTGCCGACCGGAATCTGCAATTCGTTGTCATGACGCTTGGAGGTGAGCGCGACGGCGGCGAGATAACGGCCGCGGTGACCGATGACGACCACCGGACGATCCTTGCCTTGGCTCGGGTCGTCTTCATAGGAAACCCACGTCCACACGACCTCGCCGGGGTCGGGCTCGCCGTCGAGGCTTGGCGTGTACTCGATAACTACCTGCGTGCCGTCGTCGCGGACGGGCGGCTTGCGCCGCTCGCTGCTTGTCTTTGGTCGCGTTCTGCGACGTGTCGACGTGGGCCGAAACAGGTCGAGCAGCTGATCGATCAACCGACGTCGCATTGCACCAGATCCTCGTGGGTTTCGCGCCGCACCACCAACCGGGCGGCGCCGTCGCGGACGAACAGCACCGGCGGCCGGGTGAGCTTGTTGTAGTTGTTGGCCATGCTATGGCCGTACGCCCCCGTGACCGGTGTGGCCAGCAGGTCGCCGACGCGGACATCGGCTGGTATCAGCGCATCGAAGATCAGGACATCGCCACTCTCGCAGTGCTTGCCGACCAGGCGTGCGGGCATCGAGCGTTCGGCCGCGACCGCCCGCGGCAGGAACGCCTCGTAACCACTCCCGTAGAGGACTGGTCGAGGGTTATCACTCATGCCACCGTCGACGCTGATGTAGGTGCGCACGCCTGCGATCTGTTTGATGGTGCCGACCGAGTAGACGGTGATGGCCGCGGCGGCAACAATGCTGCGACCGGGCTCGACCCCGACAGCACCGCGAACGCCGTTCGCACGACAGGCATCGAGCAGAACATTGCCCCATTGCGTGATCGTCGACGCCTCTTCGCCTTCCACATAGGCGACACCAAGGCCGCCGCCGAGCACCAACTCCGGTAGATCGAGAGGGACGGCGAACGCGGCCATCACCTCGGCGGCCTTCGCGAAGTTGGCAGCCGCGAACACATTGCTGCCGATGTGACAATGGAGCCCGCGCAGGTTCACACTCGCCGAACGGCGCATTCGTTCGATCGCTTTCATCGCGGAGCCATTTCCGAGATTGAAGCCGAACTTGCTGTCGTCCTGGCCGGTGGCAATGAACTCGTGTGTGTGCGCATGCAGTCCGGGTGTGATGCGGGCCAGCACGTTCGGCACCGGTAGACCTTCCGCGTGCAGAGCATCGAGCCGATCGAGCTCATCGAAGCTGTCGACCACGATGCGACGCACACCGCTGGTGATCGCGGTGCGCAGTTCGTCGACGCTCTTGTTGTTCCCGTGCATGATGAGCGCATCGGCTGGCACCCCTGCGCGCAGCGCTACGTACAACTCGCCGCCGCTGGCGACGTCGAGCAGCATTCCCTCGTCGTGAGCGAGGCGAGCCATCGCGGTACAGAGGAACGCCTTGGTGGCATAAACCGCGTTGCCGGGACCGAAGACCGCGACGGCCTCACGACAACGAGCGCGCAAATGCGCCTCGTCGTAGACGAACAGCGGGGTGCCGTACCGCGCAGCGAGCTCGGCGACATCGCAGCCACCGATCATCAACGACCCGTCGTCGCCAACGACAGCGGAATCCGGCAACAGCTTCAGGGGGAGCGAACTCACATCCGCTCCGGTGCCTCGATACCGAGCAGGAACAATCCCTGGTGAAGCGTGCGGGCGGTGATGTCGCACAGTGCCAGCCGACTCTCGCGCGTGGCTTCGTGACCATCCTTCAGCACCGGACACGCTTCGTAGAAGCTCGTGAAGGCCTGGGCCAACTCGAACAGGTAGGTGCACAGCCGGTGTGGGCTGAACTTGTCGAGCGTGTCGTGCACGGTGGTGTCGAATTGCAACAGCGCGAGGGCGAGCGCCCGTTCCTGCGGAGCCGCCAGCGACGGCACGATGGATCCCAACGATGCACGCTCGAGGTCGGCGCGGCGAAAGATGCTGCAGATCCGGGCATGGGCATACTGCAGGTACGGCGCAGTATTGCCATCGAAGGCAAGCATGCGTTCCCAGTCGAAGACATAGTCCTTCAAGCGATCGGTGCTCAGGTCGGCGTACTTGATCGCGCCGATACCGATCATCTCTCCGACCTCGGCCTGCTCCGAGGGCGACATCTCCGGGTTCTTCTCGCGCACAGACGCCGTCGCCCGCGCGACCGCCTCGTCGAGTAGGTCGCTCAGCTTCACCGTGTCGCCCGTGCGACTCTTGAACATCTTGCGATCCTCGCCGAGCACGTTGCCGAAGGCGACATGCACCGCCTCGACAGGCGGTGCCAGCCACCCCGCCATTCGCGCGACGGCGAACACCATGTTCAGGTGATGCGCCTGCGGAGCGCCCACCACGTACACCAGCAGGTCAGCGTGGAGTCGCTCGACGCGGTCGATGATGCAAGCCAGGTCGGTCGCGGCGTAAAGGAAACCACCGAGACTGTTACGGACGATCAGCGGCAGCGGATCGCCCTCACGGTTGACAAAGCCGTCAGCGAACACCACCTCTGCCCCCTGGCTGTGCTGCAACAGACCTTGGTCTCGCAGCCGATCGACCACCATGGCAAGCATGTCGTTATATGCGCTCTCGCCCATCAGGTCGTCGTTGCTGAGCAAGACCCCTAATTGCGCGTACACCTGGTTGAAGTACCGCATGCTCTCGTCGACCAGCAGATGCCACAGACGCAGCGTCTCCGCGTCGCCCCCCTGCAACTCGACCACCCGCCGACGGGATCGGTCCTTGAACTCGTCGTTATCGTCGAACTTGCGCGCGGCCTCGCGATAGAACGTGTTGAGGTCGCCCACCGACAATTCGTGAGCGCCCTCGGTCTCGCCGAGGTCGAGCAGATGCTCGATCAGCATTCCGAACTGCCGGCCCCAATCACCGATGTGATTTTCCAGGATCGTGCGATGACCCACGAAGCGCAGTAGTCGCACCAAGCTGTCGCCGATGATGGTCGTGCGCAGATGGCCGACATGCATCTCCTTGGCCACGTTGGGGTGCGAATAGTCGATCACAACCGTTCGCTGCTGCCCTGCCAACCGCACGCCCAGTCGCTCATCACCAGCAGCGTCGGCCAGTTCGGAAGCCAGGAATTCCGGCTTGAACGTGAGGTTGATGAAGCCGGGGCCGGCAACTTCCGTAACGCTGCACGACGCGGCGAGCATGCCTGTGGCCACGACCGCCTCGGCTATTTCACGTGGCTGCTTACCCAACTGCCTGGCCAGCGCGAGCGCGCCGTTGGCCTGAGCGTCGGCGCGATCACTCGGTCGGACAACAGGGTCGATTTCCTCGGGTGGCAGCCCGGTGACCACGGCGAAGGCGGCGCGCAATGTCGACGAAATCGTGAAGAGTGGGTCGGCCATGGTCTCATGATCGTACTCAGCAACCTGTTGAACAGCCGAGTAGTTACGTGCCGAGTGGTCAGGAGTTGGCGAGCAGCCAGTTGCTTTCACCGATCGCGAACATGGTGGTCGCTTCCATTCCGTTCAGCACCTTGATGAGGTTGCTGCGACCAAGCGAGACACAGCCCGATGTTGCTTTCGGCTTACCGTTGGCGTCGTAGCTGAAGGCGTGCAGGAAGATCGCCGAGGCGTACGGAATCTCTCCCGGTGCATCGCCGCTCACGTTCGGCTCCATGTTGGCGCCGATCAGCGCCGCGTGCGTGTAGGTGGTGGTGATTGCCGGCAGGTACTCATCGTCGGGTCCCTGGCAATTCTCCTTAGTGCGCTTCACCAAGTGGCCATAGTCGGGGTGATTCGGCGTGGCACCAAAGCAATCGCCCGTCTTCACCAGGCGGTACGTGCCCGCCGTAACGCCCGGGTCGGGAGCATTGCCGAAGAAACTGAAGGCCTGTCCATCCCACGCCGTCATCGTGCCCAACGCGAAAACTCCTGCGGGGGTGGTGTCGTCGCCACTTCTGCGCTCGAGCAGTGGACGAACGCCCTTGCGACCGACGCGCGCCGACATCCGCGAGCTGCACTCCCACTCCTTCCTGACGCGGGTGGCGATCTGCAGTGTCGCCGTAGACGATTTGGTGGTTGCGGTAAGGATGACGATGACCTGATCGGTACCGGGGTAGGCATCGCGAACGTTGGTCGCAATTTGCTGACAGGTTGTCAGCCGCTTCCCCGCCTCGCCGGAAGCAGCCGCGCGCAGGGGTGCGACCACGTTTCCGATCACAGCCAGCACGCAAGCGGCACAGGTCGCTCGCCGTCCGATTCGCCGCGTCACGGTTCGCTGCACCCCGACAGGTTATGGAACCACGGCGGCTGACGGGCATCGGCGGGATACAGTTTCCACTGCACCGTGTCGAACATGTGCCTTCAAGGAGACTGCAATGCCGCCGAAGAAGTCCCAACCATTGCCGACGTTGCTCACCATCGGCCAGTTGTCGACCAGGGCGGGGGTCGCTGCCTCGGCCCTGCGCTTCTACGAATCGCAGGGCCTGCTGCGTACAAGTCGTTCCGGCAAGAACCAGCGCCGCTTCGATCGCGATGCGCTCCGTCGAGTAGCGCTCATCCGTGCCGCTCAGCAGGTGGGATTGAGCCTGGAGGAGATCAAGAGTGCGCTGGATACCTTGCCCGACGACCGCAACGCCAGTGCCGCCGACTGGAAGGCAATGGCAAAACAGTGGCAGGGCAAACTCGATGAGCGCATCACCATTATCGAGCGCTTGCGCACCGACTCGTCGGCATGCATCGGCTGCGGTTGCATGACGCTCAATTCGTGCACTCGCGACAACCCCAACGACGTCGCCTACACCCTCGGCCACGGCCCGCAGTACTGGTACGGGCACACGCCGGCCGACGCCGCCGCTGCTGCGATCAAGCCCCCAAAGCGCAATCCGCTGCAGGGTCGCTGACACGACGCCCGATCGGCTCGCAATCCTTGGCGGCTCGCTATCGTGACCGGGTCCCGAATGACACCCCGCCCTCGTAGCTCAGGGGATAGAGCGTCGGCCTCCGGAGCCGTAGGCGCAGGTTCGAATCCTGCCGAGGGCACGCTGTGATCGGCACTCCCGATCAGCCGACGCCGGTTCCGTGAGTCGGGTCGACCGCTCGCAGTCCGTACCAACGCGGTTGACACAGCGCGTGGCAGGCTGGCGCGGTGAATTCTCCCAACCCTGCCACCGCGCACACCGCTGCCGAACACGCTCGCTGTACCGCACATCTCGACTTCACCGACCGCGCCGACTTCGAGCGCGCCAACCGCGGCTGGCTGGCGGCGCTCGATCCACCCGTCATCGATGGCCCGGGATCGCGACCGCTGTGGGACCTAGGGACATTTCGCTTCCTCGACGATGAGCGGTGCCCACCGGAGGTGAATCCGAGCCTGTGGCGACAGGCACGGATCAACTGCGCCCACGGACTGTTCGAGGTAACACCGGGCATCTACCAAGTGCGCGGCTACGACATCTCCAACATCACGTTCGTTCGCTCCGACACCGGATGGATAGTCATCGACCCGCTCACCGTCGCCGAGACTGCAGCCGCCGCGCGCCAGTTGGTCGACAAGCACTTCGGCGCCCGGCCGATCGTCGCAGTCATCTACACGCACAGCCATCTCGATCACTTCGGAGGAGTACGCGGCATCGTCACCGACACGGAGGTCGCCACCGGCAGCGTGCAGATCATCGCGCCGCAGGGATTTATGGAGGCGGCCGTCAGTGAGAACGTCATCGCCGGGCCTGCCATGCGCCGTAGGGCGATGTACATGTTCGGCGTACTGCTACCCAGCGCGACCAATGCTCACGTCGACAGCGGGCTCGGGAAGCGCACACCGTTTGGCACGTCGGGGCTGATCGCACCGACCACCGACATTGCGCACACCGGCGAAACGCTCACCATCGACGGAATCACGATCGAGTTCCAGTTGACGCCGGGCACAGAAGCGCCCGCCGAGATGAACTTCTACTTCCCGCAGATGAAGGCGCTGTGCATGGCCGAGAACTGCAACGCGACAATGCACAACCTGTACACACCGCGCGGCGCCGAGATTCGTGATGCACTCGGCTGGAGTCGGTACATCAACGAGTCGTTGGAGTTGTTTCTCGACCGCACCGACGTCGCCTTCGCCAGCCACCATTGGCCGCGCTGGGGCAGCACCGACATCGAGAAGTGGCTGTGCGGGCAACGCGACCTCTATCGCTACCTGCACGACGAGACCATGCGCCTGGCCAACCATGGCCTCACCGCCGGTGAGATCGCCGAAGAGATCGAGGTGCCGCCGAAGCTCGCCGGGGAGTGGTTCAACCGCGGCTACTACGGCACCGTCAACCACAACGTGAAGGCGATCTACCAGAAGTACCTCGGCTGGTTCGACGCCAACCCAGCCAACCTGCACCCGCACCCACCGGTGGCGACGGCTCAACGAATGGTGCGTTACATGGGCGGCGCCGAGGCCGCGCTCGCCAAGGCAAACCAGGATTACGCGGCCGGTGACTATCGCTGGGTGGCGCAGGTGTGCAACCACCTGGTGTTCGCCGATCCGTCGGATACGGCGGCAAGGCTGCTGCAGGCCGATGCGCTGGAACAACTGGGCTACCAGACCGAGTCGGCCGTTTGGCGGGGGTTCTACCTGACGGGCGCCCAGGAGTTGCGCAACGGCACGCCCCGCCTGACAGGAGCCCGACCGACGGCTTCGGCCGACACGATGCGAGCGATGACGCCACAGATGGTGCTCGATCTGTGCGCAGTGAAGCTGAACGGCCCGCGCGCGATCGACGAAGACCTGCAGCTGGAGTTTCACTTCGACGATGGCTGGACAACTCGGGTCGCGGTGACCAACGGCGTCGTTAACTACGGGCAGACACGCCCCCGAGAACCCGACGCGATCATCACAACGACGTCGTTTGCACTGGCATCGATGGCACACGAACTGACAACGCTCGCTGATGAGATCGCGACCAATTCGACGACCATCGACGGCAACGTGGCCGGCTTCCAATCATTTCTGGGGCTGCTGGATCAGTTCGAGCTGTTCTTCGCGATCATCGAACCGTAGGTAGGGTCGCTGCCGTGATACGACGACTTGCCCTCGCCTCAGGATCGCTTGCCTCGCTCGCGCTCCTCGTTTCGTGCACCCGATTCGATGCCGACATTGCGGCAACCGTGAACGGTCACGAACTGACTATCGACCAACTCCAGGAACTCGCCGAAGGCAACGACGATCCGGCAGTTCTGCGTGCCGCGCTCAGCACCTGGATCCAAGTCGTGGCCGCATCCGAAGACCCCGGCGAACTGCTCACCGAGGAGGCGCTCGCCGCCGAGCGGGAGTTGATACTGCCGCCGCTGATCGATTCGGTCCAGAACCAGGCGCAGGCGGATTACGAACAGGGACTGGCAGGAAGCCCCTTGTTGTGCCTGGCTGTAATCCCGATCGCCGCCGAAACAACCTCCGACTCGGTTCTTCGCGGCTTCGCGGCGGGCGTCTCGTTCGCAGACCTGGCCACCAGATACTCAGACGATCCGAGTCTCGTCGAGTCGGGCGGAGTCATCAGCGTCGATGGGCAGGAGTGCCTTCCCATTGACCAGTGGAACGTCGATCTGGTCGACCAGCTGACGACCGAGGATGCCGTGGTCGGCGAACCCGTCGTCGTCAGCCTCAACGGCTCGGAGGTGATCGTGCTGCTGCGCCCGTTCGAAGAACTGACGCAAGATTCGAAAGATTCGCTGGCCCAGGGCCCGGTCTCGGAGTTGTTGCTCGAGCGCTATCAGGACGCCGAGGTAACCGTCAACAAACGCTTCGGTGTCTGGGATGCCGAGCAGGGCGCAGTCGTGACGGCGTGACCCTTCCCCGCATTGTCGTCGTCGGCCTCGGCCCGGCGGGTGCGGAGTACGTCACCGAGCACACCATCGCAGAAATTGCTCGGATACCAAATCGGTACCTGCGCACCGCGCGTCACCCCTCGGCGAAGCTCGTGACGAGCGCGATTTCGTTCGACGAGATCTACGAAGCGGCCGACACTTTCGACGACGTGTACGACACGATCGTCGATCGCCTGGTTGGCGCCGCAACACTGCATGGCGAGATCCTGTATGCCGTCCCCGGCTCACCGCTGGTACTCGAACGCACAGTGCGAATGATGATGACAGATCATCGCATCGACCTGGTCGTGCATCCGGCGATGTCGTTCCTCGACCTCGCCTATGCGCGGCTTGGGGTCGATCCAGTCGAGGCGGCGGTCACCCTTATCGACGGGCACAGCTTCGCGATCGCGGCCGCGGGCATAACCGGACCAATGCTGGTAGCGCACGCGCACGCCGACTGGGTGCTCAGCGAAATCAAGCTGGCGGCCGAAGGCGCCACCGGCGACGAGCCGGTGACAATTCTGGCCAGACTCGGCACGCCCGACGAGACCATCACCCACACCACGTGGGCAGAACTCGATCGCAGCGTCGCCGCCGATCATCTGACCTGCCTGTACATCCCCGGTCTCGCCACACCGGTTGCAGCCGAAACCGCGCGTCTTCACCAACTGACGCGACTACTGCGCGAGAAGTGCCCGTGGGATCAGAAGCAAACGCACGCATCGCTGGTGCGCTACCTCATCGAGGAGACCTACGAAGTCGTCGACGCGCTTCAGGCTCTCGACCCGAACGATCTCGCCACCGACGAAGCCCTTGTCGAAGAACTCGGTGATCTGTTGTACCAAATCGAATTTCACGCGGCGATCGCAGAGCAGCAGGGCCGCTTCACGATGGCCGATGTCGCGCAGGGCGTGCACGACAAACTGGTGCGCCGACACCCGCACGTGTTCGCGCCCGAGGGCACATCGTTGGCGGTCGCGGACGACGCTGAGACGGTTAAGGCGAACTGGGATGAGATCAAGAAGGTCGAGAAGGGGCGCACTTCCGCGCTCGATGGCATCGCCCAATCACAGCCGGCACTTGCCCACGCCGACGCAGTTCAAACAAGGGCGGCGACGGTCGGATTCGACTGGCCCGACGTGGATGGGGCGTTGCCCAAGATCGCCGAGGAAGTCGGCGAGTTGCGAGTCGCCGCCGCCGCGGGCGACGCCGCGGCCACGCGCGACGAGCTCGGCGACCTGCTGTTCGCTGTCGTCAACGTCGCCCGCCACCTGCAGGTCGAGCCCGAGACCGCCTTGCGCGCGGCCACGCGCAAGTTCCAACGACGGTTCGAGAACGTCGAGGTGCTGGCTCGCGAGCGCGGCATCGACATGTCGGCTGCATCGTTGACAGCTCTCGACGAACTATGGGAGCTGGCCAAGGCCGACGAGCGCGCCGGCGACTGAACGCCCGAGTCAGGTGCTGCCGTCAGCTGCTCGATGTCGGGCGCAGGAACGCCGGAATCTGCAAGTTCTCGTGCGACATCTGCCGCCCGACGCATGACCGGTCGAAGCTGCCCATCGCCTTTGCCAGGTTGGCAACCATCAACAGGCCGAGCCCAAAGGTGACCGACGAGAACGCGACCATGCTGGCCGGCGAAGAGACCGCGCGATTGAAGAACGCACCAACGGAGCTGATCAGGACGATGGCAAGCGGCAAGACCATCACGCGCGTCCACGGTGCATCCGGGGCACCGATCGCCACGGCCGCGCGGCGGAAGGCAGCAAGAATTCCGAGATGACAGACGACGGCAACCACCGCCACAACAATGACCGCCGGCGCCTCGTACTTGTTGGTGAAGTCTTCACTCACCACTGATCCGGCGACAGCGAGACCGAACACGAACAGGTAGGCAAGCGGTGCCGACAACGGCGAGACCGACCAGCGTGTTTTGGCGCGGGCGTTGATCGCTGCGCCAATTGTCCACAACAACCACCCCACCGATGCCGCGAGCAGCCCGATGAGGGCAACCGATTCCAACGACCTGCGCCCGATCTCGTCGAACGCCAATTGACCGTTCTCGACCCGCAGGTGATCGTCGTCGTCGAGAAGATAGAGCGCCCATGGCATCAACTGCACGCCGAAAAGACCGAAGACGACCAGCTGCCGCGGCAGCCAGGTGTGCACGTGGCGCCGGCTCACCTCTGGTTCGGCTGCGGGTCGCTGCGAACGCTCCGCGGTTGATTTCGCCATGTCGCGTTATCGGCGCCGGCAATGTTCCACATGAGCAAACATCTCTGCCGGGATACCGTATGCACCATGGGAAGCAACAGATGAGCGAGATCGTCAACGTCAGTGCCCGCGAGATCCTCGATTCGCGTGGCAACCCGACCGTCGAGGTCGACGTATTCCTGGCATCGGGCGCGTTTGGGCGAGCGGCCGTGCCCTCTGGCGCGTCCACCGGCGAACACGAGGCGGTCGAGTTGCGAGACGGCGGCGACCGCTACCTCGGCCGCGGTGTCGCAACCGCCGTTGGCTACGTGAACGGTGAGATCAGCGGCGTGCTAGCGGGCGTCGATGCCTTGGAGCAGCGCCTCATCGATAACGAACTGAACATGCTCGACGGCACCGACAACAAGGCCCGTCTCGGCGCAAACGCGATTCTGGGTACCAGTTTGGCAGTCGCCAAGGCGGCGGCCTCGGAACTGGAACTGCCGCTTTGGCGTTACATCGGGGGACCGAACGCCAACGTGCTACCGGTGCCGATGCTGAACGTCGTCAACGGTGGCGTGCATGCCGACAACAGCATCGACATGCAGGAATTCATGATCATGCCGATCGGTGCGCCGAGTTTTCGCGAGGCGCTGCGATGGGGCGTCGAGACATACAACTCGTTGAAGCAGGTGCTGCACGATCGCAACCTCAGCACGGCAGTTGGTGACGAAGGCGGTTTCGCGCCAGATCTCGCCACCAACGAAGACGCGATCAAGGTCCTGCTCGAGGCAATCGAAAAGGCCGGCTTCACCCCGGGTGACGAAGTCGCGATCGCGATGGATCCGGCGATGAGCGAATTGTTCCGCGACGGCAACTACCACCTCACAGGCGAAGCCAAGGTGCTCAGCCCCGACGACATGGTTGGCTACTGGAAGCGTCTCGTCGAGACATACCCGATCGTCAGCATCGAAGATGGTATGGCCGAGGACGACTGGGATGGCTGGGCGGCGCTCACCAACTCGCTCGGCGACAAGGTGCAACTGGTCGGTGACGATCTGTTCGTCACCAACGTCGAGCGACTACGAATGGGAATCGACCGCAAGGTCGCGAACAGCGTGCTGGTGAAGGTGAACCAGATCGGAACGCTCTCGGAGACACTCGACACAATCGAGCTCGCCACGCGTCACGGCTACACCAGCGTGATGAGCCACCGCAGTGGTGAGACAGAGGACGCAACCATCGCCGACCTGGCCGTTGCGACCAACTGTGGCCAGATCAAGGCCGGCGCGCCGGCACGCAGCGATCGCACGGCCAAGTACAACCAATTGCTACGTATCGAGGAACAGCTCGGCGAGTCTGCCGCCTACCGCGGCCGCGGCGCACTCAATCCACGCTGATCTCGGCGGCCAGTCGCCGAGGTGGCTGATCAGCGGGTGACGCCAATTCCGAGGGCGGCGCTGCGAGAATGCTTCCCATGAGTTCTGGCGGTCACAAGACGTCTTCGATCGCACGGCCCAAGGCCGCGGCGAGAACGCGCACCCACGGATCGCCCAAGAAACGCCGACCGGCGAGCAAGCCGGCCGCGAAGGCCGGCAAAGCGACCAGCACCAAGAAGTCTGTCGACAAGCGCGACGACAGCAGATTCGCCGATTTCACGCGGCCGATCCCCGTCGAGAAGCAACTCGTCAGAGGCTGGGGCAAGCGACGAGTGATCGGCATCGGCGCCGTCGTCATCAGCGCTGCCTTCATCGCCGCGCTTTTCGTGTTACCGCTGCAGGCCTGGTTACGTCAGCGAGACGATCTCGCCAGCAAGCGCGAGCAACTGGCCGCGCTACAGACCGCCAACGCCGAGCTCGCCCACGAAGTGCAACAGTTGCAGACACCTGAAGGCATCGAGCAAGCCGCACGCGAGGAAATCGGTTACGTGCAGCGCGGCGAGATCAGGTTCACGGTTCTCGACGCACCCGATGCGCCGATCACGATGCCCGGTGGTTGGCCATACGACACGATCGCCCAGATCATCACGATTCGAACGGCCTCCAGCTCCACACCCTAGAGTCGCTCGGTGTGATCGACCGGGAACGTCTCGCAGCCCTCCATCTCGCGGAGGAACAGCGATTTGTCGACACGCACCCTCGATCCGCCAAGCTCGCCGCGGCCGCTAGAAACACGCTCCTCGGTGGCGTGCCGATGGCGTGGATGACACGCTGGCCCGGTTCGTTCCCGCTGTTCTTCGAGACGGCAAGCGGGGCCGGCATCACCGACGCCGACGACATCGAGTACGTCGACTTCTGCCTTGGTGACACCGGCGCGATGACAGGCCACGCACTTCCACAAGTCGCCGAGGCGATCCATCGCCAGGCGACGCGCGGTATCACCACCATGTTACCCAATGCCGATGCGGTATGGGTGGGCGCGGAATTGGCGAGACGCTTCGGGTTGCCGATCTGGCAGATGGCGATGACCGCCACCGACGCCAATCGATTCGTGCTGCGGTTCGCCCGCTACCTGACCGGCCGACCGAAGGTGCTGGTCTTCGATTGGTGCTATCACGGCAGCGTCGACGAGGCATTGGTGACCCTCGACCCGACGGGAAGGATCCAGCCCCGCGTCGGCAACATCGCTCCGATGGTGCACCCCGAACACACTTCGGTGGTAGTGCCATTCAACGACCTCGCCGCCGTGGAGAAGGCGTTGGCCACCGGCGAAATCGCGTGTGTGCTCGCCGAGCCGGCGCTCACCAACATTGGCATAGTGCTGCCCGAACCGGGATTCCACGAGGCTCTGCGGGCGCTCACTCGTCGGTTCGGAACCCTGTTGGTGATCGATGAGACGCACACCATTTGCGTCGGCCCCGGCGGGGCCACGCGTGCTTGGGGACTCGACCCCGACTTCTTCGTGATCGGCAAGCCGATCGGTGGTGGCATGCCCGCCGCTGCTTACGGATGCACTACCGAGGTCGCCGAGCGGCTGAATCGTCTGCTGGGTGATCCCGAGGTGGACACCAGCGGTGTCGGCGGCACGCTCAGCGGCAATGCGCTGGCGCTGGCGGCCGTCAGGGCAACACTTGCAGGCTCGTTGCGAGACGAAGATTTCGCAAGAATGATTCCGCTCGCGGCCGCATGGACGGCCGGCGTGCAAACGACAATCGCGGAGTTCGGCCTGCCGTGGAACGTTCAGCAACTCGGAGCGCGCGCCGAGTATTGGTTCTGTCCACCCCCTCGGGACGGGGCGGCGGCCGCCGCAGCAGTCGATCATCAGCTCGACGCGTTCATGCACCTGTGGGCCGTCAACCGCGGCATCTTGCTGACGCCCTTCCACAACATGGCGCTCATGTCTCCGTTCCACTCGCAACAAGATGTCGACTTGCACTCCCACGTGTTCCATTCGGCCGTGTCAGCATTGTTGGCATGAACCACTCGCTCGCAGGCCAGGTCGCGCTGGTTACCGGTGCCGGCAACGCTCTCGGCATCGGGTTCGCGATCGCCAAGGCGCTTGCATCAGATGGAGCAACCGTTCTGATCAGCTCCACCACTGAACGAATCCACGAGCGCGCGGCCGAACTGCAAGCGCTCGGGTGCAACTCGGTCGGCATCGTCGCCGATCTGATGGAATCCGGAGCCGCCGAGCGATTGGTACGGGCTACTACCGAACTCAGCGGCCATCTCGAAATCTGCGTGAATAACGCCGGAATGATCGCTGTCGGTGGCACCCCCGCAACCTCGATGATCGACAGCACCACGGACGAAGGCTGGCACGAAGGCATCGAGCGCAACCTGACGACATGCTTCGCCGTGACACGTTCGGCAATCGCCGCCATGCGCAGCCGCAAGTACGGACGCATCATCAATGTCGGCAGCACCTCCGGCTCGCTGCAGGCATTCGCCGGCGATGTCGCCTATCACGCGGCGAAGGCCGGGATGCTGGGGCTCACCCGCGCAGTGGCTCTCGAGGTGGCGAACGACGGCATCACCGTCAACGCACTGGCGCCTGGCTGGATCGCCAGCGGGTCACAACCACACGGTGAACAGCTCGCCGGGACACTCACCCCAATGGGGCGATCGGGTACTCCCGATGAGGTGGCGGCGGCAGCCAGGTTTCTCGCCGATCCGCTGGCGAGTTACGTGACCGGCCAATTACTGGTTGTAGACGGCGGCAACTCGCTGCCCGAGGATCGCGGATGGCGGCCATGACCGTCGACGAGGGTCGCGGAACCAGCGACAGCTCCGGCAACGAACGACCGGTCGTGGTGATCACTGGCGCAGCGGGGGGTATCGGCAGCGCCGTGGCCGACCGCTTCCTTGTCGGTGGGTGGCGCCTCGCAGCACTCGACATATCGCCGATAATGACCCGTCACGACCAGTTAGAGATCGCCGTCGACCTACGCGACGTTTCCGCGATCGCCCGGGCAATTGCGCGGGCCGCCAGCTGGGGTGGCCGCATCGACGCAGTGGTCAATGCCGCCGGAGTTTGGACGGAGGGGCCGAGCGCCGACACCACCGAAGCAGAGTGGGATCGTGTGCTCGGCGTCAACCTCAAGGGTTTGTATTTCACCACCATCGCCGCCATTCCCCACCTCGCGCAGACAGAGGGCTGCATCATCAATTTGTCCAGCGATGCGGGCATCCAGGGCAACTCCGGTGCCGCGGTGTATTGCGCGTCGAAGGGTGGCGTGAGCATTCTCACCAAGTCGCTCGCCCTCGAGCTGGCACCACGAGGCATCCGCGTGAACGCGGTGTGCCCCGGCGATGTCGATTCACCGATGCTGCACGGTCAAGCCGCAGCATTCGGTGGCGACCAACCGCAGGCATACCTCGATCGACTGCTCGCCAACTATCCCCAGGGTAAGCGGGCCCGCTTCGTTTCCCCGAACGAGATCGCGGAGTTGATCTGGTTCCTTGCGCAACCGGCGGCGGCGCCGATCACCGGCACCAACATCTCCGTCGACTTCGGACTGTCGGCGGGCATCACCTGAAAAAATCCGACGGTGGAGTTGACAGTCGTTGTTAGGTATGCCTAACATGACCTCCATGGGAGCTGCATTCTTGATCACACTACGTGAGGGCCTCGAAATCGCCATCGTCCTCGCCATACTTGTCGGCTATCTCGTCAAGACCGGTCGCCGCGATCGCCTTCCGTCGGTGTGGCTCGGCACCGGTGTGGCGGTCGTGGCCTGCGTCGTCGCCGGCGTCATCGTCCACCTCGCCACCGACGGCCTCGCCGGCAAGGGCGAACAGGCAGTCGAAGGTGTTCTCGCTCTCGGCGCCGCCGGCGTGCTGACGTACATGATCCTGTGGATGCGCAAGAACGCCCGCACGCTGGGTGGCCATCTGCGCGGCAAGGTCGACGTCGCGGTGACCGCTGGCGGGTTGGCGATCGTCGCGTTCATCGCCGTCGCCCGCGAAGGTTTCGAAACCGTGTTGTTCCTACTCGGCGCCGAGACCGGCAGTTCCTCCGGTGCCCAGGTCGTCTTCGGCGGTGCGCTCGGCCTGGCAGTGAGCATCGTCATCGGCATGTTGATCTACTTCGGTGGATCACGCGTCGACCTGCGCTCGTTCTTCCGTTACACGGGATTGTTGTTGATCCTCTTCGCCGCCGGCCTCGCCGGCAAGGCAGTGCACGAACTGCGCGAGCTGTTCGAAATCGAGTCCGGGTGGTTCATCGAACCGATGTGGACGATTTCGTCGGGGACATTCGCGACGGGCACGGTGTACGACTTTCTCAAAGGCATGTTCGGCTGGCATGCCTCACCCGAACGAATTCGTGTCTTCGCCTACTTCGCCTACGCGGTGCCGGTTCTATGGATATTCCTGCGACCGGTGGCCTCAACCGGTGACGCAGTCGCTGCAGAGTCCGCGCACGTCGAAGACGTGGTGAGTGATCTCGAAGCCGCTGGTCGCCAATAGCGCCTCGATCTCAACGTCGATCAGTTTCTCGAGTTGGCTGCTCGCATCGAAGTCGGTGACCAAGCCGCAACCGGTGCACACCAAGTGATGGTGATGCCGTTGCGACAACCGCTCAGCGAGTTCGTAGCGATCGGCACTGCCCGCACCCGCGACGCGCACGACTATTCCGGCATCGACAAGTCCGGCAAGGTTGCGATACGCGGTCGACATCGGCACATCCGCCGACACCACAAGCTCATCGACCGTCAGCGGCCGCGATGTGTTTTCCAGCACCGACAGCAGGGATCGCCGATGCTTGGTGAGCCGCAACTCCAACGGAGCGAGCACTTGCAGCACTGCGGTCTGCGTCGCCCCCGAGAGCAGAGGCCGTTGCCTGGTTCGCTGGACCACGACAGGAAATCATAGCAGGAATCATTCTCATTCAATTGATAATGCTTCTCATTCCGGGATAGCCTTGCGTCGTGAAGTCGGGCCTGGTCATCGCGACGGTTGCGGTCAGCGTGATCGGCTCCTGTTCCGACGCGGCACCGACGACGGCCGGTGAACGCCTCCGCGTGGCCGTCTCGTTCTTCCCCATCGCGGAGGTCGTTCGGCGCGTTAGCGGCGATGCGGCGAGCGACGAAATCGAGATCACAACGCTGGTCCCGCCCGGCGAAGAAGCACACGAATACGATCCGACAGCACGACAGATAACTCACCTGGAAGACGCCGATGTCGTCTTCTTTCTCGGAAACGACTTTCAGCCGAACATCGAGAAGGCCATCGCCAGCCTGCCCGGCACCGTGGTTCGCTCCGACCTATTGGAGAACGTCGAGATGCTCGACGACGGCGACGACGCCGACACACATGTGTGGCTCGACCCGATGAACATGGCGACGATGGCGCGCACCGCTGCGCAGGTCTTGAGTGACGCGATTCCGGCATTGGCGGGCACGTTCGCGAACAACGCGGCAACCTACATACGCGAGCTCGCCGAGCTCGATGAACTGTTCGCAGTCGGCCTTTCCGAATGCGACTCGACCCTTTTGCTGACAACTCACCGCGCCTTTGCATATCTGGCAGACGCCTACCGCTTGCAATACTCGGCGATCGCTGGCACTTCGCCGGGCGACGAGCCGGCAGCGAAGTCGCTGGCGGCAACGGTTGAGCTTGCCGCACAGAACGGCGTCACCACTGTTTTCTTCGAGGAGAACCTGCCTTCCGAACTGGCGGCGACGGTCGCCGACGAAATCGGGGCACGGATCTCGGCGCTGGCCACCGCCGAGTCGCTGAACGGCGACCAAATTGCCGCCGGCGAGACTTACCTCTCGTTGATGCACCGAAATCTGGAAGCGCTCAGATCTGGGCTGAGCTGCCGATGAGCACACCGATCTTGGAAGTCGAGAATCTCGGTGTGAAATACGGTTCTCACCACGGCGCACACCACGGTCGCAGTGACGCGCTTTACGACGTTTCATTCGAGGTTCGACGCGGCGAGCTGGTGGGAGTGATCGGACCAAACGGCGCCGGCAAGAGCACGATGTTCAAGGCGATCTGTGGCCTGGTGAATCACAGCGGAGTCGTCGAAGTCAACGGAGTGCACTGTCACGACCGCACCGACCGCATGGATCTTGCCTACATCCCCCAGCGCAACGACAGCGACCTCACCTTCCCGATCACGGTCGGCGAGTTGGTGTTGGCCGGGCGACGACGCTTCAACTCATGGTGGCAACGACCAGCGGCCGCCGACCGCGCTGCCGCCGACGATGCACTGCACAAGGTGCTACTCGGTGGCACCGAATCGTGCTCGCTGACCGAGCTCTCCGGTGGCCAGCTGCAGCGCGCCTACCTGGCCCGCGCGCTGGCCCAGCAAGCGTCGGTCGTGTTGCTCGACGAGTCGCTGAGCGGCGTCGACGAGCCGACGACGGCGGAACTGTTCGAGGTGTTCAACACACTCTCCGCAGATGGCACCGCGATGCTTGTTGCCACCCACGACCTTGCGCTCGCGCGGCGCCGCTTCAAACGTTGCCTCGCCATCAATGGAACTCTTCGCGGCGACGGAACGCCCGAGCAGACACTCAGTCCCAACATCCTCGACGCGACCTTCGGCAGTCTCGGGCGATCATGAACTGGCTGACCGAGCCATTCCAGGCCGAGTTCATGCAGCGCGCGCTGTTGGCGACGATCATCATCGGAATCGTCGCGCCGGTCGTCGGCACCTGGGTAGTACTGCGACGAATGGCCAACCTCGGCGATGCCATGTCGCACGGAACGCTCGCCGGCGTGGGCCTGGCGTACGCCGCCGGGGTGAATGTCCTCTTCGGGGCGATGGGTGCAGGCGTGCTGATCGCCGCGCTGTTGTTGTGGTTCTCGACCAACCGCCGACTTGGACAAGAGACCGTGATTGCGGTGCTCGGTACTGCATTCTTCGCGATCGGTGTCGTGGTGATTTCGCGGTTGGACACCGGAGTTGCGCTCACCCACTTCCTTTTCGGCCGTGTGCTCACCGTCACGTGGGGTGACATCTGGCTGAATCTCGCGCTCGGCGGTGCCGCGGTGCTGGTGGTGTCGGCGCTGTTCAACGAGTTGCGGCTGGCAAGTTTCGATCATGTGCAAGCCGAGCAGGTGGGCGTGCATGTCGAGTTGGTGCAGGCGATCCTGGTCTTGCTGCTCGCCGTGGTAGTCGTCATCAGCCTGCGAGCGGTCGGCACGATCATGGCGGTAACCATGCTGGTGACACCGGCCGCGAGCGCTCGCCTACTAGCGCGCAACCTGCGCCAGATGACCTTGCTCGGTGTCGTGTTCGGGGTCGGCGAAGGTGTCGGCGGGTTACTGGTGAGCTATCACCTCAGCTCGTCACCCGGCGCCACGATCGGGTTGGTTGCCGCGGCTGTGTTTGCAGTCACCTTCGCGATCACGCTGCCGCGTCGCATGCCCCACCACCACCGGCCCTTTGGTTAACGGCTCGTTGGCTAACGGCTCTTCGGCTAACGGTTCTGGCGGGCCGTCACTTCGATTTCGATCCTCATCGCCGGCGTGGCAAGGCCTACAACCATCATCGTTGCCGCCGGCAGGGCCACCTTGAAATACTCCCGCAGTAACGGCCAGCACGACTCGAAGTCGCCCGCGTCGGGCAGCAGATACCGCACGCGCACCACATCGTCGGCGCTCACTCCGGCTCTTGCGAGCGCATCGTCGATATTCCGCAGTGCCTGCCGGCATTGTTCGACCACGTCGTCGCTGATCGTCATCGTCGAGTAGTCGTAACCGGTCGTGCCGGAGACGAACACCCACCGGCCATCGACCACCGCTCGCGAATACCCGATATCTCGTTCAAACGTGCTGCCCTGGGAGATGTTCCTTCGGTTCATCTCCTCAGTCTTGCCCACCCCCTTGCCGACGTAAACCGGCGCCAAGGCCGAATCTCGATCATTCGGTAGCGTTGGCGCCCATGCAGGCGACGGCGACAACCACGGGCGCACAGGCCGCGGTGCCGACGTTCGAGGCGCCGCCCACCGGATTGTCACTGCACGATCTCGTGCCCGTCGACCGCCTGCGAGCCGTGCGGGGCGTGCTGATGTTCGGCTACCTCGCCACCTATCTGTGGTGGCTGCGCGCGAAGGGTCTGCCGGTGGATCGCATCTCGGTGGCAATCAGCGTCGGCATCTTCCTGGTTTGTGCCTTCATCGGCAGGAGCTGGCGTACATGGGGCGTGCTGCTGCTCGACAGCGTCGCCTACTGCCTGATGTGGTTGAGCTACGAGAAGACACGCGGCACCGCCGACGAGGGCATCGACGTGTTCGGGTGGTTTCATCTCGACTTCCCGCTACAGGTCGAGTCAATGCGCAACATCGACCGCGCGATGTTCCTCGGTCACGACCCGAACGTCGTGCTCCAGAAGCATTTCCTCGAGAAGAGCGTTCGCTGGTACGACGTCGTCGCCTCGGTCACCTACATGACGCACTTCGTCGTCCCGATCATCGTGCTTGGTGTGCTCTGGGCCATCAGCCATCGGCAATGGGCACGGTTCATGAAGCGCTTCGCCACCGTCATCGGCGTCGGTTGCCTGATGTTCGTGACCCTGCCGACCGCGCCACCGTGGATGGTCGGCGACCGAAAGTACCCGTACCAGCTGTTCAGCCCGCTGCGCCGCACCGCCGGCCGCGGCTTCAACCATCTCGGGTTCCACAGCTTCACCAACGATTACAACATCCAACTCAGCAACGGCAACGCCGTAGCCGCGATGCCGTCTCTGCACGCCTCATTCGCCTTGATTGTGCCGGCTTTCTTCTTGCCGTGGATCAAGCCCCGATGGTTGAAGGGCGTCGCCCTCACCTTTCCGGTGATCATGCTCACCTCGCTTGTCTATCTCGGCGAACACTGGGTGATCGACGGTCTGGTCGGGTGGGCGATCACCGGCGCCTCGTTCTGGTTCTGGGCCTGGCGCGAACGCAAGGTTCGCGAGTCGCGCGCCCTGAGTGCACGAACGTCGCTTAGCCTGGACCCGGCAACACCGATAACAACCCCGGCAACGCGACCCACATGAACCCGCCACAAGTGCTCATCGAACGCTCGGTAGTGCAGGCGCTGTGCGACCCCGCAAGCCCGCACCATCGCGTGGCCGCGACGGCATTCCTTCCGCTGGTGCAACAGTTCGAGACCAATCAGCTACTGCTCGTCGCTGTCAGTGATCATCTGATACCACCGCGCCGGTGGTATCAAGCTGGCTGGCGTCGTGGCGTACTCGCTCCGATCGACTCGCTGCCCGTCGGCAATCAGCATCGGCGGACGGCACGGCGAATGCACTCGGCTGGCGACTTCGATACCGCGCTGACGATGGTGATGTGCCAACGCCACAAAGTTCAACGAATGCTGACACTCGACGCAAATTTCCGGCGTTACCCGCTTGATGTAGAACTGATTGGCGTCGAGAGCGCTGACGTTGCAAAGGCGGGTGACGGCGATGACGCTCGAGGCTGACGGTGAAACTACGGAGTACAACGAGTTCCACCTCGATGCCATTGCCGATGCCGAGCCATACCCGTACTGGTACGACGATGCCGATGAACCCGACAGCAACCCAACGCTCGTACGCAGCGAGAGTTGCGATCTGTGCGTGATCGGAGGTGGCTATAACGGATTGTGGACGGCGATCATCGCCAAAGAGCGCGATCCCAGCCGCGATGTTGTCCTTATCGAAGCGCACGAGGTCGGCTCGGCCGCCAGCGGACGAAACGGCGGCTTCATGGAGAGCAGCCTGACTCACGGTGTCGCCAATGGCCAGGAGCGGTTTCCGAACGAGCTGCCGCTGCTCGAGGAGTTGGGCATCAACAACCTCAACGAGATCGAGGCCGCGATCAATCGCTACAGCATCGACTGCGACTACGAGCGAACCGGCGCCATCGACATTGCGACCACGTTTCATTCCGCGAGCTACCTCGACGAGTTGCGCGACGACTACACGCAACTACGCGCTCTCGGCCAAACGGTCGAGTGGCTCGATCAGGTCGCGATGCAGGCGGAGGTGAACTCGCCCACCTACACCGGCGGCCTGTTCCGCAAGGGCCGGGCTGCAATCGTCGACCCGGCGCGATTGGTGTGGGGGCTGAAGAGTGCCGCCATGTCGTTGGGTGTGCGCATCTACGAGGACACCAAGGCCACAGCCATCGAAAAGGATGGAGTCGGCGTGCTGGTGACTACGCCGCTAGGGCGCGTCCGAGCCGGAAAGGTGGCACTCGCCACCAACGCCGCCAAGCCGCTTCTCCGACGGGTCGGTCACTTCATCGCACCGGTCTATGACTACTGCCTCGTCACCGAACCGCTCACCAAGGCGCAACTCGCCGAGATCGGTTGGGAAGGTCGCCAGGGTCTCAGCGACATCAGCAACCAATTCCACTACTACCGACTCACTGCCGATAACCGAATCCTGTGGGGCGGCTACGACGTCATCTACTACTGGCGCGGCAAGATGAACGTCGAGCTCGAGAGCCGACCCGAGACCTGGGCCAAACTCAGTAAGCACTTCTTCGATACGTTCCCGCAGCTCGAGGGACTGAAGTTCACCCATACGTGGGGTGGAGTGATCGACACCTGCAGCCGCTTCTGCGTTTTCTGGGGACGAGGAATGCAGGGCCGTGTCGCGTACTCCGTGGGTTACACGGGTCTTGGCGTCGCCGCGACCAGGTTCGGTGCGGAGGTGATGCTCGACATGCTCGACGGCAAGCGTTCCAGGGCCACCCAAACCGAGTTCGTGAAGAGCAAGCCGCTGCCCTTTCCGCCGGAACCGTTCCGCTTCCTCGGGATTCAGGCCACTCGTTACTCGCTCGATCGCGAGGACAAGACCGGTAAGCGCAACCTATGGCTGCGCAGCCTCGATCGTTTCGGCCTCGGCTTCGACAGCTAGCTCGTGCTCGAGAGGTTGGGCCATCAGCGGACCAGCACCACGACACTGCGGGCGGCCACCCGCAGTCCTGCCGGTGGCACACTCGCCAGCGCTAGCTTCCACTCTCCCGGCTCCTGCACCGTGAAGCTCACCGGTTCCCACCAGGAGTTGACGATCACGTAGAGATCGTTCGAGCACCACGCGATCGACCGCGATTGCTCCGACTCATCGACAACACCGTCGGCACCGTAGAACCGGAACTCGCCTGGGGGATGCGCGCGCCGCAACCGCACAAGCGCCTTCACGAAATCGGTGAGGGGCGCCCACGATTCGCTCGCCTTCCAATCCACCCAAGTGAGCGGCCCGTCGATGTTGTACGGATTGTCATGGCCTTGCTGCGTGCGACCGAACTCGTCACCCATCACCCACATTGGGGTGCCGGCAGACAGCAGCAGCACGGCGAAGTAGTTCTTCAGTTGCTGCAATCGCAGTTCGTCACCGCAATCCCACGACCGGTGTCGTTCGCTCGTCGCGGTCGTCAGATCATGCATCGTCAACCCATCGTGAGCCGTCACGAAATTCAGGCTTGATCGCGGCCCGCCTTCGATCAGGTCGTGGCTGCCCGCTACTCGCTCTCGGAACGTCGCGACCATGCCTGATTCACCACGCAAGAATCCGCGGACGTCGTCTCGGTAGCGATCGTTCCACTGCAACCAGTCGCCGGGCCACATCGTCGAGCCGAGCTCGTAGCGCGCCAAGTCCCATGGTTCGGCGATCAACGTCACCCCACGGTGTCTGCCCCACTCGGTGATCCGGTCGATCAGGCCGCCGCCGTCGCGCGCGAGCAACGGAGTGAGGTCGAAACGAAACCCACCGATTCCGAGGTCGGCGTAACGCTCGAGTGCCTCCATCACCAATTCGCGTACGTACGGGTCGGCGGGGTTGATGTCGTTGCCGCAGCCGCTGTCGTTCGTGTAGGTGTCGTTGGGATGGCCGTCATCGACGTGGCGACGGTAAGCATGTGCATCGTCGAGTCCGCGCAAGCTGCGAGCAGGCATCGACGCGGCCCCCTCGCCGGTGTGGTTGAAGACGACGTCGAGCCAAACATGCATCCCCCGCGCGTGCGCGGCGGCGACCAACTCCGCTAGCTCCTCCGCCGCGTGCGACGGGTCGGTCGCATACTCACCGTGCACGGCGCCCCATACGAGCGGCATGTAACCCCAGTAGTTGTCGCTGCTGTCGAAGGGATGCACCGGCATCAGCTCGATCACGTTCGCACCCATCGAGGCGACGTGATCGAGGTGTTCGATGCAGCCACGAAACGTGCGGCCAAACCCGCGCACATGCAACTCGTAGACGATCGGTGACGCCGTCAAAGGCGACCCTGCCGGATACCGAGCCCACGGTGGTCGAAAGACGCTGCGCGGTCCTTCGACGCTGTTGATCATCGCCCGGCAATTTGGGTCGAGCAATGGCGGACCGTCGTCAACCAGCAACCAGTAGCACTCGCCGTCCGCGGCGTCGACCTCAGCGACCCATTCTTCGCCTCGTTGCGCCTGCACAGTGCCGCCGGCCGTCGCGACCACCACCCGGGTTGCGTGCGGCGCGTGAACACAGACGCGGCGCAACGGCATGGCCATATTCTCTCACGACGCGTGTGACGACGACCTCTCACGGCTCCCTCTCACGACTGGCTGCCATTAGCCTGAACAGTTGATGGCGATGCAACCGATCTCACCCGCCGAAGTCGCCAAGTCTTTCACCGCCCACGGCTACATTCCCGACGAGGGTCTGGCCACCTCGGTCTTCTTGTCGATGACCCTGCGGCGGCCGCTGCTGCTCGAAGGTGAGGCCGGAGTCGGCAAGACCGAGGTCGCCAAGGTGCTCAGCCGCTGGACGGGCGGTGAGTTGATCAGACTGCAGTGTTACGAGGGCATCGACGTCTCGCAAGCCGTCTACGACTGGGACTACAGCCGCCAGTTGCTTCACCTGCGCGCAGCCGAGGCGACCGGCGAGTCGCATGCCCTCACAACCGACAAGCTCGAGCAGCAGCTCTACGACGAACGGTTTCTGCTCAGACGCGCCCTGCTCGCCGCGATCAGCCACGTCGGCGACACGCCGCCGGTGCTCTTGATCGATGAGATCGATCGCGCCGATGACGAGTTCGAGGCTTACCTGTTGGAGGTACTTTCCGACTACCAGATAACCGTTCCCGAACTCGGCCGTTTCGTAGCCGCCGAGCCGCCATTGGTCGTGCTCACTTCCAACCGCACCCGCGATGTGCACGATGCCCTGAAGCGGCGCTGCCTCTACCACTGGGTCGAGCACCCCGACTTCGAGCGTGAGGTGCGCATCGTGCGAATGCGCGTGCCGCGCGTGCTCGAGCGCTTGGCTCGCCAGGTTGCCGCAACCGTGGAGGCGTTGCGGGAGCTTCACCTGTACAAGCCACCGGGCGTCGCGGAGACGATCGACTGGGCGCAGGCGCTCTGCGAACTCGGTTACAGCGAGCTCGACGAGGCGATCGTGAATACGACGCTTGGCACCGTGCTGAAGTACCGCGAAGATCTGGAACGAACCCGCCAACACGGAATTCATACGCTGGTCAAGCAGGCCTTCGAACGCGGCATGTAGCGCCCACCGTGAACACCGAGACCGAGCGCATGGCCGTCGCCTTCGGGCGAATCCTTCGGGGCGCAGGCCTGCGTGTGCCGATGGGCAGCGTGTTGGCGTTTGTCGATGCACTGGGCCAGGTCGGGATCGATCAGCGAGCCTCGGTCTACTGGGCCGGGCGGGCGACGCTGGTGCGCAACCCGGAAGACATCGATCTTTACGACCGCGCGTTCGTCGCCTTTTGGCATCCGACGGCGGCAGCTGCAACGGTCGACGCACTGGTCGAGGAGGTACCGATCGTCGTCGACGACGGCGGCGACAGCGATGACGACGACCGACAGAATTCCGACGACGAGAGCCCGCTGGCGCTGCGCTTCTCGGCGTTCGAGACGCTTCACCAGAAAGACTTTGCGACCTACACCGATGAAGAGTTACGGATCGCGCGCCAGATGATGGCGCGACTCCGGATGATCGGTCCCCCGCGGGAATCCTTCCGCTATCACTCCTCGCCGCGCGGACTCCGACCGGACCTGCAAGCCACATTGCGTACGTCGTTGCGCGCGGGTGGCGAACCGATCCGTCGTCAGTGGCGCAAGCCCGGTCAGCGCCTGCGCCGCTTGGTCCTATTGCTCGACATCTCCGGTTCGATGGAGCCATATGCACGAGCGATGTTGCGCTACGTGCACGCCGCGGTTTCCGGCCGACAGCGTGTCGAGGCATTCGCCATCGGTACCCGGCTCACGCGAGTGACCAGGGAGTTGCACAGCCGCGACCCCGACTTGGCGCTCGCGCAAGCCAGCCGACGCGTTCAAGACTGGAGCGGCGGCACGCGCTTGGGTGAGTGCATGCGCGTGTTCAACGACGAGTGGGGTGTCCGCGGCATGGCGCGCGGGGCGATCGTGGTGATACTGAGCGACGGTTGGGATCGCGGCAGTCCGGAGATGCTGGCGGAACAGATGCAACGACTTCAACGCATCAGTTTCCAAACGGTTTGGGTCAATCCGCTGAAGGTCACGCCTGGCTATGCGCCACTTGCTCGCGGAATGGCAGCAGCACTGCCCTTTGTCGACTCGTTCGTGGAGGGGCATAGCCTGGCGGCAATGGAGGAGCTGTCGCGGGTGATCTCAGGTGCATCGTCTCGGCGTCGCGCTTTGCAACCAATACCGGCAACTGCTCGATGAAGGAACTGCTGGACGACATCGATCGCTGGTTGGCCGCTGGTTCCCGGGTCGCCATTGCACGAGTGGTTGACATCGAGGGTTCGGGGCCGCGCGAGCCTGGCGCGTCGATGGCGGTAAACGAGCATGGTGAGGTCGCGGGCAGCGTCAGCGGTGGGTGCGTCGAAGGGGCCGTTGTCGCGGAAGCACTCGCCATCTTGCAGGGTGACGCAAACGCACGAGTGATCTCGTTCGGATTCAGCGACGACGAAGCGTTCGCAGTCGGCCTCACCTGCGGAGGCACGATCCGACTTTTCATCGAACCGCTCGATTGGTGAGCCTGATGCACGGCAAGTGGCGCTGATGGACCTCTACGCGGCCTTGCGGGCGGCGATCCGTGCGGGAGAGCCCGTTGCACTGGCCACTGTCATCGCCGGTACGGCCGTGGCGGGAAAACCGGCGGCCGCAGTCGGCAGCAAGTTGCTGGTGCGACCGGACATGCCTCCCCTGGGGTCACTGGGCAATGCCGAGCTCGATCGCATAGCCGCCCGCGACACGCTTGCCGAGCTGGAAGCGGCGCGCACCGGTGTGCGCCATTACGGACCCAATGGCGAAACCACTCCGGAGGATCTCGTCGGTACACCGGAAGTGAGCGTCTTCATCGAGAGTTGGGCGCCACCACCACAGATGTGGATCTTCGGTGCTGTCGACTTCACCGGCGCGCTCGCCAAAGTGGCCAAGGTGCTGGGCTATCGCGTAATCGTCTGCGACGCCCGCGAGACCTTCGCCACCCGTCGTCGCTTCCCGATGGCCGATGAAGTGATCGTGTCGTGGCCGACGCCGGTGTTCGCCGAGCGAGGCCACACCCTCGCAGCGCGCGATGCGGTCTGCATTCTCACCCACGACCCGAAGTTCGACGTGCCGGCCGTGACCGCGGCGCTGAAGACCGCCGTCGGCTACATCGGCGTGATGGGGAGCCGTGGAACCCACGCCACGCGAATGCACCGGCTCAACGAGGTCGGCATCAACGATCAACAGGAGTTGCGTCGCCTGATGGCCCCGATCGGACTCGACCTGGGTGCCCGCACCCCCGAGGAAACTGCTGTCTCGATCTGCGCGGAGATCATTGCTTGTCGATCCGGCCGACCAGCACGCTCGCTACGCGATAGCGCCGGACCAATACACGCCGGTTGACTGCCGGCTCGATTCTCTCAGGCACAGTTCCGAGTGCGCAATGGGCACTAACGAGACGTCGAATCGGACGTCGCCCAGGAATCGACTTCTACTAGATTCACCTAATGCGAAAATTGGTCGCAGTCATAGCGATAGCTCTTGGGGCTTTCGGATGCGCAGGTCAATCAGAGTCCGTGAAGGAGCCTTCGGCAGGTCCTGCCCTTGAGGAGGTGCTGGAGGTGGACCGCTCCGAGATTGTGAGCGGTACAGCTGGCGTCCTGACCGAAAGCCTTCCCCAACTCATCGCGAGCAGCGATGTAGTTGCTCGTGGGATATTGAGAGACGCGAGCCCTGAGTCGGTGTCGAAGGAGTCGCCGCTGTCCCCCGTCGTCTACATGATCGAACTCCTCGATGTGTCCTACAAGGCCGCCGAACTGAAGATCGCCAGCGGTGACATTGTCCGGGTGGGATCGGGCTTGTTGGTGGCAGAAGCCGACGGCGAGACAGTTCTACTCATCCCCGAGAATCTCATCCAACCCGTCGTTGGCGATGAGATGATTCTCTTCCTGTCAGCAACCTCGGACGCAACGAGCGTGCAGTTCCACCTTGTAGACCCGAACTCCATGGGAATTGTCTCCAAGGCCGAGAGACCGACGGTCTCATTCTCGGGCGCCTCCCCATGGAGCAAGGATCTGGCAGGAATCGGGTTCGTCGAGCTGGAGGCCCAAATGGCAGCGGGTTTCTTGTTGGTGGAGTCCGGTGCCGTTTCAGGTGCTGTTGATCCAGCGGCGCCAGTGGTCGTGAACGGCTGACGGGGTTGCTCGCCGCTGCGATCCGCATCGTGAGGTGTGGTTCGCGTGGAACGCGAAACAGATCGTCCGTCAGATCTACGTCCACACCTACCCCGAGCTGTCAGCCGCCTGAGCGGCCGAGATCGCCCGTGACTTAAGCGACCAGTCGATGCCGCTCGAGGGTCCGCCGTCTCGGCCGCACATCGGCAAATGGCGCGAGCAGATAGTCGCCTGGCATCAGGCTCACGTATCCAACGGGCCAACGGGCCACCTGCTCTACGCCAGCAAACCCAACTTGCAGCCACTCGACACCATCACTCCACTCCGAAACGCGTAGTGCCGGGTAACCGTTGTTTGCGTTCCGGACTGCGGCGACTCAGCGTTGCAGTATTCCGGTCCGGCACTCGGGCCCCTTTCCCACCTCAAATCCGAAACGTGCGCTCTCAGCCGAGGGGGTTGACCCAGCGCAACTTCTCGAGCTTGCGATTCCACACGGAAGCGACCGTCACTACGCGACCCGTGCGCGGTGATTGCAGAATTGCGTAATCAACGCCGAGGTACAGCATCACATGGCCCGGGTAGTAGACGAGGTCGCCGGCCTGCGCCGTCGCCATCGTGATTTCCGGGAGATCGTTGATCTGGTATCGACTCGAGCGAGGAATCGCCAACCCGGCCTGCTCCCACGCCCAAGACGTCAGGCCGGAACAGTCGAAACCAACACCGGGTTTGCGGGCAAGGTAACGGTACGGCACCCCCAGCTGGGTTAACCCGGCGAGGACGGCAAGTTGGTGCGGCTGATCGGCGCCGGCCCATGCCGCCTGCATCCGCAAGGGATCTATGCCTAACCGAGTAGCGGCGTCGGCCGCCACCAAATCGCGCAATCGGATGAACT
>JACQZX010000111.1 GCA_016213665.1 Actinomycetota bacterium | reverse complement strand
GCAACGCTGTTTGGCAGACCATGGAGAGTGACAAGCGATGAACCCGCAGCTGATGTGGTGGATATCGCGAGCGTCCGGCATGGTCGCCGCGATGCTGCTGGTGGCGAGCCTGATCTGGGGCGTGCTGCTCGCGACGCGGGCGTTGAAGCCGGTGGATCGTCCGGCGTGGTTGATGGAGATGCATCGCTGGTTCAGTGCTCTCGCATGCATCGGTGTTGTAATCCATGTCGTCGCTTTGGTAGGCGACAACTACGTGTACTTCGGGTGGAGAGAAGTCTTCGTGCCGCAGGCGTCCGGTTGGAAGCGCTTGCCTGTCACGTTGGGCGTAATCGCTATGTACCTGCTGATCCTCGTGCAGGGCACCTCGCTGATCATGAAGAAGTTGCCGCGACGATTGTGGAAGTTCGTGCACTACTTCAGCTACGTGGCGGTGTGGCTCACGAGCGTGCATGCCGCGCTCGCCGGCACCGACGTCTCCAATCGGCTCTACCAAGCGCTTGCGCTGCTGCTGACCATCACCGCGGTCACCTTCGCCATCATTCGAATCGTGATCGGGACCACCCGCGCACAGGCGGCGTCGCGTCGCACTAGCGGAAGCGCCGGCGAGACCGACGATCGTCAGTCGATCAGCGCCTGATACACCAACTGCTTCAGCTGGCTACGCAGCGGGAGAGTGCTGCTCGGTAGCAACTGCGTGAAGAACTGCACGATCAACTGATCAACTCGGTCGACCCAGAAGACGGTGCTGGCGGCGCCACCCCAGGCGAAATCGCCGACGTTGCCAGGCACATGTGCCTTGACCGGATCGATGACAACGCTCACCCCGAGGCCGAAACCGACTCCGTCGCCGACCGTTCCGGCCAGCGGACGGCCGAAGGTGGTGAGATCAACGTTGCCGGGAAGGTGATTGCTCACCATGTAGCGAACAGTGCGTGGCGAGAGGATTCGCACGCCACCGAGTTCGCCACCGTTGAGCAGCATTTGGGCGAAACGGTTGTAGTCGTAGGCCGTGCTCTGCATCCCCCCGCCACCACCAAGAAATCGTGGTTGTTGCCGCGCGGACTCGCCGATCTGGTCGAGGGCCACCGCTTTGCCGGTGCTCGGATCCGCGCCGTACAGCCTGGCCAGGCGTGCCTGGTTTGCCTCCGGTACGTGCCACGTAGTTTCGTGCATTCCCAGCGGTTCGAGTAATCGCGTGTGCATGAGTTCGTCGAGTGTTTGACCCGACACGACTTCCAGCAGCCTGCCGAGTACATCGAAACCCACTGAGTAGTTCCACGCCGTCCCCGGCTGGAACAGCAACGGCAGTGTGGCGATCGTGTCGCACATCGCCTGCAAATCCAACCCAGGTGGGACTCCGAAATCGAACCCCGCCTGACGGTACAGCGCGTCGACCGGATGGGCTCGCATGAAGCCGTACGTGAGCCCGCTGGTATGGGTCAGCAACTGCCAGATGGAAAGTTTGGCAGTGAGCGAATCCAGCTCTGGTGCCTCGACGGTGCCGCCGCGCCACACCTTGACCTCACCAAACGCGGGGAGGAAGGCATGCACCGGATCGTTGAGTTCGAATGCTCCTTCCTCCCACAGCTGCAAAGCGAGCACGGCAGTGATCGGCTTGGTCATGGAGTAGATGCGCCAGATCGTGTCGGCCTCGACTGGTTTGCCGCCGGCGATGTCGCGGTGTCCGGCTATTTGCTGATGCACGATCTTGCCGTGTCGAGCAACGGTGATCTGCCACCCCGGAAGGCGGCCATCGTCGATGTACGACTGGAAGTGGCTGCCGATGCGAGCCAAACGTGCGCTCGACATGCCAACCGATTCCGGGCTCGCCTCGACCTGCAGGTGCGTCATAGCGCCTCCTCGATGCCGGCGACCGCTGCGATCGCGGCGAGATCGCGGTCGGCGTGCAGCAACGGTAGGCCACATCGCTGAGTGATGGCGGCGATCAGACAGTCGAAAAGTCCTCGCGGCGTCACGCCAACTGAGCGGCAACGCAGATGGATGTCGACGGCTCGGTCGAAGTCGTCACGAGGATGCATCAGTTCGGCACCGAGACCGTCGGTCAGCCTTCGCAACTCGCGAAGTTCCGCGTTCGTTCGTGCGCCAACCAGCAGTTCTGCCTTGACCGGCTCGATGAGCGTGACGGTGCCGGCTTCGACACTGGCTCGCAAGGCAAGGTGCACCGCGGAACCCGTTCCGCGCAGGTATTCGATCCACGCGGACGTGTCAGCGACCAGCACGGGTGTCGCGAATCATGCCGTCGGGGTGATTGAAGTCTTCATCGGGGCGATCGGCCCATATCCCCTGCATCGCCAACTGTTCTGCGATGGTCATCGGTACCACGGCCAGCTTCCGAAGAGCGAGGTTAATGGCATCGCGTTTGGTCTCGAGTTGGTACATGCGCATGACGCGCTCGCAAGCCTCATCGTCGATATCAACATTGGTGCGTGACATACACCCATCG
>JACQZX010000110.1 GCA_016213665.1 Actinomycetota bacterium | reverse complement strand
CCCCTACGATTGCCGCATGCGAATCGCCGCCGTACAGCACGACATCGTCTGGGACGACCGCGAGGCCAACTTCGCTCGTCTCGCCCCAATGATCGCCGCCGCGGCTGCCGGTTCAGCGCGGCTGGTGCTACTCACGGAGATGTTCTCCACCGGCTTCGGAGTCGACAATGCCAATCTGGGCGAACCCGAAGGCGGGCCGTCGGCGCAGTTCCTGAGTGCGCAGGCAGCCGAACATGACGTGTGGGTGTGCGGCAGTTGCCCCGAGATCCCGTCCGATGTCGCGGCCGGCGCCGGCAGTGACCGGCGCGCAGCGAACAGCTTCGTGCTTGCCGGTCCCGACGGCACAGTGCACCGCTATCACAAGATTCATCCATTCACCTACGGCGGCGAAGATCGTTACTTTCGCGCCGGCAACCAGTTGGTGCAGGTGGAGATCGAGGGAGTGCGCGTCAGCCCGCTCGTCTGTTACGACCTGCGCTTCGCCGACGAGTTCTGGCAGCTCGCGCTGACCACCGATGTCTATCTGGTGCCCGCCAACTGGCCCGAGCCACGCCGCAACCATTGGATGTCTCTGCTCCAGGCGCGGGCAATCGAGAACCAGGCCTACGTGGTCGGCTGCAATCGGGTCGGAGAAGGTGGCGGGCTCAAGTACGTCGGCGACAGCCGCATCGTCGATCCGCTCGGCGAACTACTGGCCACCGGTTCGCAAGCTGAGACCATCCTGTTCGCCGATGTCGAGCCCGCCACCGTCGCCGCCACCCGCGATCGCTTCCGCTTCCTGCAAGACCGCCGCTAGCCGGCTTCGCTTCCCGAGGGTTCGCTAGGCGAGGGTTTGGAGGCGGGTGACGGCTTCGTCGAGCACTTCGAAGCGTTTGCAGAACGCGAATCGCACGAGATGGCGACCCTCGTGCTTGTTGGCGTAGAACACCTCGTTTGGGATGGCAACGACCCCGCAACGGCCGGGCAGCTCGCGACAGAACGCCACGCCGTCGCCGTCGGAGCGCAGCGGACGAATGTCGACCGTCACGAAGTACGTGCCACTGGTCGGAAAGACGCCGAAGCCCGCGGCATGAAGACCTGGTAGCAGACGATCGCGCTTGGCTTGCAGGTCGGCCGCGAAATCGGCGAAGTATGAATCGGGTAACCCGAGTCCGACCGCGATCGCAGGTTGGAAGGGGCCGCCGTTGACGAAGGTGAGGAACTGTTTGGCGGTACGCGCGGCAGCGACGAGTGCCGCCGGCCCGCACAGCCAGCCGATCTTCCAACCAGTGGTGTTGAACGTCTTGCCGCCGCTCGAAATGCTGAGCACGCGCCCGCGCATGCCGGGCAGAGTCGCCATCGATATGTGCTCACAACCGTCGAACGTGAGGTGCTCGTAGACCTCGTCGGTGAGCACGATCAGGTCGTGTTCGATGGCAAGGTCGGCGATCAGCTGCAGCTCGCCGTGGTCGAGCACCTTGCCCGTTGGATTGTGTGGCGTGTTGATCAATAACAACCGGGTCTTGGGCGTGATGGCCGCACGCAATTCGTCGGGATCGAAGCCGTATGCGGGTGGGCGCAGGGTTACCGGCTTCGGAACGGCGCCGGCCAGCGAGATGCAGGCCTGGTAGCTGTCGTACATCGGCTCGAACAGCACGACCTCGTCGCCGGTGTCGAGCAGGCCGAGCAGTGCCCCGGCGAGCGCTTCGGTGGCGCCGGCTGTGACCAGCACCTCTGTGTCGGGGTCGTAGGCAAGTCCGTAGAACCGTTGTTGATGATCGGCGATCGCCGAGCGCAACACGGGCATGCCCGGACCTGGCGGGTATTGATTGAGGCCGCCGTTGATGGCGGCGATCGCGGCATCGAGCACCTCGCGAGGACCGTCGGTGTCCGGGAAACCCTGGCCGAGGTTGACACTTCCAGTGGCGACGGCAAGCGCCGACATCTCGGCGAAGATCGTGGTGCCGAAACCCTGGAGTTTGGCAGTGAGATGGGGTACTCGCGACGACGGCACGGCGACAGGTTACGGAAGACTTTCCGGACCAAAGCTGAACGGCAACAACTCCTCCAGAGTGAAGCTGCGCCGCAAACCTTCGGGGCCACACGCATGAATCGGCACATCCAGTTCGGCGAACTCACGGATCTTCTGTCGGCAACCCCCGCAGCAAGTTCCCATGATCGGACCGTTGGTGAGGGTGAGCACCGCTGTTATGCGACGCTCGCCCGCGGAAACCATCGCGGCGATGGCACTGGCCTCGGCACACCAACCCTGGGGATAGGCGGCGTTCTCGACATTGCAACCGGAATACACCTTGCCGCTACCTGCGCGTACAGCGGCGCCAACGGGGTAGTTGCTGTACGGGGAGTGCGAGTTGGCGTGCGCCGCCAGCGCGGCGTCGAACATCTCTTGCAATTCCGGCGTCATGGCTGGCGACCCTACTTCGTCAGACCGGCGCGGCGACTGAGACGGTGATCGCGTTACCGTCAGCAGCGACTACGGCCACGTGCCAGCCGCCGTAGTCGACCGATTCACCCACCTGCAGCAAATCGGTGAAGGGTGCGACACCGACAACCGGCGTGATCGAGCGCACCGCGCCATCGACAACTTCCACGAAGTGAACCGCGATTCCTCCTTGCACCAGGTGGGCATTGAAACCCTCGGCAGGCAGCCACTCGATCGTGAGGTAGCTGCCCGCGCCGAGCACAACCATCGCCAGCCGAGTGCCTGAGCCATCGGCCGCAGCCGTGGAGGGTTGCAGAGCCACCGAGCCGCCGGTGGCAGGTGCGACCCAGACCGCAGATTCCGGCAACCAGTTGGCGAGCAGGCGATCGACTGCCAACACGTCGGGTGCGTCCCTGCGTTCAGGATTGGCGGCGCGGGGAGCGGCACTATCGCTCATCAGGTCGAGAGCACTCTGGTAGGGCTGCGCTGCGCCGTCGACGAACGCGCTGTGTATCCACCCAAGCGTGTGCCCGAGCTCGTGCTCGACAAGGTCGAACGGGGGCCGGTCGCCCCAATCGGGGTGGAAGTCGCTGGCACCGACGTACGCCGATCGGCGGGACTCGAGGACCGGACACGGCGGCTCGGCGGGACACGAGTTGCCGCCATTGCCGAAGCCACCGGGAAACTCGCTGCGATGCTCGGCATTTGCCACCACTAACACGACATCGGCAGTGTCTTCGGCGCCGTTGATCGCCTGCTCGACGCACGCTTGCGGTTCCGAGTCACTGGCAAGTGTGGCCTCTCCCCCGGCGTAGAACTGGGGAAGGTATTGACCGTGCGAGACCGCGCCGAAGTACGCAGTGACGCCTCGATTGAGGACTTCGGCAATGCCTACGGCAGTCAGCGCAAGACGCAGCGGAAGCCCGGAATACATTGGTGCCGTCGAGTCGGCTGGCACCTGACAGACCCACACCTCGATCTCGTCGATGCCTGCTGCGCGCCACGCACCCGCATCGCGAATGTCGAGGAGCGACCGCAATCCATCGAGCGGGGCACTGGCAGTCGGTGGTTGTGTACCGGGCGAACTTGTTCCGGCGATTCCGTTGTCGCGCCCGGCAGTGCACGAAACAAGCAGCCAACAGGCCACGAGGAGTGTTGGCCGATGATGCATGCGACGACGTTAGGCGCCGGGGCAGCCAAGGTTCACGGCGCGTGCCACCATAGAGCCCATGGCCGTCTCCTCTTTTCGCCAACGCCTCCTCGGTAACGCCGTTTCCCGCACCGCGCTATCGCTGTGGGCGTGGCTCGCACTCGGCGTGATCGTGATCATCTGGGTGCCACTCGTTTTCCTTGTCTGGATCGTCACCGCTCCATTCGACCGCGGCCGGTATTACCCGGGCTGGCTATTCCGCAAGCTGTGTGTCGTGCACACGTGGCTCAACCCGATGTGGCGGTTTCGCACCAGCGGCCTCAAGATCGACGACCCGCGGCGGCCGTACGTGGTCGTCGCCAACCACGAGAGTTTCGCGGACATGCTGCTGATCTCGCACCTACCGTGGGAGATGAAGTGGCTCTCGAAGGAGGACTTCTTCAAGTACCCGCTGGTTGGGTGGCTGATGCGGATGTCGGGCGACATCAAGTTGATCCGCGGCGACAAGCAGAGCGTTGTCTCAGCGATGCGCGGCGCGCACGATCGGCTCGACAAGAAGGTGAGCGTGATGTTGTTCCCAGAGGGCACCCGCTCGCGCGACGGTGTATTGGGCGACTTCAAAGATGGCGCCTTCCGACTCGCCATCGAGACCGGAAACCCGATACTTCCACTCGCTGTCACCGGCACCCGAGAAGCGATAGCGAAGGGCGACTGGAGATTCAATGTCACCAACGCTGAGGTCCGTGTGTTGTCTCCGATCGACACGGCAGGGATGACCGCGAGCGACGTAGGCGCGCTTCGCGATCGCGTGCGCAAGTTGATCGCGGCCGAACTCGTCACCATGAAGAGCTGATCCGAGTTACGGCTTCGCTAACCAGCCAGGTGAAGGCTGGGTCGACGGTGTCGCTGAGCATCTCCGGGTGCCACTGCACGGCGAATACCTCCGGACGGCCGGTGAGTTCGAACGCTTCCACAACACCATCCTCGGCGACGCCGGTAACTACCACCCCCTCGCCAACGCGACCGACTGCCTGGTGGTGCAGGCTATTCGTCGGAACATCGCCGCCATAGATCTGGTCGGCGATGGTGCCCGGCGAAACGCGCACCGTGTGGCAACGATCGATTCGCGGGAGATCGACTCGCTGATGCACCGACGCCTGATCGAGGTGTTGCACGAGCGTGCCCCCGAGCGCGATGTTCAGCAGTTGGGCACCACGACACACGCAGAGCATCGGTAGTCGGACAGCCAGCGCGGCGCGAATCAAGGCCAACTCCCAGTCGTCGCGGCCACGTTCGACTGTGCCTAGTCGCGGGTGCCGCTGTTCGCCGTAGAGATCCGGATCGGGATCGGCGCCGCCGGTCATCACGAGACCGTCAAGTCGTTGCACGATTTCGATCGGCACGGTGTTCGGCGTCAACTGCACCGGCAACGCTCCGGCCTTCTGCAACGCCTTGGGGTATTCGCTGAGGTGCACATCGACTTCTTCACCATGCATCGCGGTGTAGTCCAACAGCGGGATGGTTTCGGCCGGCCAGCGGCGACCGGAAATTCCAATCAGCGGCTTTACGACGCGTTGGTCCACGATGCGTTGATTCACGACGCGTTGGTTCACGACCAGGTGACGCGCACCGGCATGCGCTTGATTCCGCAGATGAAGTTGCTGCGCAGGCGCTCCGTAGGCCCGTCCAGTTTCACATCGCTGAGCCGCGGCAGCAGTTCCTCGAACAACACCTTGATCTCCATGCGGGCCAGTTGCGCGCCGAGACACAGGTGCGGACTCATGCGACCGAACGCGACGTGTTCGTTGGGAGTCCGATGGATATCGAAGTGGAACGGTTCGGGGAACTGGCGCTCGTCGTAGTCGGCTGAGGAGAACCAGATGACCACTTTGTCGCCGCGTTTGATCTTGCGCCCACCCAGCTCGGTGTCTTGCGTGGCCGTCCGGCGGAAGTGCATTGTGACGGTTCCCCACCGCAACATTTCTTCGACAGCGCTCTCGACCAACGCCGCGTTCCCTGCCGTGCAGGCATCGCGCAGCTCGGCGAGTTGATCTGGATGCTCGGCCAATGCCTTCAGGCCTGCCGTCATCGAGTAGCGCGAGGTGTCGTTGCCTGCGCTCACCATCAACACGAAGAAGTTCTTGAACTCCAACTCGGTCAGCGCTTCACCGTCGACCGTCGGAGCGAGCAGGCGCGAGATCACGTCGTCGGTTGGCTGCTTCTTTCGTAGCGCGGCTTGTGCCTCGGCGTAACGATAGAGATCGAGGGCAGCGGGCGAGCGGAACGGTATGTGTTTGAACTCGTCGGTGTCGGTGAGCCCGAGTGGGTGATCGGTCATATCCGGGTCGAAGTTCCCGAGCAACGCGTCGCCACGCTCGACCAACCAGTCGCCGTCGTCATCGGGCACGCCGAGCAAACGGCCGAGCATGCGCATCGGCAATTGCTTGGCAACGCGGTCGACGTAGTCGAAGCGCTCACCGAGATCGCGCGCCTCCTCCACGACTGTGCGTGCCAACAGACGAATACCGTTCTCGTAGGCGTACACCTCGCGGCGGCTGAAGGGCTTGCTGACCAGACGGCGATAACGGGTGTGCTCGGGCGGGTCGTACTCCAACATGTTGCGGCGGGCGGCAAAGTCGTCGGGGTCCATCTCCTCCAGCGTGATGCCTTGCGCGCTGGAGAACAGGTCGACGTTGCGGCTGACGTGCAATAGATCGTCGTAACGAGTGACCGCCCAGAAGCCTTTGCCGCCGTCGTGTTCCTCCCACCAACTGACCGGATCCGTGTCGCGCAAACGGCGAAACGTGGCGTGAGGGAAGCCGCTCGTGTACGAGTCGGGGTCGACAATGTCGGCGCCGTCGTTGCTATCGAGGTCGGCACCGCTGCCGTTGGGCCCGGCGCTCACAGCCCCACCCCCACTTCCAGCGTCGTCCCACCAGCGAACGTCGTGCCCACGCTGCGCCAATATCCACCGATGATCTCCCGCACCTGCAGCCGTGCAATCTCCTCGACCGGGCTGGGCAGCAACTCCAATTCGGCATCGCCACTCCACGCCTGACCAAGCTCGACATCGCGGCCGCTCATCGTCACCAACTCGCTGTAGCTATCGCCGCTGCCTTCGATGCGCGGCATGAAGCGTGAGTGAATCATCGGGTGACCGTTGACGAAGCCGTTACCCGCGGACTTGGCGCGCAGCGTGACGCGCGCATTGACGATGCGCCGGTCGTAGTAACCGACGGTGCCGGAGAAGCGACCACCGGGGGCTACGCGCGGACCGGCCTTGCCAATGGTGACGGGCCGTGTGAGCCACACACTGCCCAGCTTCTTGGGATAACCCTGGAAATGCCCGCGCACCATCGCGAAATCGGTGTCGACCCAGATGTACACGCACCGACTGTAGATCGTGCCTTTATGCACGCAACGCACGACGACGAACGCTTCCTTGTACTGCGCGCGGATCGGGTCGTCGAGTTCGGCGAAGTCGTCGCCGCAGCTTTGCCAATCGGCGAAGATCATCGCCACCGCCCCGGGGTCGTGGTCGTCGGGCACGAGCGTGAGCGGCTCGGGTAACAGTTCGGCTACCCGGCTCGGATCGGTGCGGAACTCGACGGTGAGCAGGTCGCCGCTGTAGTGCCACGGCATCGACGGCAGTATCGAAGCCGTGCCGCCCGCAGTGCGGGGGAACATGAAGCCGGTCATGGTTTCGACACTACTGTTCGGAGCCATGGCTGACATCCGAAGAGTCCTGCTCGACGGCTACCCGACCGTGATGACGCGCGATGGTGACACCCTGCACGCGGCCGACGGTCGCTCGGTCGCTGTCGCCGATGCCGTGCACCTCCCGCCGGTGGAGCCGACCAAGATCATCTGCTGCCACCTCAATCACATCTCGCGGGTGCACGAGTTCGGGGTGACCTTGCCTCCCGCCCCCACGTACTTCCACAAGCCGATCAGCGCGCTGAACTCGCATGGCGCCGCCGTCGTGCGTCCGAGCAACTGCAAGTGGCTGAACTACGAGGGCGAGGTCGCGATCGTGATCGGTCGCACGTGCCGCAACGTGACCTACGCGCAGGCCGGTGGCTACATCGCCGGTTACACCATCGCCAACGACTACGGACTGCATGACTTTCGCGACACCGACAGCGGTTCGATGTTGCGCGTGAAAGGTGCCGACACGCTGTGCCCACTGGGGCCAGGTCTGATCACCGAATGGGACTTTCACGGCAAGCGCATTCGCACGTCGGTCAACGGTGAGGTGAAGCAGGACGGGAGTACCGACGAGATGGCGTGGGACATGCACTACCTCGTCGCCGACATCGCCCGCCTGATCACACTCGTGCCCGGCGACGTGATCCTGTCGGGCACGCCCGCAATCAGTCGCAGCGTGCAACCTGGCGATGTAGTGACGGTCGACGTCGAGGGCCTCGGCGCGCTCACCAATCACATCGTCGAAGGGCCAGTGCCGGTCAGTGATGAAGTTGGCGCGCAACCTACCGAGACCGAGGAAGTGCTGAGCACGGCGATGGGTGGCGACTGGCCGTTGCGCGGTCAGCGGCGACCACAAAACACCGAGCGCGATCAGTTGCCGTTCCCGCGCATTCATCCGAAGCTGCCCAAAGGCATGTCCGAGTGACGGGGAATCCGTTCACCGGTGGAAACCGCGTCAACGTCGGCGGGGTGTCAGTCTCAACCGATCACTACATCGACGGCCGGCGAGTGTCGTCGCCGCAAACGTTCGAGGACCGCTCGCCGCTCGATTGGTCGGTGAAGTTGGCCGACATCTCGCGCGGTGACGATGCAGTCGCCGCGCAGGCGATAAGCGCCGCGGCGGATGCATTCCCCGAATGGGCCGCGCTGGGCACCGTCGGGCGCGGCGAAATCCTTCACCGCCTCGCCGACCTCATTGACGCGCACATCGAGCCACTCGCGACCGTCGAATGCCTCGACATGGCGATGCTGCACGAGAGTCTGCGGCTTCGTGTGCTCAGCCGCGGCGCGCGTAACTTTCGGGCGTACGCCGACCTGTCCGTGCAGCACGAAGAGCGCGTGTGGGAATCCAACGGCACCGCCAATCGCGTGATTCGTATGCCTGCGGGCCCGACGGTGGTGATCACTCCGTGGAACGCGCCGTTCATGCTGAGCACTTGGAAGTGTGCCCCGGCATTGGCCGCGGGCAACACTGTTGTGTTGAAGCCGGCCGAGTGGAGTCCGCTGTCGTGCAGTCTGCTCGCCGATCTGAGCGATACGGCTGGGATGCCTGCGGGGGTGTTCAACGTCGTGCAGGGCATCGGCTCCGAGGTGGGCGCAGCGCTCGTCGCTGATCGACGCGTGCGCCGGATCAGCTTCACCGGCTCACCGGAGACGGCGCGCCACATCGGCCGCACGGCCGCCGACAACATCGTTCCGTTCACGGCCGAGTTGGGCGGCAAGGGCCCGTTCATCGTCTTCGCCGACTCCGATCTGGAAGCGGCGGCGCGCAAAGCCGCCGGTCAGTACGACGACTCCGGTCAGGTGTGTCTCGCCGGCACTCGGCTACTCGTGGAGGCGAGCGTGCGCAGTGAGTTTCTGCGCCTGTTCGACGAATTCACCGACGAGCACGTGCTCGGTGATTCGCACGACGCCACGACGACGATCAGCCCGCTCATTCATCCAACACACTTCGCGCGGGTCCAGGGTTTCGTAGAAAGAGCGCGCAAGAACGGCGACACGATCCTACGTGGAGGTGCGCCCAGCGACCTGGGTGGCGACGACGGTCTGTGGTACCAACCAACGCTGATCCAACCGAAGTCGAACGACAGCGAGATCGTCCAGCACGAGGTGTTCGGGCCGGTGCTCACGTTCCAGACCTTCACCGACGAGGCCGACGCGATCCGACTGGCCAACTCGACGCCGTACGGTTTGTCGGCAATCGTCTATACGAGTTCACAAGCACGCGCCGAACGCATGGGCCGCGCGATTCGGGCCGGCACGATCTGGACGAATTGCTTCCTCATACGCGATCTCACGGCACCGTTCGGCGGTTGCGGCGACAGTGGTATCGGCCGCGAAGGTGGCGATTACGCGCTCGACTTCTACAGCGATCTCAAGATGTTCCAGGTCAAAGAAGGCACGACGACCTGAGGCGAAACCGCCCGTCACGCAGACACTCGCATACACCCTCTTCGTAGGATTGCGAACATGGCTGTGCGCGCTGCTCCCCCCGGGTTGCAGCTGAGCTGGGTCGAAGGCGAGGCGGTGGCTTGGCAGCCGGGCCGCGGAGTGTACGGAGGGAATCTCCACCAAGAAGTCGCGCGCGTCGCCCGCCGACCGAGCATGGCGTACAGCACTTCGACGCGCGTGGTGCCGATGGATCTGCCCGATGGACGCGCCAGCGTGATGTGCCAGCGCATCGACGCCGCCACTCTCGCGTCGCTAGGTCAGCTCGATGCACTGCGCAGCGAGATCAGTCCTTCAGTGGCATGGTTCGGCGCGCTGCATCAGTACGCAACCGAAATTGTGACTGGCGGGCGCGTATTGCCGGCACTCACCAATGTTGCCGAATCGTTGTGGGTTGCCGAGTGGCAACCGTTGCTCGGCGATGTCGAGGCCGCCGCCGAGTTGCTAGCAGCGATGCCGGCGGCGGTCGGCGCGGCAGAGCACGTAGACGCAACGCAGGTACTCAACTCGATGGTCGACCGCCTGTGTCGGCTGACGCTCGCCGCGCGCGGTTGGCGGGCCGTGCTCACAGATACACGCGCTGTCAATGCACGGGCTGTGCGGCTGGTCAGTCGTGCGTTGATCGCCGACGAGGGCCACTTCGCAGTCGCCCCCGAGCTGACTGGCGCAATCGCTCACATCGCCACCGAGTTCTCACTCGCCTCGCGTCGAGCGCAGGGCGAGCCCCTCGTGCGTGTACGCCTTCGCCTTGGTCTTCCCAACGATGAGATCGAGGCAACCGACGCCGAAACCTCTCCCTGGCCATTGACCCTCGAACTGGTCGACGGCGACGATCGTTCGCGGTGGTGCACAGCCGTCGATCTCATCACCGGCGCACCCGTCGCCCTCGCGCTGGCCAACGAAATCAAGTTCCTGCCGACACTACGTCGCCAACTGATTGATGCGCTGATCGCGATAGCCGCCGCGGTCCCCGAGTTGGTTCCCTGGGTTGCCACCGACGGTCGTGACACTGTCGATGTCGAGACTGCCGCCGCCGCGCTCGAGAGCGTCGACGCGCTGGCATCACTAGGCATCGAGTTGCTCGCGCCAGAGAAGCTCACCCGCCAGCGACCGACCACCAGGGCCACAGCCCAGCCGAGCGAAGGCACCGGCAGCGGACGGCTGGCGGCGACTGCACTGATGGATTGGAAGGTGGTGCTCGACGGCACCGCGGTGGCTGCCGAGGTATTGCAACGCGCCGCCGAGCAGGGCGCCAGCCTGATCCGAGTCGGTGGCCGTTGGGTGCAGATCGATCGCGCCGAGGCCAGGCGCGCACTGGCCAACCTTGCGCAACACCGTGCCGAGCATGGTGAGATGAGCGCGCTCCAACTGCTCGCACTTGCTGCCGAATTGCAGCGCGAGCTGGAGACACTCGAAGGCGACACGCTGCAAACCGCGGTGGAAGGCACTGGCTGGGCACACGAGTTGCTCGCCGGGCTTCCCGACGAAGTGCTTGTCGATGGCGATGTGCCCGCCGGTTTCGTCGCGACTCTGCGCCCCTACCAGTTGCGCGGCCTTGGTTGGTTGCAATTCCTGCGTCGACTCGGACTCGGTGGTTGCCTCGCCGACGACATGGGCCTCGGCAAGACGCCGACAACGCTTGCCCACCTCGCCGGTCTGCCCGGCCCGCACCTGGTCGTGTGCCCGCTCTCGGTGGTGCGCAACTGGGAAACCGAGACGGCCCGCTTCGCCCCGTTCGTGCGCGCGATGGTGCACCACGGCACCGGTCGCTCTGACGCCGCCGCATTTGGCAACGAGGTGGGCGAGCACGACCTGGTCATCACCACTTACCAGGTGGCTGCCCGCGATCTGGACGTGTTGCAACAGGTTCAGTGGAGCACAGTCGTGCTCGATGAAGCGCAGGCGATCAAGAATCCCGATACGCGGGCGGCGCGGGCGATGCGCGCGCTCCCCGCAGCGCAGCACATAGCGCTCACCGGTACCCCGATGGAGAATCGGCTCAGCGAACTGTGGTCGATCTTTCAAATCGTCGTGCCCGGGCTCTTGGGTAACGCCACCCAGTTCCGCAAGCGGTTCGTGATTCCGATCGAACGCGAGCACGACGCAGTGGCCACCGCCACCCTGCGACGACTGACAGCTCCTTTCCTGCTTCGCCGCACGAAGGCCGACAAATCGCTGGTGCCCGACCTCCCCGACAAGGTTGAACAGATTGCATGGGCGCCACTAACGCGCGAGCAGGCACAGCTCTATCAGGGTGTCGTCGATCAACTGCTGGCCGACGCCCAAGAAGCCACCGGCATGCGCCGACGCGGGTTGGTGCTCGCGGCACTCACGCGGCTGAAACAGATCTGCAACCACCCCGCGCACGCGCTGGGCGATGGTTCGAAGTTGGCCGGACGCTCGGGCAAGTTGCACCGCTTCGACGAGCTGGTCACCGACTTGCTCGATGCGGGTGAGCAGGCTCTGGTGTTCACCCAGTTCCGCGAGATGGGGTTACTGCTGCAGCAACATCTTCACGAGCGCTTCGGGCAGTCAGCACAGTTCCTTCACGGTGGTGTCAGTCGGGCCAACCGTGATCGCATGGTGACCTCCTTCCAGGACGGCACCTCCGCGGCCCCGCTGCTGTTGGTGTCGCTGAAGGCGGGTGGCACCGGGCTGAACCTCACCGCCGCCTCGCAGGTAGTGCACTACGACCGCTGGTGGAACCCGGCCGTCGAAGACCAGGCCACTGATCGTGCATGGCGCATAGGTCAGTCTCTAACGGTGTTCGTGCACAAGTTGGTGTGCGAGGGCACCGTCGAGGAACGAATCGACGCGCTCATCGACGACAAGCGAAAGCTCGCCGACGCGGTGGTGGGCACCAGTGGTGAATCCTGGCTCAGCGAGTTGAGCACCGACGCGCTCCGCGATCTCGTCGTGCTCGATCATTCGAAGGTGCGTGCCTGATGAGCAGCGTGCTGCTACCAGGACAATTCCGCGGTGACCCTCACCCGGTGGGCAGGCTGGCCTCCACCCTGGTGTCGGTAGCCGTCGCCGGCATGGCCGACCCGCCGCGCTTTCGAAGAGGCAAGCTTTACGTCGCCGAGGGCGCTGTCACGCGCATCGAAGTCTCTCCCGGGATGTTGCTGGCGACGGTGGTCGGAAGTCGCGATCAGCCTTATCAGGTGATGGCGTCCGTCGGAATGCTCGAACGCCCACAGGGACCGATCGAGAGCATGCGGGGGCAGTTGACTCGCCTCACACCGGAGGCACACGAGTTGATGGTCAGCTGCACCTGCCCCGACGATGCCTACCCCTGCAAGCACACCGTCGCCGCGCTGCTCGCTTTCGCCGCCGAGCTGGTGGCGCGCCCGGAGTTGTTGCTGGAATGGCGCTGCGGGAGCGGTGACCACAGCACGCCCGGCGACCGAGCAGCAGTCGGCTCGCGCGCGCGGCGCGGGGCGGCACGACATCTGCGCCTCGCCCACTCGAGCGGGGTCCGCACAGCCCCCGAGCCGCCGCCACCCGACCAATGGGCAACCGACGAATGGCGACAATTCCTCGGCTCGCTACCGCTGCCGTCGCCACCGGCGCTCGAGCTTGCGGCAATGCACGTTCGGCGCTCGATGCTCGGCACCATCGACCTCGGCGCCTGGGTGCAATCAGCGCTCGACGAGCTGACATCCCTATAGCGGCTATCGTCATTCATCGGAACGACATTCCACGACCCTAAGAACTCGCATTGGTTTCTGAACCCACCGCCGTCTATTACGGCGATATCGCGTACTGGAACACGTTCAATGGTGTCCAGCGTTATCAGAACCGTCTCGCCACAGGTGATTCCGAGATGTTCTGGTACGAGCATCTGCTGCGCCGGTACGGAACCTTCGATCGTGCTCTCATCCTCAACTGTGGCAACGGTTGGGTCGAGCGCGAACTCGTGCGCATTGGCCTCGTGCGCGAAGCCGTTGGTATCGACATCTCGACGGCCTTGATTGCCGAGGCTCAGCGCCTTGCTTCCGAGGTGGGCGCAAAAATCACATACCAGCACATAGACATCAACTCTGGTGCTCTGCCACCCGGCCCGTTCGATCTTGTGATCAATCACTCCGCCGCCCACCACATCACGATGATTGACCGCGTGTTCCGCGAACTGTGTCGCACGATGCACCACGATGGACTATTTGTGTCGTGGGACTACGTCGGTCCGCACCGCAATCAATACACGGCACAGCAGTGGGAGGCGTCGTGGCTGGCCAATCAGGAGTTGCCTCCCCGCTTCCAACAACACATGGGCTATCCGCACATTCCGACGATGATCGCCGGCGATCCATCGGAAGCGGTGCACTCCGAGCTGATGATGCCCACGATGCGCCGCTACTTTCGCATCGAAAGTTTCCAACCGTTGGGTGGCGCGATCGGCTATCTCGTCATGACCCACAACCGGTCCCTTTACGACGCGCCATTGCAAGAGGTCGAACACTTCGTGGAGCGATTGATCGAATTGGACGAGCGGTTCGTCATGGCCAACCCCGACCAAACGCTGTTCGCGTACATCATCGCTCGACCGAACCGGGCGGTATTGACCGATGTGGCCGCCCTCAATCGCTGGACCGACGAAGAAAACGATCGCGAGGCTGCCGCGGCAGCGAATGGTGGTGTCTATTATCCGCGAACACTGATCGCCGCGCTGGTCCATTCATACGCAGTTCCGATGCACGCGTACCCGGCACGCATCGTCGCGCTACATCTGGCGAGCCGGATTCCGTTGATCGGTCCGTTGGCCCGTCGAATGAGGGACGCCCTTCGTGGGCACCCGGATCAATAGTTCCGACCCGAGTGCCGCCACCATCCCTGCGCCGCTCGTGACAAACTGTTTCCATGCTCGATCATCTTGCAATCCAATGCGCCGACCTCGCGGCCAGCGCCAAGTTCTATGACACCGTTTTGGCGCCACTTGGGGCGAGTCGAATCATGGACTTCGGCGTTGCGATCGGCTACGGCAGACCACCGAAGCCCGACTTCTGGCTGGGTCGGTTCGACACGGGCGATGGATTTCGCGAATCGCACATTGCGTTCACCGCCGACGATCGCGAAACAGTCAGGGCATTCTTCACTGCTGCCGTCGCCGCCGGCGCCGAGGTACTGCACGAACCGCGCCTGTGGCCGGAATATCACGCTGGCTACTACGGGGCTTTCGTACGCGATCCTGATGGCAACAATGTCGAGGCCGTCTGCCACACACCAGAGCAGTGACTAGAGGAGTTGCGCCCGGCGTTACTGATTGCGTTGGAGCCCGAACACGGTGACTTCCTGGCTCAATGGCACCAAGTCTCGCCTCGGCGTACGTCGCTCGGCTTCGGCTACCGCAGCTCGGGCGGCACCGCGCAGTTGCTCATTCTCGACACGCAGGCGCTCAACCTCGGTTTCGAGTGCCATCACGCGCCGGATTCCCTCCAGGTTCATGCCCTCCGCGGCCAGCTCGCTGATACGCCTCAGCCGGTCGATATCGAACTCGCTGTAGCGACGGTTACCACCCTGGGTTCGAGCCGGCAACACCAACCCGCGACGCTCGTAGATTCGCAGCGTCTGCGGGTGCATGCCGGCTAGTTCGGCGGCGACCGAAATCACATAGACCGCGCGTTCATGGGATCGCATCGCTCAGCCCTCCGTTCCGGTTTCGTGTGTCACGGTAGTCGCGGCCGCGAAAGCAGCCAGCGCCTCGCGTTGCTTCGCATTGAGATGCGCGGGCACCCGCACCTCGACGGTGACGATTAGATCGCCGTTCGACTTCGCCGTCACCAACCCCTTGCCCTTCACCCGATGGCGGCTGCCCGACTGTGTACCGGGTCGTAGCCGCAGCTTCACGGTCGAACCATCGAGAGTGGGCACGTCGACGTCTCCGCCGAGGGCGGCCTCTGGAAATGTGACGGGCACCCGCACCGTCAGGTGATTGCCGTCGCGACCGAAGAGTGAATGCGGCGTGACGTGGCACTCGACGATCAGATCGCCTGCCGGACCTCCGTTGCGCCCCGGGCTCCCGCGACCCTTCAGCCGGATTCGTTGACCGTCGGCGACACCGGCTGGAATACGCGCCTGCACTTCGCGCGGACGACGCTCGATACCGGCACCGTTGCACGTCGGGCAACGATGCTCGATGACCATGCCCGAGCCGCCGCACGCGCGACAGGGAGACGACATCGAGAACATCCCCTGGTTGTCGTTCACCGTTCCGCGGCCACCGCATTGCGAGCACGGCCTCGGCTGCGTGCCCGGTTTGGCACCGCTGCCATCGCAGGTAGAGCAGCGTGTATCGCTGGTGAGGTGCAGCGTCGTTGCCAGGCCGTTGGCGGCATCGACAAAGTCGAGTGTGAGCGTGGCCTCGACATCGCCGCCGCGCCGCGGCCCGGCCGCGGCCGACGGGCCAGACCCGCGACGGCCGCGATTGAACATCTGGCTGAAGATGTCACCGAAGCCATCGGTGCCAACGTTGAAGTTGAAACCGCCGGGCCCACCTTGGGGACCCCCGCCGTAGGCGCCGAAGTCGGCCGGCCCCAGCCGACGGACCTCGTCGTACTCCTTGCGTTTGGCATCGTCGCCGAGAACGTCGTAGGCCGCGCTGACCTCCTTGAACCGGTCCTCGGCCTTGGAATCGCCAGGATGGGTGTCGGGGTGACTCTCACGCGCGAGCTTGCGATAAGCCTTGGTGATCGACTTCGCGTCGGCATCGTCTTTGACGCCGAGCACCTTGTAGTAGTCCTTCTCGTACCACTCGCGTTGAGCGGCCACTGGCGATCAGCCTTTCACTTTCAGCCCTTGACCTTGACGACCGCGGCGCGTAGCACTCGACCGTTCCAGGTGTACCCACTGCGCAGCACCTCCGTGACGATGGGTTCCGCGCCATCGCCGCTCTCATCGTCGGCGGCCTCGTGAACGACTGCTTCGGCGAGGGCAGGATCGAAGGGCTTCTCGTGGAGGTTCATCGCCTCCAGACCAAGCTTGCGCAACTCGCCGAGCAGACTGTTGAAGATCGGTTCGACCTCGGCAGGGTGCTGCACGAATGCTGCCTCACACGCGTCGAGCACCGGCAGTAGTGCTTCCGCGACGCGACCGGTGGCGCGCTGCACCTCGTCGGTGAGTTGCGTCGCAACCCGCTTGCGGTAGTTATCGAAGTCGGCTTGTAGGCGTTGTGCGATGTCCTTGTACGAATCGCGTTCGGCCATCAGCGCTTCGAGATCGCTCTCGACCTCGAGCACCGCCGCCTCGACCGCGGCCGCATCCTCAACGGCAATCTCTTCGGCTTCGTCGGTCATGGGTAACCTCAGACCGTGTGTGGTTGGTCGTCGTCGACGATCTCGGCATCGATGATCTCGTCGTCGCCACCACCGGCGTCATTACCACCGGCGGCAGCGGAAGTGCCTGCCGCGTTTTCGGCGGATGCCTTCTCGTAAAGCTTCTGGCTGAAGGCCTGGCTGGCCTGCATCAGCGCCTCGTGCGCCTTGGTGATCGCGTCGTGGTCGGAACCGTTCAGCGCTGACTTCAACTCTGCCAACGGGCCTTCAACGGCGGCCTTTTCGGCATCGTCGACCTTGTCGGCGTTCTCACGAAGCACCTTCTCCATCTGGTACACCAGCGAGTCGGCGTTGTTGCGCGTCTCGGCTTCGGCGCGGCGCTGCTTGTCTTCCTCGGCGTGTGCCTCGGCGTCGCGCACCATTTGGTCGATGTCTTTCTTGTCGAGCGTGCTCTGACCGGTGATGGTCATGCTCTGCTCCTTGTTGGTCGCGCGATCCTTGGCACTGACGTGCACGATGCCGTTGGCATCGATATCGAAAGTGACCTCGATTTGCGGCACGCCACGCGGCGCCGGCGGCAGATCGACAAGTTGGAACTTGCCGAGTGTCTTGTTGTAAGCGCCCATCTCGCGCTCGCCCTGCAACACGTGAATCTCCACGCTTGGTTGCATGTCGTCGGCGGTGGTGAACACCTCGGTGCGCTTCGTGGGAATCGTGGTGTTGCGTTCGATCAGCTTGGTCATCACGCCACCCTTGGTCTCGATACCCAAGCTGAGCGGCGTGACGTCGAGCAGCAGAATGTCCTTCACGTCGCCGCGCAGCACGCCCGCCTGGACGGCCGCGCCGATAGCCACGACCTCGTCGGGGTTGACGCTCTTGTTCGGCTCCTTGCCGGTGAGCGCCTGCACCAGATCGGTCACGGCGGGCATGCGAGTGGAACCACCCACGAGGATGACGTGGTTGAGTTCGCCCTTGCTGATACCTGCGTCCTTCAGCGCCTGTTCGAACGGAATGCGGCAGCGCTCGATGAGGTCGGCCGTCATCTCCTGGAACTTGGCACGACTGAGCGACTCGTCGAGGTGCAACGGGCCATCGGCCGTGGCCGTGATGAAGGGCAGGTTGATCTGCGTCTGTGCCACCTGGCTGAGTTCGATCTTGGCCTTCTCGGCGGCCTCCTTGAGGCGCTGCGTGGCCATGCGATCGGCGCTGAGATCGACGCCGTGGGCGGCCTTGAACTGACCGACCAGCCAATCGATGATGCGCTGGTCCCAGTCGTCGCCACCCAACTTGGTGTCGCCATGGGTGCTCTTCACTTCGAACACGCCCTCGCCGATTTCGAGCACGCTGACGTCGAACGTGCCACCGCCGAGGTCGAACACCAGCACCTTCTCGTCCTCGCCACCCTTGTCGAGCCCGTAAGCAAGAGCAGCAGCGGTCGGCTCGTTGATGATGCGCAGCACTTCCAACCCGGCGATCTGGCCGGCTTCCTTGGTGGCCGTGCGCTGAGCATCGTCGAAGTAGGCGGGCACGGTGATGACAGCCTGTGTGACGGTGTATCCGAGGTAGGCCTCGGCGTCGCGCTTGAGCTTCATCAGCGTGCGGGCGCTGATCTCCTGCGCGGTGTAGCGCTTGCCATCGATGTCGTCGCTCTTCCAGTTCTCGCCCATATGCCGCTTGATGCTGCGGAAGGTGCGATCGGGGTTGGTGATTGCCTGGCGCTTGGCCACCTCGCCAACGAGTACCTCGCCGGACTTGCTGAACGCAACGACGGAGGGCGTCGTGCGCGCACCCTCGGAGTTGGGGATGACCACCGTGTCGCCTGCCTCATAGACGGCGACGACAGAGTTGGTTGTGCCGAGATCGATTCCGACTGCCTTGGCCATGGTGAGTTGCTCCTGTGTTTGGGGGATAGAT
>JACQZX010000109.1 GCA_016213665.1 Actinomycetota bacterium | reverse complement strand
GTGCACCGTCTGCTGTTCGGAGGCTGGAGCGCCAATCACGTGCAGGTGTGGGCAGCGATGCGTGGCCTCGACGAGCGCGGCGCACCGATGCTCGGTCAGCTGGATCTGCTCAGCGGCGACGACGGAGATGATGGCGACGCGGAGCTACCGGAGCGACCCGACGGTCATTTGCGACCGGAGTGGGTCGCCGGCGGGTGGAGCAATTCCCCGACACGCTCGGCGCGGTGGGCCGCGGCTGCGCTCAGCGTGGCCCGCTGGCAGCGCGAGCAACTGTCCAACCTCAGCGTCGGCGGCGATGCCGAGGCGACCGGTCGCAGCGAATCGGCTGCCGAGTTGCTGTGCGCCGAGTTGGCATACGACGGACTGCCGATCGATCGCGCAGCGACCGAGGCGCTGCTGGAATCGTTGATCGGCAAACGTCCGGCAAACCAGATCGCCGCCCAAGCGCAGCGCGCCGCCCGCGATCGAATGGTGCTCGACCATCTTCCACCGGGGAGTGGCCTCGATCTGCGCAGCCCGGCCGATGTCAAGTCGCTGCTTCGTCGGCTCGGCATCGACGTTCCCGACACCCGTGCGTGGCGCCTGGAACAGATGATCGATGTGCACCCAGTGATCGCGTCGCTGCTCAAGTGGCGCAAGGCCGAACGAATCGCCACGACCTTCGGCTACGGCTGGTTGGACTCCAACGTCGGGGCCGACGGCCGCTTGCGTGGTGAGTGGTCGGGAAGCGATGGCGCTGCCGGGCGCATGACGGCCGGTGCCGGTTTACACAATCTTCCCGCGGAGTTACGACCGGTCGTCGTCGCTGATGATGGCCACGTTTTCGTGCGCGCCGATCTCGGGCAGATCGAGCCGCGGGTGCTCGCAGTCGTCGCAGGCGATGAGGCGCTGCGAGCGGCAGCGATCGCCGACGACCTCTACGCTCCTGTCGCCGAACGGCTGGGTGTCGAACGGGCGAAGGCGAAAGTGGCAGTGCTCGCTGCAATGTACGGCCAGACCAGTGGGACCGCCGGCCAGGCGCTGCGCGGAATGGAGACGGCATTCCCGGTCGCGATCCGATACCTCGACAATGCCGCCCAGGCCGGAATCGAAGGTCGCGACCTGCGCACGTTCGGTGGACGCCTGATCCGCATGTGGCCGATCGCTGAGGCCGACGACTACCGCACAAGCGCCGCGGCGCGCGGCAGATACGCACGGAATGCGATGATCCAGGGCGCGGCAGCCGAGCTGTTCAAGGTATGGGCGGCCACGGTGCGAGCTCGCGGAGCCGACATCGATGCACGCATAGTGTTGTGTCTCCACGACGAACTACTGCTGCACGTGCCCGTCGAAAACGCCGAACTGGCCGTGACACTCATACGCGATTGCCTCGCCGAGGCAGCACACCGCTGGCAACGTGGAGCGGGAGTCAGATTCGTGTCGGACGTTTCGGTCGTGCGTAGCTGGGCCGACAGCAAGAGCTAGGCAGCAAGAGCTAGGCGGCAGAGCGCTAGGCGGCAGAGCGCTAGTCGTCGAGCTTGAGCGCGGAGATGAACACATCGCCGGGCACTTCCACTCGGCCGATCGACTTCATCTTCTTCTTGCCTTCCTTCTGCTTCTCCAGCAGCTTGCGCTTACGCGTGATGTCGCCTCCATAGCACTTGGCGAGGACGTCTTTTCGCTTGGCCTTCACCGTCTCGCGGGCAATCACCTTGCCGCCGATCGCTGCCTGGATCGGAACGTCGAACATCTGGCGCGGGATGAGCTCCTTCAACTTCTCACACATCCGCGCGCCGTAGGCGAATGCTTTGTCGCGGTGCACGATCGTGCTGAAGGCATCGGCGGGAATGCCATTCAGAAGCAGATCGACTTTGGCGAGGTTGCTGCGCTGATAGCCGATGAGTTCGTAGTCGAGGCTCGCGTAACCCTGCGTGCGACTCTTCATCTGATCGAAGAAGTCGACAACGACTTCCGCCAGCGGAATGTGGTAGTGCAGCTCGACTCGCTCTGGTGAAAGGTATTCGATCTTGCTCATCTCGCCGCGGCGCGTCTGGCACAAATCCATCAAGGTGCCGGTGTAGTCCTTGGGGGTGATGATGCTGACTCGGAAATACGGCTCCTCGATGAAGTCGATGCTCTGCGGCTGCGGCAGATCGGCGGGATTGTCACACAATTCGACATCGCCGTTGGTCTTGTGAACTCGGTATTCAACGCTCGGGGCGGTGGCGATGAGTGCAAGGTTGAACTCGCGCTCCAACCTCTCCTTGACGATCTCCATGTGCAACAGGCCGAGAAAGCCACAACGGAACCCGAAGCCAAGCGCTCCCGAGGATTCCGGCGCGTAGCTGATACTCGCATCGTTGAGCTTGAGTTTCTCGAGGCTCTCGCGCAGTAACTCGAAGTCGTCACCGTCGATCGGGAACAAACCGCAGAACACCATCGGCTTCGGGTCGCGGTAGCCGTCGAGGGCGGTCGTTGCACCGTGGTGAAACGTGGTGACAGTCTCGCCGCTGCGGGCCTGTCCGACGTCTTTGATGCCGGCAATCAGGTAGCCGACCTCGCCGGGTCCGAGTTCGGCCATCGGTGTTATCACTGGACGGCGGGCGCCGACCTCGACAGCTTCTTGTTGCGTGCTGGCCTGCATGAACAACAGCTTCGAGTTGGTGGCCAGTCGACCATTCATCACACGCACGCTGCTCACCACACCGCGGTATTGGTCGTACTGACTGTCGAAGATGAGCGCCTGCAGAGGCGCGTCGGCATCGCCCGTGGGGGCCGGAATGCGTTCGCAGATCGCATCGAGCAGCTCGGGGACCCCGTCACCGGTCTTGGCCGAGATGCGCAGGATGTCTTCGGCCGGAATGCCCAGCACGGTCTCGATCTCCATCGCATAGCGGTCAGGATCGGCAGCCGGGAGGTCGATCTTGTTCAGTGCAGCGACGATTTCGAGATCGTGTTCGAGTGCGAGATAGCAGTTGGCGAGAGTCTGTGCCTCGATGCCCTGCGCGGCGTCGACCACCAGCACCACCCCCTCGCACGCGGCAAGGCTGCGGCTTACCTCGTAGCCGAAGTCGACGTGCCCCGGCGTGTCGATCAGGTGCAGCGTGAATTCCTTCCAATCGACTCGCACGTTCTGGGCCTTGATGGTGATGCCGCGCTCGCGTTCGAGATCCATCGAATCGAGATACTGCGAACGCATGTCGCGCATCTCGACGGCGCCCGTGAGCTCGAGAATGCGGTCGCTGAGAGTGCTCTTGCCGTGGTCGATGTGGGCAATGATCGAGAAGTTGCGAATGCGTGCGAGATCCATGGCCGGTCGTTAGATGCTATCGGCGAAGCGTTGTCGTCACGGATGGCCGCAGTTAGCCTTGCGGGGTGGCCAACATCAAGAGTCAGAAGAAGCGCATCCTCACCAACGCCAAGGCTGCCGAGCGCAACAAGGGCGTCAAGAGCGAACTGAAGACCCGCGTCAAGAACGCCGCCGCTGCCGCCGGCACCGAGCAGAGCGAAGAGTCGCTGCGCTTGGCCGTCAAGCGCCTCGACATGGCCGCCGCCAAGAAGGTCATCCACAAGAATCAGGCCGCCCGCCGCAAGAGTCGCCTGATGAAGAAGCTCAACGCCGGGGCGTGAGGCGGGCGAGTCTCGCCACCAGCACTTCCATCACCAGTTCGTCGGGCCACTCTTTGGCACCACGCAGGTCGAGATCGGCCTGCGCGAGCAGACCAATTGCCTTGTTCACTGAGGCGGCCCCCAACTTCCGGTACTGATCGAGTGCCTTCTTGGCCGGAAATCCGGGCTTGATGCCCATCGCCGCGGCTGCCGAAACCTCGTCGCGGGCTCCGCTGCCATCGAGCGCCAGCAACTTGCCGTAGTGCCCGTGCAGAATCGACATCACCTGCAAGGGGTGACGATCCCCCGCCTGGATCATGCGGCGCATCGATTCCAACGATTTGGTCGTGTCGCCCTTATCGATGGCGTCGGTGAGATCCCACGGCGGGATGCCGCCGGCGTCGCCCAGGAACGGGGCGATGTCGCTGGGGCGCAGAACCGTTTCGGTACCGAAGGTCGCCAGCAGTGTGTCGACCACGCCCTGCAGTCGACCGGCGTCCTCGCCGAGCCAATCGGTCAGCATCTGCACCGCCGCCGGATCAAGGCGTAAACCGGCGGCGGCGATGTGGTCGCTGAACCACCCCGACCGCTCGCGTGCGCGCGTCGGCGGCGAGCTGTCGACGGTTGTGACGTTGGCCAGTTTCAGCGCATCGGTCAACGCCTTCGGCAGACGGCCGCCACCACCGACCAACACCAGCGCGGTCGACGGCAACGGATCGGCAAGGTAGGCGACGAGCGGTGCGACGTCGGCCGCTGCGAAACGCCCGATTCCGCGGGCGACCACTACGCGCTGTTCGGTGAGGAAAGGGGCTGTCTGGGCGGCATCGACAACAGACCGCAGCTCGTACTCTTCGCCGTCGAAGTCGTCGACCATCAGTGATCGATCGCCGTCGCCGACCAACTGCTTGACCAGATTTCCGATCGCCGACAAGATCAGCGACTCGTCGTCGCCGGTGATCAAGTAACAAGCCATGATGCTCAGACTGCCACAAGTGCTGCATCAGCCCGCGAGCGTCGGCGCGCCGAGTGGTGCCAGCAGACACAGCCGGCGAGCGCGAGTAGCCACCACATCGCGCTCCACATCGGCGACGGTTCGACCGCATAACCGATCCGTGCGACGGTCGCCACCCAGCGCGTACCCCAATCTGCCGGTGCCATCAACAGTTGTTGCAACGGCGACGGCAACCGAGCCGCACATATCCCTGCGGGCAGTCCGTACAACATCACCAGTCCTGCCACCGGCACTGCCAACAGGTTGGCCGGTAGGGACACCACCGGCAATCGATGAAACACCAACACGCTCGGCAGCGCCACACCCAACTGCGCCCCGACCGTGACCGCCAACGGCACCCGCAACCACTGTGGGCCGGGAAGCCGATGGCGCAACCAGGGTCCGACAACGCACACACCGACCGTGGCGCCGACGGACAACCAGAAGCCGACCGACCAAACGAGCAATGGGTCAACCGCGACCAGCAGGATGACGGCCAACGCGATTACGCGCACGGGAGAGGCTTGCATTCCGCGCACGAAGGCAGTGGCAGCGACCATCGCCATTACCCCGGCCCGTAGCACCGAGGGTTCGAAGCGCGTGAGCGCCATGAACCAAGCCACCAGCGCGACCGTCGCCGCCCACCGCCACCACGGTCGCAAGCGACGAAGTATCGGCAGCGCCCCGGCCAGCATGAACGCAACGTTCTGCCCGGACACCGCCGTCAGGTGCGAAAGCCCGGCGCCGCGAAACGCCTCGACCAGCGCCGCGGGCTGGCGCGAGTCGTCACCTATTACCAGCCCGGTGAACAGGGCCGCGTCGTCGGGCGCCATCGCCGCCTCGGCGACACTTCGCAACGATCGACGTACTCGATTGCTCGCGTTGTCGATCGGCGCTCCTGCGATCGTGTCGCCAACGACCGACTGTGTGAAGCGACCGACAACGTGACGCAGCGCGGCTCGCCGCGCACCAGAGCCGAACTCGGCTCGACTGCCCTGCACCCAGATGAACTCACCCGCCTGACTGTCGATCAACTTGCGGCGTTGCGCGCCGTACACCCATGAGTCGAAGCGTTCACCCTCGATCTCGATCGTGACCCGCAGGCCGTTGCCGAATGGCGCCGGATCGGTGACCAACTCCACCCAACCCGTGTAGTCGCCGGTGTGGCGCGGTTGTGCCGATCTCCACGCGTGTTCACCAAGCCATCCACCGAGCACAGCGACCACGACACAGCCGACGAAAGCCGCCCTGGACAGGCGGCACAACACACCGACTGGGATGCACAACAGCGGCCACCACCGCCCGAGCCAGACGCCTGCCACGAGTGAGGTGGCGATCGACACGCAGCCAAGGTCGCTGCTGCGGTGCACCAAGGCAGCCGGTCGCATCTCGTACGCTCGACGCATGGAAGTCACAGAGGCCCCGCGGCCGCAGGCGCCACCGGTGCCACAGGGGCCACGCGCCTACCGCCGTCGTGTCCGCCAACGGGGACCCATCGCAGGGCTGCTGTTGCCGATGACGGCAGGTTCGTTGGGTCTCCTGCTGTTGCGCGACAACACGCAGACGTGGCGTGGTGCCGGCGGTTTTCTACTCGCCGTGCTCGCCGCGCCTGGGTTGTTGGTGGCTGGTGCTCCCCTGACCAGCGGCTCGTCGTACACATTGGCGGTACTGGGTAGTGCCGTCTTGTGGATCGGTCTCGGCGCGATCGCGGCGCGCATGGCAACGCGAACCCCCGTGGCGACGTGGCGCGACTTCTGGCATGAGTACATGTGGCTGGCGGGAGGAATCTGGGTGGGAGTCGTCGTCGCGCTGGTGGCGACCAACCTGATTCTCGGCCGCGCGTTTCTCTGACAGTCATACGATTACCAGTGGCCGAATCGCTTTGAGTTTCGCGGGGCCGATGCCACGCACGTCGGCCAGCGCGTCGACCGACGCGAACGGCCCGAACTGTTCGCGACGGGCAATGATCGCTGCCGCGGTGGCCGGACCGACACCGGGCAACGCTTCCAGTTGTGCGGCGGAGGCACTGTTGATGTTGATCGGCAGAGTGGCAGCGACGGCCACGCCGCCGTCGCCGGCGGCTATCGGCGGTGGCACCTCGCCGACCGCCGGCACGTAAACGCGCTGGCCGTCGGCGATGAGTGCGGCCAGGTTCACTCCGTCGGAATTCGCTGTCGAAGCAAGGCCACCGGCGATCTGCACAGCGTCGATCACACGCGACCCCGCGTCCAGTTGATAGACACCGGGTGCGTTGACAGCGCCGGCCACGTGAACGATGAGCGCGCCCGCGTTCACCGATGTCGTGCTGGCAGCGCCCGCGAAGTCGGGCGGAGTCGTCGTCGCCACGGTCGCGGCCGATCCGGCGTAGGGCAGCTTCGACTCAGTCGTGGCTGCCGGCGGCTCCACGAGCCAGTAGCCACCGGCCAACACTGCCAACACCGCCAGCGCCGAAGCCGCCAGACGGCCGCTGCCCACCCATGCGATCCACGCCCGGGCGCGCTCG
>JACQZX010000108.1 GCA_016213665.1 Actinomycetota bacterium | reverse complement strand
TCCGCAGGCGCGGCGGCGACCAGAGCCGCAAAGTCACCGAGCGGGCAATCACTGATTTCGACGGAATCTCCCGGTCCGGCATTGGCACGATTGACGAGCTCTTGGATGGCTGGGACCATTGCGACCGTTTGGAATCCAGTCACTTCCGGCTCGGAACTGCTGTCGGAGCCACCACTACAACCGCCGAGCACGAACGAGCCGATGACAAGCGCAATAACAAATCGAGGGTGCTGCTGCATGCCCGCAGCCTACGACGGCGCTACACCCGACGCAGCACGCGCAAGCTGCCAGTGGCGCTTTGCAGTCGGAAGCGCCCACTCTCCAACGCCGGGCGGAAGATCAAGTCGTGGGGCGGGCGTCCACCATCGGCAGGGTCGGGGAATACGTCGTGGATCGCCAGCGTGCCGCCCACCGCGACATGGGGCGTCCACCCTTGGTAATCCAACCGTGCCGGTCCCTCGCCATGGCCACCGTCGATGAACAGGAATGCGAGCGGAGAGGTCCAATGAGCCGCGACCGCGTCCGACCGACCGACAATCGCGAACACGACGTCTTCCAACCCCGCACCATGAATGGTGTCGCGAAACGTCGGCAACGTATCCATCCGGCCGCTACGCGGATCGACCAGCGACGCATCGTGGTGTTCCCAGCCGGCCTGGTTCTCTTCGCTACCGCGATGGTGATCGACAGCGAACAGCACCGTGTCGCAAGCTCGCGCCGCCGCACCCAACCAGACTGTGCTGCGACCGCAGTACGAACCGACCTCCAAGAACGGCAAGCCCGGAGCACAACGACCGGCCGCAGTCGCAGCTGCAAACAACGCATCGCCCTCGTCGGCGGGCATGAAACCCTTCGCAGCGAGCGCACACTCGCGCAGATGACCGGACAGCGGCAGATCGGACACGGCGGCACGATATCCGTCGCAGTGACATGCCTTTACACTGAACGTCATATGACCGCAATCGACGACCTCATCACGCTGCTCGACCTGGAATCAATCGAGGTGAACATTTTCCGTGGCGTCTCACCCGACGAGAATCGGCAACGAGTGTTCGGCGGGCAGGTCGCCGGCCAGGCGTTGGTGGCAGCCACGCGCACGATCGAGGATCCGGGCCGCACGGTGCACTCACTCCACGCCTACTTTCTACGACCGGGCGACCCGACCGTGCCGATCCTCTACGAAGTCGACCGCATCCGCGACGGGAAGAGCTTCACCACTCGCCGGGTGGTCGCGATCCAACACGGCCGCGCGATCTTCAACCTGCAAGCCAGCTTTCACATTGCCGAGAGCGGACTCGATCATCAGTTGACGATGCCGACCGGACTGCCGCCCGCCGAGTCGCTACCGGACTTCAAGACGCTGATGGAACCGCACCGCGCCCGGCTTGGCGACTGGTACGACCGCCCGCGCCCGATCGATGTTCGCTACGTCGACGACGACCCGTTCACTCGCAACGGAGTGCCCTCTTACGAGCAGCGCGTGTGGCTACGTGCCGATGGCAAACTGCCCGACGACCCAACACTCCACGCCTGCATCGTCACCTACGCCAGCGACATGACGTTGCTCGACACCTCGCTGTTACCTTTCGGACTCTCGTGGGAGACCCCTGGCATGCAAATGGCAAGCCTCGATCACTCGATGTGGTTCCACCGACCGTTTCGAGCCGACGATTGGCTGCTCTACGACCAACGACCGATCTCAACCGGAGGTGCCCGCGGCCTCGCCGGTGGGAACCTATTCACGACCGACGGCGCGCTGGCGATAACCGTCGTGCAAGAAGGTCTGGTTCGGGTCGCGTCGCGATGAGCACCTTTACTCGCGTCACCGTTGCTGCGCTATGCACGATCAGTGTCGGCTGTGCGGACGACGAAGTTTCCGACTCAACAGTCTCTACCGTCTCGACCAGCTCCGCGCCCGCCACCGACTCCGCGACCACGACTGCCGTCGGCGCGACTCCGCAGCCCTCGTCGGCACCATCGACGGCGGCGACGACAACCGCCCCGCTCGCGGAAGGCGACGTCGGCTTGACGCCATACGTCGAGGGCTTCTCCAATCCGGTCGACATCGCCTGGCGCGCTGGCGACCCGGCGATCTACATCGTCGAGCAGAGTGGGGTCATCAAGCCGGTAATCGACGGCAACGTCGGCGAGCAGGTACTCAACGTCAGCGACCTCGTCTCTTTCGGCGGTGAGCAGGGTCTGCTCGGCCTGGCCTTCGATCCCGAACAACCGCTGGCATTCATCAACTACACCGATCGCACCGGTGACACTGTCATCGCCGAGTACGCCGTCGGTGCTGATGGGGTCTTCGACGAAGCAAGCCGCCGCACCGTCATCACCGTTGCGCAACCGTACGGCAACCACAATGGGGGCGACATCGCCTTTGGTCCCGACGGACTCCTCTATATCGGTATGGGCGACGGCGGCGGCGGCGGCGACTCCGAGCGTCACGCGCTTGCGTTGGACGACCCGCTGGGCAAGATGCTGCGTATCGATCCGCACTTCGCCGGCGGCCATGCCTACACGGTGCCCGTCGACAATCCCTTCGTCACCGTCGACGGCGCGCGACCGGAAATCTGGTCGGTCGGCCTGCGCAATCCGTGGCGCTTCAACTTCGACAGCGCGACTGGCGACTTGTGGATCGCCGATGTCGGTCAAGGTGACTGGGAGGAGGTCGATGTGGCCCGCGCTGCCGATGGGGGCGGTCGCGGCGTCAACTTCGGATGGAGCGCGTTCGAGGGCACGCACCGCTACAACGGCGATCAAGCGCCCGACGGCGCGACACCGCCGATCTACGAGTATTCCCACGGTGACGGCGGATGTTCCATCAGCGGTGGCACGGTTTATCGCGGCGACGCGATCGCGCCACTGCATGGTTGGTATGTATTCGGCGACTACTGCAGCGGAAACGTGGTCGCGCTCAATGGTGTTCTCGGAGCATCGCCGACGGTAGTCACCCTCGGCAACGTCGGCAGCGTCAGCGCCATCAGCGACGGTCCCGACGGCGAGCTGTACATCCTCGCCTACAACAGCGGAGCCGTGCTACGCATCGACGCGGCCTGACGCGCAACCAGACGTCGTCACGCGACGCGATCGAACTGCACAGTTCTTGCCCGCACGTCGACCTTGACCAGCTTCACTCGCACCTCGTCGCCCGGTCGCACACTGCGAGCTTGCACCCTGGCAACGACCGCCAGCTCTCGCAGCTGGACACGCGACGCATCCTCGTCGTCATCGACGACGACCGCGTCGAAGATCTCTCCTTCGCGGCCCTGCAGCATCACCGCTTCGGCGAGGTCGATGACTGCCCGTTCGATGCGACTGCTGATGACCTCGGCCCTATCCATCGCTTCGGGCAAGCGCTGGAGCGCCGCCTGCACATGATCGGGCACGGCGACACCGGTTGCCAAGGCCAGCGCAGTTTGGACGACGTAACGATCGGCGAGTCGGCGCAATGGTGCGGTGACGTGGGCGTAGGTCGCGGCCATCGCGGCATGCCAGGGCGTCACACCGGCGACGAAAGGGACGTAGTCGGCACCGCCGCCGGCGCGGCGCACTGCCATCATCAACGCAGCATCGCCGGGCAGGTTGGGATCGAGTCGACGGGTAAGCGTCTCCAGCGATTCGTGCTCGGCCCACGAGATGCCGAACGCCTTGGCCGTATGCCGTAGGCGACGCAGCGCTCGCTCGTCGGGACCTGCCATCACGCGGAACAAACCGGTGCCGGCGGCGACCATTGCGTCGGCGACCGCCAGGTTGGTGGCCAACGACAACGCCGCGTTGTTCGACTCGCTCGCCGAGCGCGGGCGGAACTCCAACCGGTAGCTACCGTCGCGCCGCTCGACTGCCTGCTCGGGGGGTTGCACCGCGCCGACGCCGCGTTCGTCGGCGGCCGACATGACGCGGTGCGCAAACTCCTCGAAGCCATCGGGCAGGTCACCAGCCTTGACGCTGTCATAGGCCAACTTGGCGCGGCTGCGAATGATCGCTCGCTCGGCACCGTCGAGTCTTGACTTTCCTTCGGGTGACAGGCGAACGTGGAATACAACCGCCGGCCGCGGCCCGTCGGGCAGCAGACTCGCGGCGCCTTCGGCGAGCTCTCGCGGATACAACGCGGCCTTGCCATCGGGCAGGTAGATCGTGGACCCCCGCCGCCAGGCTTCACCATCGAGAGCATCACCGTCGCTCACAAACCACGCGACGTCGGCGATCGCGTAGTGCAACAGCAGTTCGTTGCCCACCTTGTCGATGGTGAACGCTTGGTCGAGGTCGGTGCTGTATGCCGGGTCAAGCGTGACGAACGGCCAGTTTGTGCGGTCGACGTGACCCTTCGGTACCCGCCGCGCGGCCTGCTCGGCAGCGGCGGCGACATCGGGGCCGAACCCATCGGGCACAGCGAACTGCTCGCGGATCGCCACGAGCCCGGAGTCGAGAACGTGAGTGCGGTCGACCAGCGCCCGCATCAGCGGCGCGCACCCATGAACATCGTTTTGAGAGCGTCGTAGTGTTCGATGCAGTGCCCCGCGCCCATGACCACGGCCTCGAGCGGCATGTTCGACATGCGCACAGGAACGTTGGTCTCCTTCTCGATCCGCTGCGGTAGGCCGCGCAGCAGCCCGCCGCCACCCACCAGGTACATGCCTCGGACCAAGAAATCTTGAGCAAGTTCCGGTGGTGCCTTGGCAAGGCAGCGCTTGATCGAATCGATGATGCTGCTCAGCGTGTCGTCGATCGCCACCCGAACTTCTTCCGGAGTGAGAACAACGGTGCGCGGCAGACCAGTCATCAGGTCGCGGCCGCGCACCTCGGCCTGACTTTCGTCCTCGGTCTCGGCAGCTGACCCGATCGCCACCTTGACTTCCTCGGCGGTTCGTTCGCCAATCGCGATGCCATGCTCGCGACGCACGTAAGCCTGGATCGAGGCGTCGATGTCGAAACTGCCAACGCGTACAGCTTCGAGAGCGACGATACCGCCGAGGCTGATCACGGCCGATTCGCTGGTACCACCGCCGATGTCGATAACCATGTTGCCGATTGGTTCGTCGATAGGTAGGTCGGCACCGATGGCCGCTGCCATTGGTTGCTCGATCAGTTGCGCGTCGGCAGCACCCGCGCGGCGCGCGGCATCGGTGACCGCGCGACGTTCTACCTCGGTGATTGCCGACGGCACGCAGATGACAACCTTCGGACGCGTGAAGCGACTGACGCCGACGCGTTGGAGCAGCAGTCGAATCATGCGCTCGGTGATTTCGAAGTCGGTGATGGCGCCACCGCGCAGCGGTCGCACGGCCACGATGTAGCCCGGCGTGCGACCAATCATCTGCCATGCCTCGCGCCCAGTTGCCAGAACTTCTCCTGTCTGGCGGTTGACGGCGATTACAGAAGGTTCGTTGAGCACGATGCCGCGCCCCTTCATGTACACGAGCGTGTTGGCGGTGCCGAGATCTATTGCCAGGTCGCGCGCCATCGACTATTTCCCCGTGTCGTTGGGTCGCCGACCGTTGCGTTGGCGGTCGTTGACTTCGCGAACTCCCCGACGTGACTCGGACGACAGTGCATCGATGTGTTTGCGGTAGCTGGTCATCCCGGACTCGACGCGCCGCCCGCGCATCAGCCACACACTCACCACCAGCACGACGGCGATCAGAACGTAGACCCAGGTCACGGACGATCCCCGATCAACAAGTCGCGTGGCGCGGTCGCCACCTCGCTGGGCGCGACCACCTGATGTGAACCTGTTCCCCAATCCGCGCCGTCTGCCCAGGTTTCGTGCTTCCATATCGGGGCGCTGGCCTTCACCGCGTCGATCGCAAAGCGCGCCGCCTCGAATGCTCCCGGCCGATGTGGGGCGCTGACAGCCACGACCACCGAACTCTCCGAAAGCGAAACGTCGCCGATGCGATGCAGCACAGCTACCCGGCCGGTCTCGGGCCAACGCTGTCTCACTTCCGCTTCGATCGCGGCAAACGACGGCAGAACCTGGTTCTCGTAGACTTCGTACGCAAGGTGAGTGACACCGACCCGGCGGTTGCCCTCGCTGTCGACGGCGTGATCGCGGGCGATGCCGCTGAACACGACGACGGCGCCGCAATCGCTTCGCAAACACCACTCGTAGATCTCGCCGATCGGTAGCGCGCTATCGGTGATAGCCAACCAGGAGTCGCCGTTGGCGGGAGGGTGCACAACAGCGCATCGTAGCCGTGATCAGGCCGCCAGCCACCGGGACCGGACGGTCGGCACGTAGTCGTCAGGTGGTCGTCGGGTGGTCGTCGGAGAATGGGGCTCACCAGGGCGACCAGACATGCAGGACGGCTCTCACTAACCTTTCTCGCTCGTGGCCGACGGTGAGTTGAACGACGACGAGCAGCAACCCGCCCCGTTGCCCGCGCACGAACGTGTCTGGCGGCACCCGAGCGAGGTCGGCCACCGGCAATGGGCGCTGTCGGAGCCGCCGCTCTTCATCGGTCGGGGTCTCGCCGCCACCACCGGCGCGATCGGCGTGATGCTCGCCTTCGCTCTCTTGTGGACGATGATGCCCACCGAGGCCGGCCGTACCGCGGTGATCAGTGTGCGTTCGACCGTGGCCGCCCTCATCGACTCGGCCACCAGCGCTACAACGGGAACAACCGCCGAGGATCCCAGGCCGGTGGCGCCGGCGGCCGACAACTCGGCGGTGGTCTCGGAGTCGCTGCTCCTGCCGACGACCACGCTGCGACCCGTTTCGCCATCGATCGAGCAGCCAATGGTGACCTACGCGGTGCAGCAGACATCGACAGTCGCCGCCGGTGCAGTGGCCGTGGCCATCGGTGGCGGCAGCCTGGCAATCACCACGGCCTACGCCGTGGAGGCCGACGCCACCGTCGAAGTACTTCTGACCGACGGAAGTGTCGGCACCGCGCGCGTTCTGTTCGTCGACGACACAAGCGGTCTGGCGGTGCTGGCGATGGAGTCCGTGTTCGCAGGACTGGCATTCACGGTGGCCGAAATCGCGCCCGGCGATGAACTGACCACCGCCGGCGACGTCGCCTCCACGTTCACGGCTGGCGCCGATGGCGAAGTCGATTCGGCCGCTCTTGTCGAGAACGAGGCACTGCGCGAGGGAACGCCGCTGATGAACAAGGACGGCGAGCTGGTCGGACTCTGCTCGCAAGGTCACGGCGGCGAAGTCGTAGCGCTCGCCGACTTCGATCAGCTGCAGAGCGCAGCCGCTGGCTGGTCGGGGGTGGTTTGGCTCGGCATCGTCCTCGACACCGACTCGTCGGGAGTTCTCGTGGTCGAAGAGGTCGATCCTTATGGGCCGAGTGCTGCCGCAGGTCTGCAACCCGGCGACATCATCCTCGCCGTCGAGGGAGTACCCGTGACGAGTGGTCTGACCATTGTCGAGGCGCGATCGGGTTTCAAGTCGGGCGACGACGTGGAGATCACGGTGAGGCGTGACACCAGCGTCACGATCACGGTTGTCGTGTGGCCGAAGCTCGTCGTGCCGCACGGACAATGAGCACCAAACCAACCAAGATGGCCAGCGCCAGACCGGCGAGCGTCATCTCCTGGCGTCGCTTCGGCGACACCATCGTCCACCACTTCGCCTCGGTGCCCTCTACGTATGCCTGTTCATTGGTGACATTCGGTCGCCACCCGGCCGCCTTCAGTCGATCGTTGGCAACCAGCCACGGAGAGCGCGTGTAGCTCCGCAACCCCGGCGGGATCGGGCCCCGCTCGAATCGCCAGCGAAGATTGCCGACAACTTCGTTGACACGATCAGGCAACTTCAACCGTGGCACTGCGCCAGCGAGCGCGCGCACACGTTCACCCGCAATCCAACCGTCGGGGGCAACGTTGAAGACTCCGTCGAGTCTTTGCTCGGCGGCCAGCAGAACGGCGCGTGCGAGGTCATCGAGGTGGAGGAACTGACTCGGTGGATCTGCCGTACCCGCGCGCTGCCCCATGCCGGCCGCGAGCGCCGACGCAAGACGGCTTGTGCCATCGAAAGCCATGGCCACCACCGGGCGCAACACGGTGACCGTGCGTCCGGGCCGCTGACGCCGCCACTCATCGACCAGTTGCTCGGCAGCACCCAGCTGGCGCGCAAACGAGAATTCCACATCGGGACGCAATAGTGAGTCCTCGGTCAGCGGCACGGGATTGTTCGCCCACGCTCCGTAGACCATCGCCGACGAAACCAGCACGACATGTTGCAGATGGTGTGACAGGTCATGCGACTCGGTCAGCGCCGCCGAAAGGCCGCTGGGTGCAACTTGCGCCGGCTCCGCCAACACGTCGGCGTCGGCCGCGGCGAGCCAAACGAGCGTCTCGAACTGACCGCTCTCAACAAGGCCCAGTCGATCGCTGGCGGCAAACAGCCGCGCGACCCGCGGATAGAGACCCGCCGACCCGTTGCTGAGCCACACTGATGTCTTGATGCCCGCGGCGACATCTGCGACATCACCGACTGCAGTGCGGGCGGGACTCATCGCATTCGACGCTAGCGGTTCACTCACTATGTTCGTAGGCTGCGCGCATGGAAGACGGTTCCAACCCGGCCGAGTTCGGCGACAATCCGTTTGCGAACCTTCCAATGTTCGGCGACTTGGCCAAGGCGCTCTCAGGACAGGGACCGCTGAACTGGGACGCCGCTCGCCAATTCGCCGCGCTCGCGGCCAGTGGTGAGGGTGCCGGGCGCGATGTTGCCGGGCGCGGCGGCGAGGGGAACGTCGACCCGTCGATTCGCATCGCGCTCGCAGATCTTGCCCGCATTGTCGAGCTACACGTCCGCGATCTCACCGGACTCGACACCCAGTTCCCCGAGGTCACACCGGTCACGCGTGGTGTGTGGGCCCAGCGCACCCTCGACGCTTATCGACCGTTGTTCACTGAGCTGGCGACATCACTCGGCAAACGACCGGCCGCAACCGAGCCCGACGCCGATGATCAGCCAGATCCACTGATGGCGATGATGAGCAACCTCAGTCAGATGATGGCCCCGTCGATAATGGGAATGGCCGTCGGTTCAATGGTCGGCAGAATGGCGGCGCGCACGTTCGGGCAGTACGACTTACCGATCCCGCGTCGCGATCGGGCACTGCTGCTCGTGCCCGCGAACATCGATGAGTTCGCCGAGGAGTGGAGCCTGCCGGTTGACGAGATGCGGTTGTGGGTGCTCGCGCAGGAGATGACGGGCCATACCCTGTTTGGCTTCGAGTTGCTGTGCGAGCAGCTCAGTGAACTTGTACGCCGACACGTGGGGGGCTTCCGCCCCGACCCCTCGGCGGTCGCCGAGCATCTCGGCTCGCTCGATGTCGAAGGCGGCGACCCGATGGCGGCGATGCAGCAACTGCTTTCCGACCCGGCGCTACTGCTCGGTGCGGTGCAGTCGCCCGAGCAAATTGCGCTGGCACCGCAGCTGGATGCCGCCATCGCTGCTGTCGTCGGTTCGATTGACTATCTCGTCGACGGTGTCGCCGCCCGCGTGGTCGGGGGCGACGCGCTGCGCATTGCCGAGGCCGTCCGACGGCGCCGCTTCGAAGCCTCGCCCGACGACCTGTTCGTCGAACGCTTACTCGGTCTGCAACTGACGCAAGAACAGGTGCAGCGCGGCAAGACCTTCACTGCCGGTGTCGCCGACCGAGTTGGCGAGCACGGGCTCGTGGAACTGTTCGCGCGCCCGCAGCCGCTACCAACCCCGGCCGAACTCGACGCGCCGGGCCTGTGGATCGCCCGGCTGCAACTCTGAGACGGCGGCGACTGCGCCAGCCGGCCCATGACCTGCCAGACTCGCAGCCGTGAGCGCAGTCGAGGTCATCGGGCTCACCAAGACCTACCACAGCAAGTCGGGTGCCACGCAAGCCGTCGATGGTCTCGACCTACACATCGACGTCGGCGAGATTTTCGCACTGCTTGGACCCAACGGTGCCGGCAAGAGCACAACCATCGAGATCCTCGAGGGTTACCGCCAACGTGACGGCGGCGAAGTGAGAGTGCTTGGGCTCGACCCACAGCGAGCCGACTCCGGTTGGCGGTCGCGTATTGGCATCGTGCTGCAGTCAACGAAGGATCTCACCGAACTCACCGTCGCAGAGTCCCTGGCCACATTCGCGGCGCTCTACCCTGACCCACGACCGATGAGCGAAGTTCTCGACCTAGTCGGACTCGGCGAGCATGCCGACCAGCGCGGTAGCCAGCTTTCCGGTGGGCTGCGTCGCCGCCTCGACGTTGGCCTGGGCATCATCGGCCGTCCCGAGTTGCTCTTCCTCGACGAGCCGACCACCGGCTTCGACCCGGAGGCGCGGCGGCACTTCTGGTCGATGATCGACGGGCTGCGCGCCGAGGGCACGACGATTCTGTTGACCACTCACTACCTCGACGAAGCCGAGGCGTTGGCTGATCGCGTCGGGGTGATAAGCAACGGAAAACTCATCGCTCTCGATACCCCCCGCGGCCTTCGTGGTCGCCAAACACTGGCGCGCGTGAGTTATCGCGATGCCTCCGGCCAGATCGTCGAGATCGAGTCGGACACACCAACTCAAGTGGTTCGCGATCTGACCAAGGCACACCCCGGGGAACTGGCCGAACTGACGATCACCCGGCCAAGCCTGGAAGACGCATACCTCGCCATGATCGGAAACGACGATGGCTGAGGGACACTCGGTGAGTTACACCACGATCTGTCTCGCTCGCACGCGAGCGGAGATCAAGTCGTTCTTTCGCCAGCGCGAATCGGTGGTGTTCACGCTCCTGTTCCCCGTCATCTTGCTTGTCCTGTTCGGCTCGATCTTCGGCAGCCAGGACGAGATAATTCCCGGCACACCGTTCATCAACTACTTCGTCGCCGGCATGCTCGGTGCCGGGCTGATGACTTCCAGCTTCCAGAACTTGGCGATCACTATCGCGATGGAACGCGACGCCGGATTACTGAAGCGCTTGCGAGGAACCCCGATGCCGAAGAGCACCTTCTTCATCGGCAAGATCGGCCTCGTCATGTTGGTGTCGCTGATGTCGCTGGCGCTACTTCTCTTCTGCGGAGTGGTGTTCTTCGAACTCGAGTTGCCGGTCGACGCGAGACACTGGGCGGTGTTCGCAATGGTCTACGTGCTCGGCGTCACCGCCTGCACTCTTTGTGGCATCGCGTTCTCGTCGATCCCGAAGAACGGCAAGTCGGCGCCCTCGATGGTGTCGCCGATCGCGATCATTCTGCAATTCATCTCCGGTGTGTTCTTCATCTACAGCGATGTACCGAAGTGGCTGCAAAACACCGCGGCCGTCTTTCCGCTGAAGTGGATGTGCCAGGGCCTGCGCTACGCGTTTCTGCCCGAGCAGGCCAATATCCGCGAGGTCACTGGCGAGTGGGAAGTCGGCCGCGTTGCGTTGGTACTCGGCGTGTGGATCGTTGTCGGACTGCTGTGGTGCCTGCGATCGTTCCGCTGGCGCAACCGCGACGACGGCTGAAGTCACTCGGCTGCCCTCGGCAACCGCAACACCGTGCAACCTTCGACCTCGGCGACGGCGAGAAGCACGGGATCGGCGGTGGCGACGGTGAGATCGGCGGTCACCGCCGTCGCTGCACAAAACGAATCTGCCATCGAGAGTGTGCGACCCGTCACGCCATATCGGCGCGCGCGGATGCGACCCGCCTCGGCGCCAACCGGGTAGTCAGCGACCAACACCTCGATGCTCAGGGCCGAAACCGCCACCTCGACCTCATCGGCAGGCACACCGTGCACCCGCTCCATCCGATCGATTACCTCGGCGAGCTGCACTGCCGACATCGTGAGTCCGCCCTTCCACAACAGAGCTTGCACAACCGGAGCAGCCGGTTCATCGCGTAGATACGCAATGAGCGCGTACGCGTCAAGCAATACCGTCACTGGCGTACCCGATGTGCCTTCGCCTCCTCGGAAGCGCGTTCGGAGTCGCCATCCATCGCGCGTAACTCGTCGGTGTTGGGGCCGGGGCCCGCAAACCGACCGCGGAAGTAGCTCACGGGATCGGAGGGCACGGCCCGCACAATGGCGAGGTCACCTCGGTCTATTACCGCCACCCGGTCGACTCCCCAGCGGCGACGAATCGACGCGGGCAATGAAATGGACCCATTCGTGGTTACCCGAACGATCGACGCCTCTGATCCGACGCTGGTGGCAACCGTATGATCTATCACTAGATCATCATATAACATTGATCACCCGAAGGTGGCAGCCAGTTTCGGCGGAGCGATCTCGCGGTAGGCCTCTTGGCAGATCGCGACGATCTCTTGCCAGTCGAGCGCGCCATCGAGTCGCACACCTAACCAGCCGCGGCCGCCCACATACGGTGGTCGGAAGAAGCGGCTCGGCTCGGTCTCGACGAGTTCAGCTTGCACCCCCGGTGGTGCCGCGCACCAAAGGTGCGGGAAGTGGTGGTCGTGATGCCCGTTCGCCCACAGCATCAGGAACTGCTTCTTGATGAAGAACGCCGGCGCACCATGGCTGAGCTTCTCCGTTACCTCGGGCAGGGCCATGCAGATCGATCGAACACGATCCTCAATGCCCTCCTTGGTCATCGACGAACAGTAGCCCCGCCATCCAACCACCGGCCTCCGCTCTCTACGTCAGCTCACAGACGTTGTGTCGCTTTGTGAGCTGACACAGAGCCGGGCGAGTGGTCGCTCGTCTAGATGGTGACGACGATCTTGCCTTGCGCGTGGCCTTCACCCAAGTAGCGAAACGCATCGGCGGTTTCCTTCAATGGGTAGCGCCTGTCGATCACGGACGTCAGCTTTCCGGACGTAACCAAGTCGCCAAGCACCGACAGGTCGGCCTTGTCGAACTTCGCCACGAAGAAGGTCGCCGACTGACTGCTGAACATGGCAGCAAGCCGAACATGGATGATGTGACCGAGGGGTCCGAACATCTTGCTGCCCTTTGGCGCCCCGACGATCACGATGGTGGCATCCTCCTTCAGCACCTTTCGGTAATCGGACCACCTCCTGCTGCCGGCGACGTCGAGCAGCAGGTCATAACGATGATCGCCAGTCGTGAAGTCGTCCACGGTGTAATCAACGACATGATCGGCACCGAGCGCCCTCGCCTGGTCGACATTCCTCGTGCTACATACAGCGGTCACCTCTGCCCCGAGAGCCTTGGCGATCTGCACCGCATAGGTGCCGACGCCGCCGGAAGCGCCGTTGATCAGGACATGTTGCCCCGGCTGGAGTTGACCTTTGTCGCGAAGACCCTGCAACGCCGTGAGAGCAGCTACCGGCATCGCTGCCGCCTGCTCCATCGTCATTGCCGGCGGCTTGAGCACTATTGCCTTCTCCTCGCGGACACATACGTATTCGGCGATTGCTCCGGTGCGCCCGCCGAACACCGCCTCACCGACTCGGAACTGCGAAACAGACTTGCCGACCGCCTCGACCGTGCCCGCAAAGTCGACGCCCAGGTTCTTGTTCTTCGGTCGGAACAGCCCCATCGCGGGACGTGCGATTCGAGGAGTACCTGTCAGGTCGTACCAGTCGGCCGGGTTGACGGAGGCAGCGCTGACGCGCACGAGAATTTCGTCGTCGGCCATGGGGGGCCGATCGATCTCCTCAAGTGCGAGAACATCGGGTGTGCCGAACTTGCGGCGGGTGATGGCTTTCACGCGTTCTTCCCTTCGTCTGTTACAGCATTCGGCGCGGTCTCGATGACAGTGATCACGACGTTGCCGGTCTTCTGGCCGGTCTCGACGTAAGTGGTTGCCTCGACGATCTGATCGAGCGAGTAGGAGCGATCGATGACTGCTCGGTACTTCCCCGTCTCGATCAGTTCCTTGAGGAGGATGACGGTCTCCTTCGTGTACTTCGGTAGCGGGAACCTCACCCGTTTGCCTCCGATCAAGCTCGTCAACCGGGTGAGCAACGCCAACAGCGGCGCGTGCCACATGAAGCCGAGGTCGGTTTCGATGTAAGTCCCACCCGACTTCAGCGACCGCCGGCAGCGTCGGAACGAATGCTTGCCAACGGCGTCGAAGATCACGTCGTACTGCTCGCCATTCTTGGTGAAGTCTTCCTGTGTGTAGTCGATCACGTGATCGGCGCCGAGCGACTTGACGAGTTCGAGGTTCTTGGTGTTACACACCGCGGTGATCTCTGCGCCGGAGAGTCTTGCCAATTGCACGGCGGCCGAGCCGATCGAACCGGAGGCCCCGTATACGACCAGTCTGCTTCCGCCACGCAGCTCGACACTCGTCAGGCACGAGTTCGCAATGATTGCCCCGTCGCACACCGCCGCCGCTTCTGCGAAGGTCATGCCCGCCGGCTGGTGCGCCAACAGGCCTTCCTGCCTCGCGCAGACGAACTCGGCATGGGTGCCGAAACCGCAGTCGCCAAAGACGCGGTCGCCGACCTTGAACTCGGTTATGGAGTTGCCAACGGCGGCAATCTCGCCGGCGAACTCGCCACCGAGAATCCTATGCTTGGGCCTACGGACGCCGGTGAAGAAGCGGGCGAAGAACGGTTTGCCAGTGCGCCATCCGCAGTCGGAGCGGTTGACCGTGGTCGCGTGGACCTTGACCAGCACCTGATTGTCCTTCGGCACCGGGCGCTCGACGTCCTCCAGTCGAAGAACGGTGGGTGGCCCGTATTTGTCGTGCACTACTGCCCTCATTGGAGCTACTTCCTCTCCGGTCTTCTTTGACTCGTCAGCCGATGAATCGGGCCGCCGTGTTTCCATGAACGCCCGGCGCGATAGAGCTCCGCCGGGCGACCGCCGGCCGGACCAGGCTGTGCCAAGCGCCCGGTCGGAATTACCCAACCGGCGTCGGCCGCGACACTTCGACGGAAGTTGGCGGCATCGAGCTGCACCCCCCAAGTGGCTTCGTAGACGGCGCGCAGCTCGGCCAATGTGAAGGTTGGTCCCACGAATGCCGTCGCTATCCCGCTGACCTCGAGCTCGACCCGCACACGTTCGATCGCGTCGCGCACGATCTGGCGATGGTCGAAAGCCAGGTCGACCTGGCCGCTGAGCACCCCGGCCACAGGCGCCAGCAACGCATCTGTCGCATCGGTTCCGGCGACGATCACGCCGACATCGCGCAGCACCGCGAGATAGGCAACGGTGACTACGTTCATCCGGGGATCGCGACCCGGATCACCATAAGCGCCGAACTGGGTGAGCATGCTCGCCACGTCGACGCCGGTCTCCTCGGCCAGTTCCCGTCGCGCAGCCTCGTCGAGTGTTTCGGTGGGGCGCTTGAAGCCACCGGGGATCGCCCACATCCCCTTGTACGGCGCTTCGCCGCGGCGCACGAGCAGCATGTGCAGCTCGCCATCGGACATGGTGAGAATCACTACATCGACCGTGACCGCGAACGCGGGGAACTGCGCCGGGTCGTAATCCGCCGGTACGCCAGCGTCTGAGGATTTGGTCTCCACGACCAATACTCTACCAGACAGATTTGGTCGTGTCGACCCTAACCAGCAGATCTCGGGGACTTCAGGCGGCCCTGATCCGCACGCAGGCCTCCTTGTGCAATGACTGGCCCGAAAGCGAGTCGGCTTTCACCGGCCGCAGAACACCGTCGCCGGTGCCGCGACCTGCCGCGAGTCGACCAAGATTGCGGTGGCCGAAGCCGTGCTGCACACCGACCACTTCGGGATGAATGCGGCGAGTGACCTTCACTCTTGCCCGCGCCTCGCCGTAGATCGACTCGACGATTGCTTCGTCGCCATCACCGAGCCCGTACTTGGCGGCCGTGTCAGGGTGTATGACGAGTGGATTGTCGGGCTTGAGTTCGAGCAAGATCGGGTTGTTCTGGGTCCGCGTATGGGTGTGGCTCGCTTCCTTCCAGTTGATCAAGTACAACGGATACTCGTCGTCGGGCATCCAGTCGCGCGGCGTATACACCGGAAGCAGGTCGACCGCCTTACCGTCGGTGTCGGTCTTGTCGACCATCGCCACCGAGACGAACTCAACCTTGCCGCTCTTGGTCGCGAAACCTTTCACCGGCTTGCCGCCGAAGACACGTCCGATCACAACACCGCCGTCATCTTTGGCCTTGTCGTAGATGACCGTTCCCTCGTCCGCTGGGTCGCCGTCGTAGACGGCTGTCTCCAACTTCTCCGGCGACAGTTCACCTGCGTACTTGGCGTACTTGGTTCCTTTCTCGTCGACGAACACGGCTCCGGGTAACGCTTGGAGTTCTTGGAGCGTGATTCCCGGACCACCTGTCGACAACTCCTGCGAGAGATTGTCCTCGTACCAAGCGGTGAGGTCTTCAATCGGCTCACCGGAGAGCGCACCTACGCTGAAGAACTCCTTGCCATCAGCATCTTTCAAACCGAGGCGGCGACCGAGCGCGGCGACGAACTCGTACTCCGTGAGTTGACCGAAGATCGGCTTGACCACCGGCTGGCGGAGTCCAACCGCCGTCCAAGTGACCCAATGCGTGTTGATGTCGTAGCGCTCGAGGTAAGTGGTACCAGGAATCACGTAATCGGCGAGCATCGCGGTTTCGCTGAGCATGGTGTCGACGACCACGAACGTCTCAAGCTTGGCGATCGCCTCGACGATCCGTTCCATGCCTGGAACCGACATCACCGGATTCTGGAACAGGCACATCATCATCTTCGGCTCGTACGGACCGTTGCCATCGAGCAGGTTGGAGAACATGCGGGGGTAGACGCCGGACTTGTGGCCAAGTGGGTAAGTCTCGAGTTGATCGAAGCGGGGTAGCTTGCGAGATTCGGCAGCGACCGCATCGGGTGTCACCTTCGCGTGCTTGTTTCCGCTGCGCGATGGGCTGATCATCCCCCCGGGCTTGTCTATGGTGCCGATGAGCGCGTTGAGCAACGCTATCGCGCGACCACCCTGGAAACCGTTTGACTGTTGGCCAGGGCCGCTCCACACATCGACAAGTGCGGGCTTGGTAGTCGCCAGTTCGTTGGCGAGCCTCTCGATCGTCGCGGCGCTGACCGTTGTTATCCCCTCGGCCCATTCGGGAGTCTTGTCGGCTACGAAGTCGGCGTACTCGTCGAAGCCAACAGTCCAGGCGTCAACGAATTCTTTGTCATAGAGCTCGTCGCGGATGATCACGTGTGCCATCGCCAGGGCGAGCGCGCCGTCGGTGCCCGGCCGCAACGACACCCACTCCTGAGCCTTCGCTGCGGTGTCGGACAGGTAGGGGTCGACAACCACCAGTCGGGCACCGGTCTCGATCGCTCGTGCAATGATGCGTGGAAGATGGACCCATTTGATGGCTGATGTGGGATTCCAGCCGAAGAGCATGATGTACTTCGATTGGAGGAAGTCGGCGAGTGGCCGCTCGTCGCCCATCACTGTCTTGAACGAGCCCTTCCTCGCAACGTCGCACAGGTTGGCATGGTTCGAGTAGTTCGGGTTCCCGAATAGTGTGTTGAAGTCCTCCTGGATGTGGACGAAGGAGTGATCCTCACTGATCCACAACAACTTGTGCACTTCCTCCGCGTCCTGCAGCGCCTTCAGCTTGGCGGCAATCTCGTCAAGCGCCTGCTCCCAGGAGATCTCCTCCCATTTGGGGTCGGCGCCGAAGGTCTTGTCGGGGTTCGTCCGTTTCAGGGGCTTGGTCACTCGATCTGGGTCGTAGAGCTGCGCAATACCCGCGTTGCCCTTCGGACAAATGGCAGCACCCTCCTTGACGCCATACTCCTCGGTGTAGCCGTCGAAAAAGTCTGTTGAGATATTGGTGTAGTTGTTCGGGTTCCAATTGTTCGGTTCGATCTTGTTGACCTTGCCATCGACGACTTGCACGAGCACACCGCATTGGCCGCCACAGATGTTGCAGCAGGTCGGGATCCACTCTCCGGCCTCCCGTCCCCAGCGGGCTTCGCCATCACTATCGGTGCCGAGCGCGTGCTCGTCGGAGCCGATGGTGGCACATCCGGTCATGACTCCGCCGGCAGCGGCCCCGACAGCAATTGCCCCGCTTCCCTTCATGAACACACGACGACCGAGCTTGCTATCAAGCAGGTACATGAGAAACCTCTTCCGATGAGTTGGGTAGCAGGTATTCACCGAGACCGAACATCAACAGACCGAGCCCGACAATCCCGAGCGTGACCGCCCATTCCATCACGCTCGGGAAGTAATCGGTGGTGATCCGTGGGTTGTCGACCGCCGAGGTGAGTCCCACAACTTCCTCGGTGGCAAGTGCCGGAATGACAATGTTGAGTCGCACTCCGATGAAACCGACCGCGATCAAACCGCCGGCAGCCGCTGCCCAGCGGGCGGAGTGGCCCCGCTTGGTGGCGAGGATGACGATCGGGATGGCGGTACCGAGCAGGAGTTGCCACACCCAGAACACCCACCAGTACGGGCCTGAGAAGATCAACTTGAGACCCTCGACGTGGCCAGGGACGTTGCCATAACCAGAAACCAGCCATTCTGAGGCCTGAAAGATCACATCGAGCACCAGCAGCCCGAGTACCAACCGGCCAAGCGCGACGATCGTCTCCGAATTGCGGTGGTAGCCGCCCTGGAAGATCGCCGACACCAACATCAAGAGCGCACCGCCACTGGCGAGTGCCGACAGGAGGAACAGGATCGGGAAGAGCCCGCTGTTCCAACCCGGGCGGGCAGCGACGACACCGAACAGGGCACCGACACCGCCGTGGAACATGATTGCGACCGGCACTCCTACGGTGGCTAGCACCTTGACGATCTTGCGATCACGGTTGACCGATTCGTCGGAGGTTGCCTTCGCTCCAAGCGACAGAACCTTGTAGACCTTCGCGCGCACCCCGCTTGCTCTGGCGCCAACGACGAGGTCACGACGCAGCAGGAACCAGAGCTCAACGGCGACAAGCGCGAAGTAAGCGGTGTACAGCCAGATCATCCAGGCCATCGGTGACTTGAAGTTCGGGTAGGCGAACACGTTGAAAGCACGACTCATATGCCCGAGGTCGACCCAGATCGACAACAGCGCGAGGGTGAGGGTGACCAAAGCCTGAAACAATGCAATCCGGCCGATTGACTCAAATCGCTTGACACCGAACACGTACACGAGTGACGAGATAAGGAACGACCCAGCAGACAAACCAATGAAGAAGACGTACGCGGCCACCCAAAGACCCCAAGGAATCACACTGCCGTAGTCGGTGTTGAGATGACCATTCGACAGGCGATCAAACCAGCCGAAGATACCGATGGCGAAGAACAACCCGCCCCCGGCCCAGAACACACGCTTCAACCAGATGTCCACAACCGCCTCCTAAAGCAGGTAGTACACGTTTGGCTCCGTACCAAGCTCTTCTTTGAGTCGCACGGCCTGTCGCTCGACCAGCAATCGCGAGACCTCGCTCTCCGGGTCAATCAAGTCCCCGAAGTGGATCGCGTGACCGGTACACGTCTTCGCGCATGCCGGCCAACGTCCTTCCTCACGGGAGTATTTCCCATCGGCATCCTGCAGATGTAGACAGAACGTGCACTTGCGCACGTTGCCGATCGGCGACTCGCCGTCCTCACGTACCCGGTACTGGTTGTACTCGGGTGAAGGAACATCCGCCCACGCACCGCCCGAATCGGTGATGTCGTAGTTCTCGCCGAAGTCGAAGTAGCGGGCACCGTAGGGACAGGCCGTGATGCAATAGCGGCAACCGATGCACCGGTCGTAGTCGATGACGACGATGCCGTCCTGCTCACGCTTGAACGTCGCGGACACCGGGCACACTTTCGTACACGGAGGGTGCTCGCAGTGGAAGCACGGCTTGGTCATGAACAAAGGCCGATCGAACTCGCTGTTGCGCGTGTCTTCGACAACGACCGTGTAATACACCCCCGGCGGAGTCTTGTTCTCGGTCTTGCAGGCGGCCATGCACGCCTTGCACCCGACGCAACGGCGCGTATCGATCACCATCCCGTAGCGAAACTTGTGCTTCGTCGACACCTCCGGATCGGAAGCGAATACCGGAGCAACCGTCGAGCCGAGTACGTACCCGCCCGCCAACGCAGCGGCGAGGCCAGTGGCGCCCGTCGCGAGCAGTCGATCGAGGAACTGGCGGCGGTCGAGATCGACCTTGCCTCCCGTATCGGGACTCCTCGGAGCGGGGACGTGCACCTCAGCGGGTGGATCATCCAGAACGGTTGTGCAGTCAAGGGCATCGAACACATTCATGCGTTCCATTCCGTCCCCTAGCGATCGCGCGATCTAGGGTCGAAAGTCCCTGGTCAATCTCTGTCACAGATAGCGACTGCAGGTGATCGCGATGGTCATCGCGCGGACGTTTGGCGTTGGCGAGTGGGCCCAACGACCCTTGCCCCACTATTGCGGGTCGCGCTTCAATGATCGTGACTCATCTCCTCACACGGGGAGAGAGTGGGAGGAATCATGGAACTCACTTCACGAGAGACCTGGGCCGTCATTCACGGCCTGGTGCTCGGAACGCTTTACCTGCTGGCGTTCGGCGGTGCACTGGCCGGGCTCTGGAGCCTGCGACCCGGTCTCGTCACGACGGCAGGCATCAAGGAGCGCATGAAGCGGCTATATCTCGGCTTCGGTGCGATGGCCGTCGCCGCGTGGGCCACTGTCATCACCGGCACTTGGATCGTCTATCCCTGGTACCGCGAGAAGATCGCCGGTAAGGATTTTGCGGGATGCACGGGGCTCGAACTGCCATCGGCAACCTGCTCGCCACGCGACTTCCTGCTCTCCAATGTCTCGGGCGACACCGAGGAATGGCACCACTACGGGATGGAATGGAAAGAGCACGTTGCCTGGGCGGCACCGCTCCTCGCCACGTCGGCGTTTCTGCTGGTGCTCTACTACGGACCACGGCTTATTGCGCGCAAGTGGCTACGCACGACCGTCATCGTGATGCTCGTCGGCAGCTTCCTGGCCGCCGTCGTCGGAGGCGCCCTTGGTGCCTTCATCAACAAGGTTGCACCAATCTCATGAACACCGAGGGAACCACTATGACCACTACATCGATGACCACGACCGCACACGACGACGCACAAGTCGCCCCTGAGTTGGCCGGGATGGATCTTCCCGACAAGCCCGATGGCCCGGGTGCGGCGATGATGATTTCAGCAGGAATCGGAATCTTCGTACTCGGGCTACTCACCGTTCTTGCCGAAGCATCTCTTGGCTGGAAGGAATGGCTGCTGAAGTGGGAGTGGGGCCAAGGAGTCGGGCCGCTTGCCGGCAAGACCACCGTCGCCGCGCTGGTCTACTTCGTGTCACTAGCCATCCTCTGGACAATCTGGCGCAAGAAGAACGTCAAGCTGCAGAAGGCCTTCTACATCGGGCTTGCGCTCGGTGCGCTCGGGGCACTTGGCACCTACCCGACATTCTTCCAGTCGTTCGCACCATGAGTACTCAAACCGTCACCCCGACGATCACACGCGCGGACGACAGAGCCGACCGTGTTGCGGCACGGGCGACCGGTTTCGGCGTTGGGCTGATCGTGTTCATGCTGACCTGGACGATCGGTGCAAGAGTCATCGAGCGTTTCGTCGATGAACCGAACAGCGCTTACGCCGCGATGGCCATTGCTTTCATTGCGGGCACGGCAGCAACCGTGCTGGTTGGAAGGCGATTGATCAGCAAGCTGCGCTAGCAACGCAGACAGAGAGAAGAAACTCACTCACGGTTGAGCCCAGTCGTGTGGCCACCTCGTGGCTACACGGCTGGGTGCTCGTGTCTGTGATGGATATCGGGCAGGTGGACGTGCTCGTGGGTCAGAAAAAGGTGGCGGTGCTGAGTGCCGGCGATGATCTCAATGGCTTCCCCGCGATGGTGAGGGTCACTCGGGTCGATCGCGTGCGTGTGCTCGATTGGCTGGTGAGTGTGGTCGTGTTCGTGTCGACTAGTCGCGACCACGACAACGCCCACTAGCGAAACGGTGAACGCGACGGCGGTCGTGCCAGTGATTCGATCGCCGTTGACCGGCCAGGCGAGCACCGCCCCGATGAATGGTGCGAGCGCGAAGATCACCTGGCCACGCGCGGCGCCTACCAACCGAGCGCCTGTGATCCACATTGTGATCGAGATGCCGTAGCCAAGTACCCCGATGCCGAGCGAGGCAAGTACGAAGGCGGCGACCGGCGCGCCGTCGAGCGCCAGACCGAGGATGAGGTTGACAGAGCCGGCGACAACTCCTTTGGCGAGTGTGATCTGCGATGGGCTGTAGCTGTCGAGACTTGCCGTGATGGCGTTGTCGATCCCCCAGCAGACGCAGGTCGCGACGACGAGCAACGCACCCACGGCGAGACCCGCCTCAGCGGTGCCAGCCAGGATGACACCGCCGATAACGACGATGACGATGCCAAGCCCGGAGCGGCGACCGATGTGTTCTTGCAGGAATACGCGGGCGATGAACGCGGTCGCGACAAGTTCGAGGTTGAGAAACAATGAGACCGTTCCCGCCGGGGTTCGATCGAGAGCCAGCACGAGGAGCACCGGTGCGAGGCCACCGCCAAAGCCGACGGCGAGCAACAAGCGAGCGCGCTGATTCAGCGTGCCCACGGAACGTTGCTCACGGAGCGCAAACGGGGCGACAGCCAGCGCGGCACCGAGATATAGCAAACCGGCCAACGTCACCGCGCCGACGTGGTCAACGACCAGCTTCGTTGCCGGAGTCGCCGCGCCGAACAGAACGGCAGCAGTGGCGCACCAAACCCAGCCGTTGCGCTGGGTTACGTGCCGACCGCTTGCTTCCATGATCGCAATCTAAGGCTCGACGAAGAACGACGCGACCGATTCGGATTCGCTCGTGATCGTTTCGGCTGCGATCAGGTCGCCGGCTTGCTGCAGCAAGAGGTCGGTCCAGCTGTTCAAGATCGACGTGGCGTCCCCGGAATCGAACAACTCGCTGCGCAGTCTGGCGAGCGCCGCGTCGTAGAGCGCGACGAATCGAGGAAGCTGTTGCGCGCGTTCGACCAGAACGTTGATCTTCCCGGTGCCGTTCCCGGGGCCGGGATTCGGAGGGACCGGAGCCGGGCCGCCCGCGAAAGAACCCGATAACGCCAAGTTGTGGTCCCACGCAAGCACCTTGAACAACTTCGAGCCTTGGTCGTAGAACAGGTACGAGTTGTTACCCGGGCCGGCGATGTCGTCGAAGTTCGCCAGCAGGTCCTCGATCGCCATGTACTCGGCGAATGCTTCCAGGTCTAGATGCTTGGCGAGATCGGCGGCGAAGGTGGCATCGTCGGTGTTGTTGATGAAGTCGAGGAACTCGATCAGGGGCGTCAAGTCGTCGCCGGCTTCTTGCGACCAGGCATCGCCATAGTCATTGGGATTGCTGCCGCGATAGTTGTAGTCGCCCGATGAGTCAGCCTTGTAGAGGTATGCGCCGACGGTCAGGTTCTCGTCGGCCCATTCCTGGTTCATGTTCTCCAAGACCAACCGCAGCTTCGGCCGACGATCGTTGACAGTGAACCGCGTGGCCGACGCCCGCGAGGTTGCGAGTCCGGCCTCGGCGAGTAGGGCAACCGACACAGCCTCGTTCAGGGCTGTCTCAGTGCCGCTACTACGCACGACGAAGTCGACGAGACCGTCGTGCCGTTGATCGGCAATGAACTTGTCGAGACGGATCAGCCACGGCAGCGCCTCCGGTTCCTCGGCGGAGGCGCTGCCGAGCCCGGGCGGAAGACCCGGACCGCCGCCGGGTACCGGGCCCGGAGCAGGCACCGGGCCAGGCGCGGGCTGCCATCCGCCGAGACCGGCTAGCGACGAATTGCCCTTCAATCGCATCCCGGCCTGGCGGTAGTGCTCGCCGTCGATGGTGACTTCGGCCGCGATCCATTTCTT
>JACQZX010000107.1 GCA_016213665.1 Actinomycetota bacterium | reverse complement strand
GGGAATCGTGAGCCGTTCGCGCGCCAGTTCGACCAGCGCGAGGTGACGCGCGGGGCCGGTGTCGTAGCTCTCGAACTCCGGCAAGTAGCTGAGCGACTCGCCGAAGGCATCGGTGCCGGCGTCGAGGGTGTTGTCAATGGCAAAGGCCTCGCGATCGATTTGCTCCTCGAACAACGATGGCAGAACCAACGCGCCCGCGCCTGCTTGCTCGATCAGATCCCACTGGGTCGGATCGCCGGTCAACGGACCGGCCGACGCCACGATGGGACTTCGTAGCCGCATTCCGAGATAGTTGGTCGACATGTCAAGACTCATGGCTCTGCCCCGGTCTCGGTCTCGGCCGCGGTTGGAGTTGCATCTCCGATATGGCTGGGGGCGGCGCGTTCGACACCTGCAAGTTGCTCGTAGTAGCGCCACCGGGCGGCGATATCGGCCTCCGCGAGTGTGCCCAGCTCTTGGGCTCGCGTGGGATTGCTGCGCTGCAACATCGCGAACCTGGCCTCACTGCCGACGAAGTCGATATAGGGCACCGACGGGGTGGCACTGTCCAACTGGAAGGGCTTGCTTGCCTCCGCTGCGCTAGGGCGATACCGATAGAGCGGCCAGTGTCCGCTGTGTACGGCGAGCTTCTGTTGGGTCATGGATTGTCGCATGTCGAACCCGTGAGCGATGCACGTGCTGTAGGCGATCACGAGCGACACTCCCGGCCAGGCCTCGGCCTCCAGCAGTGCCTTCACCGTTTGCACGTCGCTCGCGCCAAGCGCAACCTGCGCGACGTAGACGTCGCCGAACGACATCGCCTCCAGGCCGAGGTCCTTCTTGGCGACGCTCTTTCCACTGGAGGCGAATTTGGCGACCGCGCCGCGTGGCGTTGCCTTCGATGCCTGGCCGCCTGTGTTGGAGTAGACCTCTGTATCAAGTACGAGAATGTTCACGTTGCGCCCGCTACCGAGGATGTGATCGAGGCCGCCGGCGCCGATGTCGTACGCCCAGCCATCGCCGCCGACGATCCACACTGTCTTGCGAACCAACGTGCCGCACAGGTCGAGCAGTTGCGCTGCCACCGGCTCGTCGATCTCGGTCAGTGCCGCTCGTAGTTGTTCGACACGGGCACGCTGCTCGCGAATCGCAATGTCGCCGCCGTCCTTCACACCGTTGACGATTGCCACAGCCAGAGTCGGATCGACGCGCGGTGGCCTGCCCTCTGACAGCTTCGTCAGCAGGCCGAGTGCGGCGCGTTGCTGAGCATCGAGACCGAGTCTGATGCCAAGCCCGAACTCGGCGTTGTCCTCGAAGAGGCTGTTGCTCCACGCCGGCCCGCGACCGTCGGCGTTAGCGCAATAAGGAGTCGTCGGTAGGTTGCCACCGTAGATGCTGCTGCAGCCGGTCGCATTGGCGATCAGCAGGTGGTCCCCGAACAACTGCGTGAGCAGCTTCAGGTACGGCGTCTCACCGCAGCCCAGACATGCGCCGCTGAACTCGAACAACGGCTCGCGCAATTGACTCGTCTTCACGGACGACGGGTCCCACTGCGCCACGTCTGCCTCGCGGAGTTCGCGGAAGGCCTCCCAGGCAACGCGCTCGGCATCGAGATGGTCGCCGATCGGCTGCAGGTTGAGGCTCTTGCGTTTGACTTCGCTCTTGTCGTGGGCGGGGCAAGCGGTTACACACAGTCCGCAGCCGGTGCAGTCATCGGGCGCGACCTGCACAGTGAGGGACATGCCGGGTACTTCGCGGCTGCGGAACGACTTCGTCTTCAGCACCTCGGCGCCTGCGACTTGTAGTTGGGCGGGGTCGTACACCTTCATGCGTATCGCGGCGTGCGGGCAGACGATCGCGCACTTTCCGCAATCGATGCACAAGTCGGCTTCCCAGATCGGAATCTCGGTGGCGATGGTCCGCTTCTCGAAGCGCGAAGTTCCGGTAGGGAACGTGCCGTCCGGCGGCATCGCGCTCACCGGCAGCTGATCGCCTTCACCCGCGAGCATCCGCGCAGTCACCCGTTGGACGAAGTCGGTGGCTTCGCCGGTTAGTGCCGGGCGGCGATGCTTGGTGGCCGTCACTGTCGCGCCCACGGGTACGCGAAACAGTTGCGCCAACGTGGTGTCGACTGCGGCGATATTGCGTTGCACGACGACATCACCGCGTTTGCCGTAGGTGGCGGTGATCGCTCGCTTCAGTTCGCCGATCGCCTGCTCGGTCGGCAACACATTGGACAGCGCGAAGAAACACGTCTGCATCACCGTGTTGACGCGACCTTGCAAACCAGCTGCGCTGGCGACGGCGGCGGCATCGATCGTGTGCAGCTGTAGCTGACGCTCGACTATGGCGTGCTGAGCTTCGATCGTGAGGCGATCCCAGATCTTGTCGGCAGCGAACGGGCTGTTGATCAACACCGTTGCCCCGGGTGCGGCCACGTTCAGCACGTCCATCCGCTCGAGGAAGTCCCACTGATGAACACCGACGAACGTGGCGCGATCGATGAGGTATGTACTCATGATCGGTTTCGGATCGAAGCGAACGTGGCTCACGGTCATTGATCCGGCCTTCTTCGAGTCGTAGACGAAGTAGGCCTGCACAGCCAAGTCGGTGTTGTCGCCGACGATCTTGGTGGTGTTCTTGTTGGCACCCACCGTGCCATCAGCACCGAGGCCGAAGAACACGGCACGCACACGCGCGTGATCGGTGGTGTACGACGGATCGTAGGTGAGGCTGGTATGGGTCACGTCGTCGATGATCCCGACGGTGAACCCGTTGCGTGGCTTCACCTTGGCTGCTTCGTCGAGGACGGCCTTAACCATCGCCGGAGTGAACTCCTTGCTGCTGAGCCCATAGCGCCCGCCGATCACGCGCGGGGTTCGACCATCTGCCCATGACTCTGGTGGGCTGTGCCAGAGCGCGCTCAACACATCGAGGTGCAGCGGCTCGAAGGGCGCGCCCGGTTCTTTCGTGCGGTCGAGCACAACGACTGTGCGCGTGCTCGGTGGCAGCGCTGCCAGGAAGGCTTCGGTAGGAAAGGGGCGGAACAGGCGCACGACGGCAACGCCGACTCGTTCGCCAACGGTCGCCTGTGCCTTGACCGCTTCCCGGGCGGCGCCGGCCCCGGAGCCCATCATCACGATCACTCGCTCCGCGTCGGGAGTTCCGTAGTAGTCAACAAGGTGGTACTGCCGCGTGGTCAGTTCCGCGAGGCGATCCATCGTCGATTGAACGGCGTCGGGAACGCTGGCGTGGAAAGGGTTGCAAGCCTCGCGGGCTTGGAAGAACACGTCGGGGTTCTGAGCACTGCCGCGCAACGCCGGGCGGTCGGGGTCGAGCCCGCGAGCGCGGTGAGCGGCGATGGCCGATTGGTCGATCAGCGTCGCCAATTGCTGCTCGGTCAGTTCTTCGATGGTGGCGACCTCGTGACTGGTACGAAACCCATCGAAGAAGTGCAGGAACGGAACGCGTGTGTCGAGCGTTGTCGCATGCGCAACCGCGGCGAAGTCGGCCGCCTCCTGAACGCTGCTGGCGCACAGCATCGCGAAGCCGGTCGTGCGGGCGGCCATGACATCGCTGTGGTCACCGAAAATGCTCAGCGCGTGCGTGGCGACCGTACGGGCTGCCACGTGGATGACGGTCGGGGTGAGTTCACCGGCGATCTTGAACATGTTCGGCAACATCAGCAGCAGGCCCTGGCTGGAGGTGAAGGTCGTGCCGAGTGCGCCGCGCGTAATCGCACCGTGGAGTGCTCCGGCCGCGCCCGCCTCGCTTTGCATCTCGATCACCTCCGGCACCGCACCCCAGAGGTTGGTGCGCCCCTTCGAACTCCAGTCGTCGGCGGATTCGCCCATCGGCGACGCGGGCGTGATCGGGTAGATAGCTATCACCTCGGAGGCAAGGTGGGCTATGCGTGCGGCCGCCTCGTTACCGTCGACGACGGCGCGCGTCTGGGTGTGGCTTCCATCCGTAATCGGCAAAACTGCAGCCTCGGCCATAACGATCACGGTATGACCCGCGCGCGTCGAACCCTAGGGACTTTCGACCATCGATGTCATCTAACGTGCTCAACTGTGCCCGCCGCGCCGGTGCCTCGCGAAACGTCATCGTCGCACGCGATTCGCGCGCCTTTCGGCCGGGGCCGGAAGGCAGCGCGTGTCCTCGGTCATATAATCGACGGCGCGGCGGCGATCGGCGGCAGGCTGCCGCAGCGAGTTGCCCACTCGCTGGCGCTACTTGGGGGCAACATCGAGTGGGCGGTGCGGCCGTCGGTGCGCCGACGACTCGGGACCAACCTGGCCCGCGCCTGTGGTGCCCAGCCGGGTGATCGGGTGGTCCGCCGCATTGTTCGCCGTGAGATGGTGAACGAGGCCCGCCGGTCAGCGGATCTGCTGTGGGCGATCTCCCGGCCCGCGGCCTTCCTGCAGACCGTGCGGATCGACGGCATCGATGTCGTTGCCGAGGCCGCCGCTCGCGGTCGCGGCGTGCTGCTGGCAGGTATCCATTTGGGCGGGTGGGAGGTCGCTGCCGCCGTTCCGCGGGCGGCGATCCCGGTGCCGACGACGGTGGTCGTCGCCGACAACTGGCTGGCGTGGGCGATCGAACACATACGAACAGAAGTTGGGCTGCACATTCTCTATCGATCGGGCACCGCGCTCGCGGCGATCAAGGTCTTGCAGCGCGGCGAGGCGCTTCTGATCCTCGGCGACGACGCCTTCGGCTCCACGCCGCGAACATACGACGTCGACTTCTGCGGGTCACGGGCGCGACTGCCGGCGGGCATCGTCGCCCTCTCCCGGTTGACGGGGTCACCGATCGTTCCGTTCGACGTCTTGCCGCTTGGTGCAAGACGCTGGTGTGTTCGGTTCACCAAAGCGATCGAACCACCGAATCGCGACGATGGCGAGGTAGGCGAGCGCCACGCGTTGCAACTGCTCGCCGATCACTGGACCGATGCCATTCGGCGGTACCCCGAGCATTGGGCGGCCCGATTCGCGATTTCGTGGGGAGCGGAACGATGAGCGACCGCGGTCGATTCGACTTCCGTCGAGAGGTCGCTCTCGGCCTCTGCTCCTACGGTGCATACCTCGTGGTTCGTCGATTGGTGTGGAACGAACGCGGACGTGCTCGCGCGAGGTACGACGCGCAGCGAATCCTTGGGTGGGAACGATCGATGGGCATCGACATCGAGTCGAAGGTCCAGAGTGCAGCATTGCGTGTGCCCGGCATGGTGCCTGCGCTCAATCTCGGATACGCCGCCGGTAACGTAGCTTTGAGCGTCGGTTGGCTGCTGCTGTTGTACCGCCGACGCGACGCGAGCTTCTTCCGTGAGCGGCGGGCCGCACTCGCGGCATTTGCGGGTGCCCTGCCGTTCTTTGCCGCGATGCCCACGGCTCCACCGAGAACCCTCGACGAGTTCGTCGACACGATGAACGGCGATCGATTCGGACTCGATCATCCGCTGCTGCTCCGCTTCTACAATCCGATCGCTGCCATGCCGAGTCATCACGTTGCGTTCGCGGTTGTCACCGGAGTCGGCCTCGCGCGACGGGCCTCCAGCCGAAGTCGTCGAGTCGGTTGGGCGACCTACCCCGGCGCGGTCGCGCTTGTGGTTGTGGCCACCGCCAATCATTTCGTGGCCGATGTCGCCGGGGGAGCCGCGCTCGGAGTGCTTGCCCGCCGGGCCACCCGATGACGGGAATCGCGCGATTTCGTACTCGTCACATCGTGATCGGGTTGGTCGGGTCGATCGGCGCGGCCGTCGTTGTGATCACGTCGATCGGTCGCTTCATCGGATTCACGCGGATCGGCAATACCCTCGAAGGAGCCGACCCCAGATGGTTGGGAATTTGCGTCGTCGGGCAGGTACTCGTGTTCGCCGGCTACGCCGGTGTCCTGCGAGTGGCGTTCGGTGTAGGTGGTGGGGCCGCGCCACCAATCGCCGAATCCATTCGCCTGACACTTGCGAGTTTCGCCGCGACTCAGTTGTTCGCGTTCGCCGGCGTCGGCGGGCTGGCATTGGTGTACGTCGCGTTGCGTCGCGACGGACGAGACCCGCGCTCAGCCGCAGTCACCCTGGTCGGTCTCAACACCGCTGTGTACCTGGTCTTCGCGGTGATCGCGTTCGGCGGCGCCAGCGGTGCCGTCGTGTTGGGTGAAGCACCACTGTCGATGACCTTGCCGTGGCTGATCGGTGTGCCCGTCGTCTTGGCCGTCGCTCGGTGGTTCACCGCTGCGGAACGTCGCTGCCGATTCGGCGTGGCCGACGCAGGGGTCATGCGGCGCGCGCTTGCGACCGGTGTCGCGGCTGCGGCCTGGGCAAGAGACTGTTTGTTTCATCGCAAGGGCAGACGGCTGCTGTGGTGGGCGGCGTGTTACTGGGTTGGCGATGTGTGCAGCCTCTGGGCAGCGTTGCGCGCGTTCGGTGCCGAGCCGTCGCCGACGGCGCTGCTGACTGCTTACACCGCGGGATACCTCGTGCAAGCGTTGCCTGTTCCTCTGATCGCGAGCGCTGGTGTCGACGCGGCGACCACCTTGCTGCTTCACGTTGTCGGCGTGCCGCTCGAGATCGCCCTCGTTGGCGTCGTCGCCCACCGAGTGTTCGCATTCTGGCTGCCGATCGTGCCGGGCTCGTTCTGCGCGGTCGGATTAGCCCGCGAGCGCGGCACCAATCGACACGTCGTCTACGACTGAATGGCTCGGCCTACTGAAGTATCGTTGAGCTGTGACCGGCCGATCGGCTGGCGACACCAACCAGTTGGCCAATGAGATTGGCGGCGATCACCGCGGATGCGCATGCAGCGAAGCGCACACCGACCTTTGCGCCGGTGATGCGGCGGCGAGCGGCGAATGTCTGATCGGAAATCAACTTACGGTCGCGGCGTAGTCGGCGAAGTTCTCCACATCGAGTCACGGCAGGGTCGGCCGCGGCCGAACCCGCATACATGCGACCGGAGTGGAAACTCAGTATCGGGGCCCGCCACCCGACCGGCTGGATGTGCAGACCTTTGGTTGCTGTCGTCATCGCGATGCGTCCCTCGGTGGCGAGTTGTGCCAGGAATTCGTACTCCAACCATCCAGCCGGTGGGGTAGGAGTGGGAACAAGCGATCGCCTGAAGGCCACCATTCCCGGAACCGGTATTCGATCGCGGGGGGCCTCAGTAACGCCGAGGAATGGCCCAAAGGTGAGCGTAAACAACGCGATCTCCCACATCATCGCGTCAGGACCGACCGTCAGCGGGTAGATCATCGCATCGGCCTCAGGATGCTGTTCCCAGGCCGCCAGCAGTGCAGTAGCCCAGTTCGCATCCGGGAGCACATGGTCTTCGAAGAGCGCAACGAACTCACCGGTCGCCAACGTCAGGCCCACACTGCGCGCGACGAAAATATCGTGTTCGGGAATCGATGCGTAGCGAAGATTCGACTCGTCTTCGGGGGGCGGAGCGCCGGTTTCGCCACAGACGACCAACACCTCGAGGTCGACACCCGGCGGCGCCGGCAGCAAAGCACGCACGACAGCCTCGGCGTGTTGCCAACGATTGGCCGACGGGACGATCGCAGTTAGTCGCATCAGCCGATGTGGCTTCAATCGATGTGGAACGTGTGTTGCCAGGTGCCATCGGCGTTGTGGATCGATTCCACCCACCCGGATGCCCCGGCGTACTTACCTGAGCCACCGATGATCGATCGCACCGTCGTCGACGACACTTTCAAGGTCGCCCCTTCACCGGGGTACAACGCCACCCCTTCGAGGATCAGCTGATCGCCATCGGTGCCGAATGAAAACACGCCCGTCACCGTCCGCGACTGCACGTTCGCCTCGGTGACATCGACGCCGGTCGTGGTCATGACCCAATCGGTCAGGACGGTGCTGCCGTCGTCGGCGACCGCATCGAAGTGGAATAGGCGTTGGTCGCCGACGGATGGGCCTTCGTCACCGAGGTCGACGTAAACGGGTGCTTCAACCTCGGGATGGGTGACGGTCACCGTTCGACTGTCGTCTGAGCAACCGGCGAGTGCGCCGACCAATGCTGCCGCGAGCGTCAGCGCGATGACTGTCGAGGCGACTCGCCGCCGCGGCAACGATTTGGAAATCTGACGCATTTGAATGCTCCTCCGGAAGGTGAAAGCTGACGCTGGTCGGCAGGACGATACCCCAGCGAGAACTGTCACTGGCGAACCGCTTGGCTTGTGTTCGGCGGTCGTGGGCGACCTAAGGTTGCCTTGCTGCGATTGGCGGGGCGACGGCAGGAGGAGTCGAACATGACCGATCAGACGCCACCGGGGCCACCGACGGGGCCACCGCCGCACGTGCAGGTGATGCAGATGATCATGGCGACCTTGCCGTCGCGGGTTCTTGCCACGCTGTCTGAACTGGCGATTCCCGACGCGCTCGGTGCGCAGGCACGAAGTGCTGCTGAAGTAGCCGAGGCGATTGGGGCATACGAGCCCTGGGTTGGGCGGCTGATGCGTGCTGCCGCGAGCCTCGGCGTGCTCCGCGTTCTGGACGATGGGCGTTTCCAGAACACACCGCTGGGCGACGCGCTGCGCTCCGACACACCGAATTCCGTCCGGTCGTTGGGGGTGCTTGTCAACCAACCTTTTCACTTCCTGGGTTGGATCGAACTGGCTGCGGGAATTCGATCGGGCGAAGTGCCGTTCGAGCGCGTGCATGGGCGTACCTTCTTTGAACACCTGGGCCAGGATGCCGATGCCAACGCCAAGTTTGCGGCGTGGATGACGCAAACGTCCATCGCGTCCAACAGCGCAATTGTCGCCGCGTACGACTTCACAGGTGCGAGGGTGATCATGGATGTCGGCGGCGGCCAGGGTGCTTTGCTGGCTGCCACCCTCGGCGTTGCTCCGCGGGCGACGGGTGTCCTCTTCGATACGCCCGAGGTGGTTACTGATGTGTCGGCTCTGGCGTCCGCGGGAGTGGAGGAGCGATGCCGAGTAGTCGGCGGAGACTTCTTCGACTCGGTACCTTCGGGAGCCGACTTGATCATGCTGAAGACCGTCATCCACGATTGGGATGACGGCGACTCGGCACGAATTCTCCGGCGCTGCCGTGAGTGCATTGCCGATGCGCAAACTCGGCTGCTGATCATCGAGATGGTGCTGCCCGACGAACCATCGCCGCACCCCGGCTTCCTCATGGATATCAACATGATGGTTCTCAACCACGGCGGACGCGAAAGAACGCAGTCCGAATACGTTTCATTGTTGGCCGACGCCGACTTCTCGTTCACACGACTCGTCAAAACGGCGGGTCCGCTGTCGATAATTGAGGCCGCGCCCAGCTGACCTTGCGCCGCGCGTCGGTGGGACTTTACGCCCTAGCAGCCGTGCTCGGATTCGTTCAGCATGGGCGAATGGCGATCGATCTGGACATGACGCTGGCGCAGGTAGTCGACGCTCACCCACCTCTGGCGCGCGAACTCGAGCGGCGCGGCTTGGATTACTGCTGCGGCGGTGGTCGCACCTTGGCCGAAGCTTGTGCGTGGCACGAACTCGACCCTGGACTGACGATCGTCGAGTTAGCGGCAGCAGTCAACGATTCCGTCGCTGCCGAGTGGACGACGATGACGGCCACCGAACTGGTCGATTATCTGGAGGCAACACATCATCACTACCTGCGAGATGAGTTACCTCGCATAGCGAAGTTGATGGACAAGATCGTGGCGGTGCACGGCGAACGTCATCCTGAGTTGGCGTACACGGCCTCGGTCTTCGCCCACCTGTGCGCCGACCTGGAGCCGCACATGTTGAAAGAAGAACGGGTTCTGTTCCCGATGATCCGCGAGCTGGAGTCATCCACGCTGATGCCCTCCTTCCATTGTGGATCGCTGGGCAACCCGATCTCGGTGATGCTCTTCGAGCACGATGCCGTTGGCGGGCTGCTCTCAGAGCTGAGACGCCTGACAGGTGGGTATCAGTCGCCTGCTGACGGATGTGCGTCGTATGTCGCATGTTTGGCGGCACTCGCCGAACTTGAGGCCAACACACACATGCACATTCACAAGGAGAACAACGTCTTGTTTCCGATGGTCCTACACATGGAGTCGGCGCGCAACGCCGCGTTGCAATCGTGACTGCCGTCGACCGGCTTCCGGTGCGCACGCTTCACCAGAACGTCGACGAGCGTCCGTTCATCGTCATCTGGGAGGTAACTCGAGCTTGCGGGCTGGTGTGTGCTCACTGCCGTGCCGATGCGCGGCTTCACCGTGACCCGCTCGAACTCACGACGACCGAAGGCAAGCAACTCTTCGATGAACTTGCCGCGTATGGAGCGCCTCGTCCCGTCGTGGTGTTGACCGGCGGCGATCCTTTCGAACGTCCCGATCTTGTCGAACTGGTCAGGTATGGCACAAAGGCCGGGTTGCACATTGCGCTCTCACCCTCGGTTACTTCCCGCTTCAGCCGCGGTGTTGTGGCCGAACTGCGTGAAGCTGGAGCGATGGCCATGTCGCTCTCACTCGACGGTTCGAGCGCCGCGACCCACGACGGATTCCGCGGTGTTCCCGGCGTCTACGACGCCACGCTGGAAGCGGCCGCGGATGTGATTGAGGTCGGCTGCCGACTCCAGATCAACACCACGGTCACTGCCGCCAACGTTCTCGAGCTACCGGCCATTCTGCGCAAGGTGATCGACCTCAAAGCCGGACTCTGGAGCGTGTTCTTCCTGGTTTCCACCGGACGCGCGACCACGATGTCAAGTCTGAGCCCCGACGATGTCGAGGAGGTGCTGCACTGGCTGCACGATGTTTCCGACCTGGTCGCGATCAAGGCGACCGAAGCTCCGCACTACCGACGCATCGCAATTCAGCGCGCGCTTGCCGACGACGTCGAAGCGGAGTTTCCCCCAGGTGAGTTGCGTCGCCGCCTGCGGGCCGCGACATCAGCACTTATCGGACCGGCCGATCAGCGGCGCCGACCGCGGCCATCGCTGGATGTCAATGCCGGACGCGGATTTGCCTTTGTCGACCACGTCGGTCGCGTGCATCCGAGTGGGTTTCTTCCCATTCCTGTTGGTTCGGTTCGCGAGCAGCGATTCGCGGAGATCTACCGTAACGCCCCGCTCATGCGTGCGTTGCGCGACCCCGATGGCTTCGGCGGCCGCTGCGGTCGCTGCCAGTACCGCCATCACTGTGGTGGGTCCCGGTCTCGCGCGTTCGCCGCGCACGGTGATCCGCTGGCCGAGGATCCCACATGCAGCTTCGAAACATTGTGACAACACCGATCGGTGTTCCCGCTGGCGTCAGTTAGCTGGCGGCTCTTCCGTGAAGTCGCAGAACGCGGCGTACGCACGCGGACCGTAGATCGTTGCCGGCCCACCGTTCATGAGCATGGCGACGCCGATGGCCTCGGCGGCTTCTTGCCGGGTGGCACCGGCGCGGGCTGCGCTCTCGGCGTGTGAGGCGATGCAGCCGTCGCAGCGTTGGGCGACGGCAATCGCGAATGCGATCAGCTCCTTGACCTTGACATCAAGGTCGCCTTCGGCAAATGCGGCGTGGTGGAACTCGCCGAACCCCTTGTACACGTCGGGAATCGCGTGGCGCAGTTCGCGGTGCAGCGGCCGCAACTCGTCGAGGACTGCCCTGCCGTAGCTGTTCTGGTTCGTCATGGTTGCCATCTCTTGTCTCCGTTCGGTGGCACTCAAGGTATCGGTGGGCGTGTAAAACTCGAAAGGGCCGAAGGTCCTACACTCAAGGTAGGGAGGACCGCATTGCTATGACTCCACTTCTTCCGATCGCCGATCTCGAGGTGTTCCTTTCGACGCGCGACTCATTGCATCAGGTGGCCGAGCACGTCGTCGCCAAGGCGAGGTTTGTCGACGATGGCAGGGTCGAACTGACGGCGTTTGCCAACGGCTTCGCCACTCCGATGCTGGCCAGCGCTCGACGAGTTCGTGTGGATGGCGTCGACGTGGTCATCGACGACGCTTCCGGTTCCCGTCGTTCGGCACTGACGACAATTGCCGATGCGGCCGCCTTCGTTGGTGTTGAAGCCGGATTCCCGACCGAGTTGTACGCCGCCGCGTCGCCCCTGCAACCAGGCGTCGCGCTGCGGGTTGATCGTGGGTCCGCGGATGCGTTGGCTGCCTGGTTCGGCTTCAGCGGCGAGGTGCTCGCCCAGTTCGCCACCGAAATCGTCGATGGCGATCCGTCATCGCTGGTGCTCTGGCCCGAGCACTTCGATCTGGCGTTCTTCACCAGCGAGGGCGACGAATCCAGGCGGGCAAACTATGGAGCATCGCCTGGCGACGCCGGTCACCCAGAGCCGTATCTCTACGTCGGTCCGTTCGAGACGGTGGACGAGCACGAATTCTGGAACGCCACGCACTTCAACGGTGCCGTACTACCGCTGTCGCGCCTCGTCGGTGCCGATGCTCCGTTTGAGATCGCCTTGCAGTTCCTGCGCTCGGGCCACTCGCACCTCAAGGCCGACGGCGACTGATCGCCGTCGATGGACCCCGAGCCCAACCCGAGGATGCTTCGTGAGTTAGTTTCGGCGGGTGTCCGTGGCGGTGTTGGTAGCAGCGATCGTGTCGGCGGTCGGGTTGGTGCTGGCTTCGCTGTGGTTCGCCTGGCTCCGGCCGCTGGTGCGACGCTCGAACGAATGGGCCGCGAACCTCGGCGAGGAATTGGCTCTGACCGGCGAGCGCCTGCTGAGAGAACCCGAGTCGGCGCTCTACCGCGGCGGCACAAAGCCGCACAGCGCGGTGAAGGGCAACGTGAAGCTGGCGCTCACCAACCGCCGCCTGATCTTTCGCAAGCTGACGGGTGGATTGGATGAGGTTTCACTTGCCGTCGTCACCGGCACTCGGCGCGCCGCCTGGTTTCGAGGAGCGCGTCACCATGGGCGACTTCACCTTGTGTTGGAGACGAAGGAGCCAGGCGAGATCGGCTTCCTCGTTCGCGATATGGAGTCGTGGGAACTCGCCATCAACCGGGCCATAGCCGGCTGAGGTACGATCGCACCCACATCCAGAAGGGGGGCCTTCGATGAGCGACGAGTTCGGTGGTGCCGACCTGACGCCCGAGGAGCAGGAGATCCTGCGGCGGGCGACCGACCGGTACGAGGAGCAGAAAGCTCGCGCGAGTGTGGTGAGTCCGATCCGCATAGTGTTCATGCTCGCTGCGGCCGCGGCGGTGGTAGCGGTGGGGTTGGTGATCAAATCCGTCCTCGACGACGGGAACGACGACGGCTCGGAGGCCCCGATTGTTCAACTGTCGACGCCGAGTTCGAGCGCTGCGTCGACTACGACCGAGAGCCCGCCGCCGACCGATCCGGCTGTTGCCGTCACTGTCGCGCCGGTAACTCAACCGCCGGGTCCGATTGTCAGCCTGCCGCCCGATGAAGCCGACTCGCTCGCGCGCGCACTCGCGGCCCTTGGCATCGAGCCGATACTTCTCGAACCGTTCGACCTGATCGAGATGCCGGGGGGCTTCATGTCGACCATCGCGCCCGTGCCCGACTTCACCGCCCCCTCGGTCCGGGTGTTCGGAGGACAGTTGCTCGAAACCGGCGAAGCCGTCATCGCCGTCGTGTTCGACACAGCCCCAAGCGGCACCGATGCCGGGGCGGGTACACAGCTGGAAGTCGGAAGGGCGGCCGACGGCGTGCCGGAGGTGACGGGCGTAGACGGGTTCGGCGCCGGTTACAGCGAGTTCTTCGAACTGTTTCCGAGCGGGCTCGCCGCGGGCTTCGCACCCTATGACGGTTTCAGTTCGCTCGGCGGTGCGCGTGGCATCGTCGACGGGGTCGTGATGGTGCTCGTGCTTCCGCCGCCGTCCATCAGTGCGCCGGGGGCTCCGCTCCGAATAGGAAACTTCAACCGTGGCACTGCCGAGGGCCAGGCGCCGACCAACGCCGACCCGACCAAGTTCCAGATCTCGGGGCCGCTCATCTTCAACGAATCGGGCGATCTGGTGCTGATGCCGTGAGTGAGTCACGGCTACAGCTACCAAAGAGTCTCGATACCGTAGGGCTTGATCAACTCATCGTTGGTGATGAAGGTCAGCCGTTCCGTAGTCGCCTGCGCAATCAGTAGACGATCGAATGGGTCGCGGTGGTGATCGGGCAGGAACTCGACCGCCGCCAGATGCCCAGCCGAAATTGGCAGCTCTGCCAGCTGCGCCTTGGGAACGTTCGTCTCGAACCATGCGCCGACACCGGTGAACAGCGATCCCTCGACGTTGAGAGTGCCTGCTCGACTCTTCGTCACCATCTCCCACAGTGAGACGTGCGAGGCGTAAACCTCTGGACCGTCGCGAATCGCCTCCGCCGCGCTGTCGCTGAGGCGATCGGCGTCGGAGATGAACCAGATGAGGGCGTGAGTGTCGAGCAGGTATCTCACTTCGGTTGCACGGAGCCGTTGAGCATCTCGTCAAGTTCGGCCTCGGAGAGCCCTCGGTCGTCGCAGCGCACCGAGTCGGGGTCGACGTTGAACGGGCGTCCGCTGTTCGCCACCGCGGTTATCAGGGCGATCGGCTTGCCGTAGCGGGTGACCTCGACCGACTCGCCCGCCACGACCGAGGCAAGCACCTGTGAGAGCGAGTCCTTCAGCTGATGCACGGAGACCGTCGTCATCGAACAACACGATACCAGTGCCGGCCAACTCGCAATGGAGGCGGTCGGCGCACTCACGGTGCGACGAAGGTGATTCCTTCGCGCAGGAGCGAGCGCCAACGTCGACGGTCGCGTTTCGGGATTGACACCCATTCTCGGAAGACCTTTCCGGCAGGTGCAAACGGTTCGCCGACACCTTGCGCGATCAGGATGTCGACGCGGTCACTGGGAAGCTTCACGACCAGCCCGGATCCCTTGAAGTCGACGAGGGCGAGGAACTCGCCGGCGACCCGGGCGCAGCGACCGCCCATGATCGTTCCTTCCTCGACGCGCTTGTCCGCAAATCGCAGCTCGTCGATGAGTTCCCAAAACAGCTTCTCGTCGGTCGTCGCCATCTGGTCAGTCTTTCGTAAGTCGCGTCCGGAGTAGGTCGGCGCCGGGGCCACTGAGCTCGCCAAGTGATTGCGGTCGCCCCCACAGCGTATGTGCCAACGGGTGCGCTTGTCCGGAGGCCGATCCCTGGTACTCTCCTGATCGGATAATTAGCCATCTAGGAAAGTACGGACCGGAAGTGACGATCACGCCCGACGAAAGCCGACTCGACGGAACCTTTGCGGCATTGTCCAACTCGACGCGGCGAGCGATCCTTGGCCGGCTTGCTCAGGGTGCGGCCACCGTCAACGAACTGGCCGCGCCGTTCCAGATGAAGCTTCCGTCCATCTCCAAACACATCAAGGTCTTGGAACGAGCCGGTTTGATTCAGCGGGGTCATCGAGCCCAGTACCGGCCGTGCGCGCTCGACCCGGCGCCACTCGAGCAGGTCTCGACTTGGACAGAGCGGTACCGGCCGATCTGGGAGGCCCGCTTCGATCGAATGGACGACTACCTCAAAACACTGCAACCCGCAACGAAAGAACCCGCAACGAAAGGCACCACAAAGCGATGACTGACAACGACAGCTCCCAGGAAGCGCTGACGATTCAGCGCAGCTTCGATGCCCCGGTCGATTTGATCTGGAAGATGTGGACTGATCCGGAACATTTTGCCGCATGGTACGGCCCGACCGGTGCCAAGATTCCGGTCGCGAAGTTAGACGTGCGAGTTGGTGGTCGCCGACTGGTGGCGATGGAGATGCAGACCCCTGGCGGGATGATGCAGATGTGGTTCACCGGCGAGTACCTCGAGGTCGTCGCCAACGAGCGACTTGTCTACACCGAGTCCATGTCCGATGAGAACGGCAACGTGTTGTCGCCTGCCGACATGGGCATGCCTGCGGGGCACCCCGCCACCACCGAAGTTCGCGTGGAACTGGCGGCGACCGGAGGCGGCACCAAGATGGTGCTGACCCACGTCGGTATTCCCGGCGACTCCCCGGGTGCCACAGGTTGGGCGATGGCGTTCGACAAGCTCGCCGACTACGTGCAGGCGGTTCGCGACCGGTAGTTACTGCGACGACATCGGGCCCGACCACGCCTGCACCGCCGCCGCGTAGGCCGATCGTCGAGCAGCTGCATCGACTCCCGCCCGCGGCTGCACCGTGGTCCCGCGGCCGAGCCCCCACGCTGCTGCGATGTCGGCGAAGGTTCCGCCGGCGGTGACGACGGCGGCCTGTACCGCAGCGCCCGTTGCCACTGTCTCGTCGGTATCGGGGACGAGCACAGGGCGCGCGGCCAACTCGGCAAGCCGCTGACGGTACGCGGCCGAACGTGCGCCGCCGCCGACGAAGTGCATCGTTCCGCCCGTGGCGACACCGGCCGCTGACAGCGCGTCGAGACCTTGCAGCAAGCCACACACCACGCCGTCGTGCGCCGACAGGGCAAGGTCCTCGCGGCTGGTTGTAGTGCGCAGCCCGCTCAAAGTGCCGATCGCGTGTGGAAGGTTGGGCGTTCGTTCACCGTCGAAGTACGGCACGAGCACCAGCTCGCCACCGACGGATGGCGCGGCGAGTGCGAGCTGCGCGAGACCGGGCGGATCGGTTCCGAGCCACCCTGCGACGGTGTCGGTGACCCGCGTCGCGTTCAGCGTGCAGACCAGAGGTAGGTAGCGCCCGGTTGCGTCGGCGAAGCCAGCGACCGCTCCGGTGGCGTCGGTGGTCGGCCGATCTGCGACTGCGTACACGGTGCCGGACGTACCGATCGAGATCGAGACATCGCCCGCGCGCAGCCCCAGCCCGAGCGCGGCCGCCATGTTGTCGCCGGTGCCGGGGCCGATCACAACGCCCGAAGGGAGCCCGAGTTGGGCGGCGCTGCTTGCTGTTATCACGCCGGCGGGTTCGGTAGCGGCCAACACGCGCGGCAGCGCGTCGGCGTCGAGTCCGACGAGTTCGAGGACGGCGGCCGCATAACCATCCGGCGACCACCAACCTGTGCCCGACGCGTCGCCGCGATCGGTGACGCGTGCGCCGGTGAGACGCCAGGTCAGGTAGTCGTGGGGGAGCATTACGTGTTCGACGCGTGCGAAAACATCGGGTTCGTGCGCGGCCATCCACGCCAGCTTGGAAACCGTGAAGGCCGCGCCGGGCACCGACCCACACTGAGCGACCCACCAGGCAGCGCCCATCTGGCTCACCAACTCGTTGGCAACTTCAGCCGACGTGGTGTCGTTCCAGAGCTTGGCCGGCCGCAGCACGTCTCCCGCCGCATCGGTGACTACCAGTCCGTGCTGTTGTCCGGCGACCGACAGAGCAACAACTTCCGAACGATGGTCGCCTAGTTGACCCAATGCCTCGGTCAACGCGCTCCACCAGGTTGCCGGGTGCTGCTCGGCGCACGGGGGCGTGACCTGAGGGTGCGGGGCGCGACCGACGGCGATCAGCGCGCCGGTGTTCAGGTCGCGCGCCTCGACCTTGGTCGACTGTGTGGACGAGTCGACGCCGACAACGAGCTCAGCCATTGTCTGCCCTCCAGCGCAGGGTGAGTGTGAGCGACATCGACTCGAACGGACGCAACACTGGGGGCTCGTCGAAGTTGAACGCGTTCGGTATCCCCGTTTGCGGTTCGACGCAGATCTGGTCGTCACGCTCCGTGTAGACGATCCACGCGGGACAGTTGGTGTCGAATGCGAGTTCAAGGGCCCCCGGCCACCGAATGACGGGAGCCGAGACGACGCCTCCGAAGGCATCGTCCCACGGTTCGGGCGTCGGTCTGACCCGCGCCCCAGTGGGGATACCGTCGACATCGCGCTGCCACATCCAGTCGGGAGCGAAATCGAGTTCAGCGCCGCGCCCGCGAGCGAGTCGGCGTCGCAGGCACGGATGCCAGCCGAGCACCGCCGGCATCGCCTGTGCGCCCGCCTCAAGGTTCACGGTCATGCGTAACGAGTCGTCGGCCAGGTCGAATTCCTGCGTCGCTCGGCCTCCGAAGGGCCAAAGTCCGGTGAGTTGCAGGCCGACTTGATTGTCTCCGAGAACCTCCCACGCTCGTTCGAAACCGACGCCGTGGATCGCGTGCGGGGGCAGGTTGATGGCTAGGCGGTGCGTCTCGCCGAGAAAAGGGAATTGCCCTTCTCGGATTCGCCCCGCCCACGGGACCATGGCGTAGCACCCCCAGGCGAGCGGCCCATCGCCGGTGTCGGGTGCGAGCACCTCGGTGTCGTGGATGACCAGCGAGGCAACACGGCCGCCGCTCTTGGGGGAGACGATCGCGGACACCGCGCCGGAAGGCGACAGAAAATTCACTTTGTCGGTGAACCAGTTGGTGCGGGGTAGTCAGCCACGAAGGCCGTCGACCTTGCCGAGGACACCGATGTCGTCGTTGTGCGAATGGGTGAATCCGGCAAGGCGCTCCTGGCGAACCGTGTCGTCGGACCGAAAGGCGACGATGTACGCACGTCTCCACGAATCAGTCGACGCGTTGCCGCCAGAGAAGTGCAACACCCCTTCGTTGTGCACAGTGATGTCACCGCGGGAGATAGGCACGGGCACCATCACATCATCGGGTCGAAGGTCGGTGACCAATGTGTGGCTCTCCGCGCGGTCGCCGTGCAACGGTCGGTGGGGACGGATCGGGTGAAGGTGACTACCTGGGAGGAACTGTAGGCAGCCGTTGTCGATCGTGGAGTCGTCGACAGCAAGCCAGCAGGTGGCTGTGCGCCGATCGCCGGTGTCGATCCAGTAAGCCTGGTCCTGGTGGTACTCGAACACTGCGTCAGTGCGCCCGGGTTGTTTCGCGAGTAGCTGATCGAAGTCGATCACCATTCCCTCGCCACACAACTGAGCCGCAATGCTTGCTGCTCGCTGCTCGAACACGTTCCCTTGCCACTCGGGAAAGTATCGACGAGGAAGCATCACGTTGACGACGGCATATTTGGACGGATCGCCGTTGTGCTCGCCGGTGGTCATGTCGTTGAGATCCTTGCCGGGAACTTCGATCTCACGCCGCATGAAACGGTCGTATACCTGCGAGACCTCATCGACCTCGCCGGTTGCAAGCACGCCGCGCAGGTGGACATAGCCGTTGACTCGGAAGAACTCCTTAGCCTCCTCGGTCACGACGTATGTGTCGGTCATCGTCGCCGACGTTAACGGGTGCGTTCGATATGGCGTGCGACGAGGTTCTCGAGCATCTCCTGTCGCCCGCTCTTCGCGTGCGGCTCTGCCACAGAGGGTGCGCGGGCGTGGAGATCGGCAAGGCTCGTAGAGCCCTTCATGATCTCTATTCCGAGCGAGTCGTTCCATCCGGCATAGCGTTCGGCGACGAATCCGTCGAGTTCACCACTGTCGATGATTGATGCCGCCGCCAGCAATGACCGCGCCATCGTGTCCATGCCACCGATGTGCGCGATGAACAGGTCGTCGCGATCAATCGATTGGCGGCGCAATTTGGAGTCGAAGTTCAGGCCTCCGGTAGTAAAGCCACCGCCACGCAGAATCTCCAGCATGCCGAGCGTCATCTGCTCGACCGAAACCGGAAAGCGGTCGAGGTCCCACCCAAGGCGATCGTCGCCGGCGTTGGCATCGATCGATCCGAAGATGCCGCAATTGACGGCTGTGGCGACTTCGTGGGCGAAGTCGTGCCCGGACAGCGTTGCATGGTTGACCTCGATGTTGACCTTGATCTCGTTCTCGAGGCCGTGCTGGCGAAGGAATGCGTAGACGGTGGCCGTGTCGTAGTCGTACTGGTGCTTGGTCGGTTCAAACGGCTTCGGTTCGAGCAGGATTGCGCC
>JACQZX010000106.1 GCA_016213665.1 Actinomycetota bacterium | reverse complement strand
GAGGTGCATCGATACGGTCGTGCCCGCGTTCGATCATCCACTCCAGTCCCTCGAGGGCATCTCGATCGGGCTGCGGCGGGTTGATCGCGACTACGCCAACCAGCGGTCGTCGCTCGTCGACTGCGAGCGCGAGCGCCAACGCGGCACCCATCGATTGCCCGACCACGACATCCGCAGGCCACCTCGCGGCGGCAGCCATCCAGTCATTCCACCCGTGGGCCGCCAGCTCGTGAATCGTCGTTCCATGCCCCGGCAGTGTCGGCGCGTGTACGTCGTGACCCTTTGCCGTAAGCGCCTCCGCGATCGCACGCATCGTGGCCGCGGTTCCACCGAGGCCATGTAGCAGCAGTATGCGTGCCACGCCCGCTTCCGTCAGGTGGGTGACAGTGCTTGCGTCAGGTCGGCGAGCAAGTCGGCGCAATCTTCGAGGCCCACCGAAATGCGCAACAGTCCCGGCCCGACCCCCTGGCCGGCAGCCTCGGCGTCGGTGAGACTGACATGCGTCGTGGTGCGCGCATGGCACACGATTGTTTCCGGCCCGCCGAGCGAGGTTGCCACGCGTACCAGTCGCAGGTTGGCGAGCACCCGTTCGGCGGCAGGTTGGCCGCCGGCGAGGTCGATCGTGAGGACCGTGCCGAAGTGATTCATTTGTCGTTTCGCCAGATCGTGCTGTGGATGTGTGTGCAGGCCGGGGTAATGCACGGCCGCGACTCCGCGATGGCGGCTCAGCGTCTCGGCAATGTGCAGCGCACTCGCGGTCTGCTGGGTGGTGCGTACTGCCAACGTGCGGATGCCGCGCAACGCGTTGAGTGCATCGAACGGCGACGGCGTCGCACCGTGCAGAACGCTGTATGACCAAATGCTGTCGAGCAGTTCGCGGCTGCCGCTGATGACGCCGAGCGTTGCGTCGTTGTGACCGGCGATTCCCTTGGTCGCGGAGTGCAGCGACAGGTCGACGCCGTGGGCGAGAGGCTGCTGTCCGAGCGGGGTCGCGAACGTCGAGTCGACGAGCTTGATCGGGCCACGCAGCGCGCCCAGTTCATCGAGATCGATCAGCTCGAGCAACGGGTTCGATGGTGTCTCGGCGATGACAAGCATGGTGCGGCCGGGGCGGATTGCTGCCGCGAAAGAACCGGGCTCGGTTCCGTCGACGTAGCTGACCTCGATGCCGAAACGGGCGCACGGGCCTTGTAGGAAGGCGAGGGTCGCCGAGTACAGCTGCCGTTGGGCAACGATGTGGTCGCCGGCGCTGCACAACGCCAGAACCACGGTGCTGATTGCACCCATTCCGCTGGCGAACGCCAGCGACGATTCGGCCCCTTCGAGCGCGGCAACGGCGTTCTCGAATGAGGAGACCGTCGGGTTGGCGATGCGGCCGTAGAACTCCTCCGAGCGCGTGCCCGTGGCGCGGCGGTTGGCGTCGGCCAGGCCGGTCGATTGCCACACGCTGCTCGCCCACAGCGCCGGGGCGAGCGCATGACCACTGTGTTCGCGCCCCGCCGTGATCGCGCGCGTTGCGGGCTGCTGCGGATCGTCGGGCAGTTGGTCGGCTCCCATATGGTCAAGGCTAGGTGATCGCTCTACGCTGCGACCATGACGAATCCGGCTTCACCCGATCTCGGCCGCATGTACCGCCACGCACGCGAACGTGTCGCCGCCTTGGTCAATGGTGACATCGACGTTGATCGCCTGGTGCCGGCGACGCCGGAGTGGCGGGTGCGAGACGTCGTTGCACATCTCTCCGGAATCGCCGATGACGTCGCCAATGGCAACATGGCTGGAGCCCCCGGCGACGAGTGGACCGCCGCCCAGGTCGCCCGTGGGCGCGGTCGTGCCGTCGCCGAGTTGATCGCCGACTGGACGAAGTACAGCCCGACCTTGGAGGGCATCCTGTCCGGCCCGGCGGGGGATGTTGCGGCAAACGCGGTGGTCGATGCCTACGCCCACGAGGCCGACGTGCGTCATGCACTCGGGTTGCCCTTGGATACAGATCGCGAGTTCCTCGCCTGGGCGGCAGGCCGACTGCGCGACCTGTTCGCCGCGTCCGTTCTGGAAGCCGGGTTGCCGCCGGTGGCGTTGGCGCTCACCGACGCCGAGTGGTTTCGTGCGCGGCTAGGACGACGCTCGGAATCGCAGGTCCGCGCCTACGACTGGCCGGTCGACCCGACGCCATATCTCGATACGTTCTTCATCTTCGGTCGCGCCGACCAACCGCTGGCAGAAGTTCAATGAGCGGTGTGCGCCGGTGATCGGAAGGCTCGACGAAGTCGTGATCGATTGCCACGCTCCGGCGTTACTCGCCGAATTTTGGCAGCACCTCCTCGGCGGCTACGTGGTTCGGCAGAGCCATGAATGGGTCGCTCTCGAACCGCCTACCGGAATCACGGTTTCTTTCCAGATGGTGCCCGAGGACAAGGTCGTCAAGAATCGCGTACATCTCGATGTCGACGTGATCGATCTCGACATCGCGGCAGAGGCGGCAATCGTGATCGGGGGTCGCCGCATCGGCGAGGTTGTCTACGACGAGCAGGGCGGCTTCCAGGTGATGGCCGATCCCGAGGGCAACGAGTTCTGTTTCGTCAGCGGTCCCACCGCGATCACCGCCTAATCCCGACGCTTAGGGCCTTCCTGCACGTAGCAGGCGGCCGGGGGTCGCACCGGTGAACTCGTCGTGGTCGACTGTTTGCACGCCGGCCACCCAGGTGCCGACATAGCCGGTCGCCTTCTGCACCAGGCGGCGACCGCCCGCGGGTAGGTCGTACGCCATCCGTGGGGCGTCGAAGCTGAGGCGGTCGTAGTCGATCAGGTTGAGGTCGGCCCGCAATCCCGGGGTGATGGTGCCGCGGTCGGCGAGTCCGTACAGCGAAGCGGTGTCCGATGTCTGGCGCTTCACGATGTGTTCGATCGACAGCTTTGGTCCGCGTGTGCGATCGCGCGTCCAGTGCGTGAGCATGAACGTGGGCATTCCGCCATCACAGATCGCGCCGCAGTGAGCGCCACCATCGCTGAGACCCATGCGCGTGTGCGGATGGCGTGATACGGCTTCGGTGAAGGAAAGGTCTCCGTAGCTGTAGTTGAAGAACGGCGCGTACAGCATCCCGTTGCCGTCGAGCGCAGTCAACTGGTCGAGCAGCAACTGCATTGCCGGCACGCGTTGTCGCTCGGCCGTTGCCGCGACACTTGTGTCGGCGGTCGGTTCGTAATCGATGTTGCCATCGCTGACGCACCACATCTTGTCGAGGTGGTTGATGATCGCAGATTTGAACAAACCGCCGTCGTCGGGTACATCGTCGATGATGCGGCGGCGACGCTCGGGTTCGGCCAACGCCGCGAGTCGTTCGCCTAACGGCAGCGAGGCGATCTCCTGATACGCCGGGTGGAACATCAGCGGATGCACGCTGCCCTGCAGGCAATAGAGAATTCCGATGCTGCGCCCGGCGACCTGGGCGACGATCGCCAAACCGTCGTCGTGAGCTTGATCGAGCAGGGCCAGAACCTCGCGCCACAGGTCGGGTGCCGAGTCGGGCTGGTTGAGGTTCACGCTCACTGTTTGGCCGGTGAGTTTGGCAACCTTGCGCATCCACGGCCACTCGCTGACGGGCACGAGCGCGTGATCGGGCGCGAACTGGAACACGCCGTGACCTGCTTGCGCGATGCCCGCGGCGATGCCCAACAACTCGCGCTCGTCGGCGTTGGTGCCGGGCACCAACTCGCCGTTCTTCGCTCGGTGAATCGGTGTGCGCGATGTGCTGAAGCCATACGCACCGGCGCGCAGTGCCTGCGCGACCAGCCGCGACATCTCGGCAATGTCGTCGGAGGTTGCCTGCTCGTTGGCGGCCCCGCGATCACCCATCACATACGCCCGCAACGGCCCGTGCCCGATCAGCGAACCGATATCCATCACACGCGGCAATTCCTCCAGCGCATCGAGGTATTCCGGGTAGGTCTCCCATCCCCACTTGATGCCCTCGGCGAGTGCGCTACCGGGAATGTCCTCGACACCCTCCATCAACTGGATCAGCCACTCGTGGCGATCTGGGGCGGCAGGCGCGAAACCGACGCCGCAGTTACCCATCACGGTGGTAGTGACGCCGTGCCAGCCCGATGGTGTGACGAACGGATCCCAGGTGGCCTGCGCGTCGTAGTGGGTATGCACATCGACGAACCCGGGTGTCAGTAGCAGGCCATCGGCGTCGATGGTTCGAGTGCCGGCTGTGGCGGTGCCCGCTTGTTCGATGGCTGTGACCCTGTCGGCGTCGATGCACACATCGGCGGTGCGGGCCGGCGCGCCGCTGCCGTCGACGAGAAAGGCGTTGCGAAAAACGAGGTCGTGCCTCACTGCGTCGCCCTCACGTCAGCGCTCTCGTGTGCTCGTGGAGCAGTCCGTTCGAAGAAATCGCCGTGTCGCGCTCAAACGTGCGCACACCGTGGCGATCGGTGAACGTGCCGCCCGCTTCCTCGACTATCACCATGATCGCGGCGAGGTCGTACGGCTGTAAACCCACCGCGTCAATTGCCAGATCGACAGCGCCCTCGGCGACGAGCATGTGTTGCCAGAAGTCGCCGAACCCGCGCGAGCGATACGCCTGCTGTTGCAGTCGTACAAGGTGCTCGGTCAGGCCCAGCTGCTCCCATCCTTTGGAGAACGTGACACTGATCTGGGCTTCGTCGAGACGGGCGACCTTCGAGACGTGGCACCGACGACCGTCGGCGAATGCCCCCAACCCGCGAGCCGCCCACCACCGCCGCGCCATCGCCGGTGCCGACACCACACCGACCAGGACACCGTGCTCGGCATGAGTGAGCGCGACGAGTGTTGCCCACAGGGGAATACCACGAACGAAGTTGGAGGTGCCATCGATCGGATCGACGATCCATCGCCACGGGCTGTCATCGTTGCCGACAACTCCGTGCTCCTCGCCGAGCAGGCCATGCGACGGTCGCTCGGCGAGCACCAACTCGGCGATCGCGGATTCGGCGTCGCGGTCGGCCTCGGTGACCTCGGTGCGGTTCGACTTCCAATCGAGGTGGAACGAGCGGTTGTCGTAGTGCGGCAGCGTGATCGCGTCGGCAGCATCGGCCAACCGTTGCGCGAATTTCAACTCGCCAGCGGCATCGAAGTCGGTGATCTGCACGGCTGGAGGCTATTCCGTGACCGGCACGCAACACGACCGCCAACGGGGATCGTGCGAGTGTTCGGGCTTCAGCAGTTATTGACGGTGGCGCCGGCCGCCGCCGACGGCGGGCCGGTACCGACGGCGTTGGTCGCCCGTACCGTGAACGAGTAGGTGCCGTCGGCCGCCACCGTCACATAGATCACGCCTGCACCCCCCGAGGCACCATTGCCACCGGAGACCGTGTATGAGGTGATTGGGCTGCCCCCGTCGCTCGTCGGCGGGCTGAAGTAGACATACACCGAACATCCGTAGACGCCGTTGTAATACGTGTAGACGTTCGTTGGCGCTCCTGGCTCGGTCGGCGCGGCGGTCGTGGCGGGAGTCGTCGGCGGGGCCGTGGCCGGGCTGGTCGTTGGCGGGGTTGGCGGGGTTGTCGGCGCCGCCGTCATAACTACCTTGGTGGTCGGCTTGGTCGTTGGCACGGTTGTCGTCGGCACCGCAGTGCTGGAGACCGTTGCAGCGCGGGTTGTCGGAACCGCGGTCGCCGAAACGTTGCTTGTCGACGTGGTCGTGTCCAACACGACGGTCGATGGCGTTGTTGCGGGCGAGGTACCGGAACCGGCTGTCTCGGTTGCGGTCTCTGATCCGCCCCTCGTGGCGGTGAACAGGACTATCAGCAGAAGGCCAACGCAAACGCCGACTCCAGCCAGCACCCGTGCCTTGCTCAGCGGAGACGCCATTTTCATCCCCTGTACACTACGCGACCAGCAGTAGGTGCCTTTTTCGTCGTTCTGGCGCTGGGCTAGTGCTGCGGCGGTGCAAGTGCGAGCGCACGACGGGCGCCGGCGGCGATTCCGTCGGCATCGAGACCGAGTTGGGCGAGAATGCGATCGGCGGATCCCTGTGGGATGAAACGCGAGGGCACCCCGAGTACCTCCACCGGCACGTTGTTGGCTGCTGCGTGCACCTTGTCGGCGATTGCTATTCCGATGCCACCGTCGCGAATGCCGTCTTCCACCGTGACAACCGCTCGATGGAGGCAGGCATCAGCGATCATCTCCGGATCGAGCGGAGCGCAGCAGCGAGCATCCCAAACCGTCGCTCCCGCACCTAACGCGTCGGCGGCCTT
>JACQZX010000105.1 GCA_016213665.1 Actinomycetota bacterium | reverse complement strand
TCTCGCTGCGCCTTGTACAGGGGATTGGCTTCGTGACGGAACGTCGGTTCCGGCCGGTCGAAGGCGACCAGCACGCCGTCGGGCTGCTGGTCTTTGACCATGTAGGCGAACATCGAGGTGAATCCGAAGACCGCGTTGGTCACCTGCCCCGACGCGGTGGCCATGTCGGTGGGCAGCGCGAAGAAGGCGCGGTAGGTCAACGAGTTGCCGTCGAGCATCAGAATCTTCACGAGGCCAACCTCACGACACGGACTCTACGACTCGCTCAAGGGTGCACTTCGTGGAACCGGGCGATTGCCGACTCGATCGCGGCCAGCAGGTCGCGCATCTGGAACGGCTTCACCAGGTATGCCAGGGCACCGGAATCGACGGCGTGATCGATCACCTCGCGCTGGCTGAACGCGGTGAGCATCAGGACCGCGCATGTGCCCTCGGCGGCGATCAGGCGCGCCGCCGCCAATCCGTCGAGGTGCGGCATCTTGATGTCGAGAATGGCGATGTCGGGGCGCAACTCGCGTGCCAACTCGACGGCTTGGTCGCCGCGGCCCGTCTCGCCGACGACCTCGTAGCCCTCCTCCAGCAGCGTCTCGCGCAGATCGAGACGGATAATGGCCTCGTCTTCCGCGATCACCACACGAACGGTCATCGCGGTCGTCCGTCGAGCAGTCGGTCGATCTTTGCTTCCAGCTTGGCGATCTCCGCGATCAGGTGTGCTCGATGCTGCTGCATCGCCTGCTCGTGAGCCGAGTCCTCGATGTACAGCAATTGCTCGCCGACAACATCCAACTCCCGGCGAGCGTCGCGCAAACGATCGGTCGTGCTCTTGAGCCGACGATTGACCAGCAGCGAAGCCACGCCGCGCAGTCTACGAACCGCGATCCGGGGGTTTCGTGCCGACGGGTGGCCCTCGGGGGTTTCGTGCCTGCGTGCAGGCACGAAACCCCCGAGCCGCACGAAACCCCCGGAAGCGGCACGGCACAATGAGCGGGTGTACGACGCTTGGGGAATTGCCGACGGGTACTACGGCGTCGATGGTCGCTGGCGCTACACACCCGTCGAGACGCGCGACTTACTGCGGGAAGCGATTGGTGACGCCGTGCCGGCACCACCAATCTTGGTCGCCGACGCGGGCAGCGCGCGAGAACTCCCTGGTCGGCACCGACTGGTCTTGGAAGGCGAAGTCGACCGCGGCGAAGTCGACTCGCTGCCTGCCGATCTACCTATCGGATACCACCAGTTGATACCCCACGACGGCGGACCGCCGACGACACTCATCGTCGCACCGAGGCGCTGCCCACAGGCACCATGGTTATCCGGCAAGGGCGGATGGGGAGTCGCCGCACAGATCTACTCGCTGTGGCGACCCGACGGTTGGGGCATCGGCGACCTCGCCGACGTGAGCGCGCTCGCCAACGAACTTGCAGAACGCGGTGGCAGCGCGCTGTTGCTCAGCCCGCTGCACGCGCCGTCACCGACCGCTCCACACGAGGCCAGCCCGTATTACGCAAGTTCGCGGCGCTGGCTGAACCCGATGTTGATTCCGATGATCGGTCCATCGCCGATCGGGAACGGTTCGGACGGACTGATCGATCGCAACCGTGTGTGGCCGGCGGTGCGGCGCGCGCTCTTCGAGCGGTTTCGACGAGTCGCCGCCGACGCGCAGTGGCGACAGTGGGCCGACGACGAAGGTGATCACTTTCGGCTGTACGCGCTGTGGACGGCGCTCGCCGAACGTTTGGGTCCGAGGTGGCGAGAGTGGCCGACCGAGTTGCGCCACCCGCAAACCGCGGCACTCGCGAGCCTGCTGACCAGTGACCGCGCACTCGCCGATGCGTGCGACTTCCATCGCTGGGTGCAGTGGCTCGCGCGCCGCAACCTCGACGGAATCGCCGCCAGCTCGCCGGTGACGTTGATCGGCGACCTCGCTGTCGGCAGTTCCCCCGACGGCGCCGACACGTGGATCGATCAGGACATGATCGCTCTCGACGTCTCGATCGGTGCGCCACCCGACCCGTTCAACCGCGACGGGCAGATGTGGGGGTTGCCCCCGACAATTCCCAGCCGCCTGCGGGCAGCGGGCTATCTCCCTTTCATCGAGATTGTTCGTGCCGCGCTGCGGGGTATGGGCGGCCTACGAATCGATCATGTAATGGGTTTGTTTCGCCAGTTCTGGATACCGACTGGCAGCGAAGCTGGCAAGGGCACCTACGTTGCATCGCACGCCGAGGAGCTGCTTGCGATCGTGCGAGTGGAAGCCACTCGTGCCGGCGCCTTCATCATCGGCGAAGACCTTGGCAACGTCGAGCAGGGAGTCCGCGACCTGCTGCACGCGAACGGCATGTTGGGTACCAAGCTTTGGTGGTTCGACCCGCCGCCGAGCAAGTGGACGACGGACACGCTTGCAATGGTGACGACCCACGATCTGCCCACGATCATGGGCGTACGGAGTCACACCGACGGGAGTCCCGAGATGGCGGCGAAGTTGCAGCAGGCCGCGCCATACACCGCCACGGCGAAGTCAGCTCTGGTCGCCGCGGCGCCACACATCGAGATTGCCAAGAGCGCCGCCACACTTTGCCTGGCAACGCTTGAGGATCTCGCCGGGTGCACGGAACGACCCAACACCCCGGGCACGAGCGGCGACACTCACCCGAACTGGTGCCGACGAATGGCCGCGACGACCGCCGAAATATTCGCGGGCGAGCCAGGCAGGACGATCATCGAAGCAGTGAGCACCACTCGACCCGGTTAGCCGTCGTTGACCATGATGCCCAGCGGTTGGCGCTCTGGGGCTGGTCTAGCAACTGGTGCCCGAGGTGGGAGTCGAACCCACACGCCCTTGCGGACAACGGATTTTGAGTCCGTCGCGTCTGCCATTCCGCCACTCGGGCGAGTGACGCGCACGAGGTTAGCGGCATCGGTCGCGAACCAAGGGCGCACGACGGGGAAGGTACCCATGGGTAACCGATTACGCTCCTTCGATCATGCTTGCGTTCACGTTCCCTGGCCAGGGCTCCCAACGCCCTGGAATGGGAAGACCCTGGGCCGACCACGAAAGCTGGGAGTTGGTCGCGGAGGCCTCCGAGGTCGCCGAGCGCGATGTCGCGCGGCTTCTGCTCGACGCCGACGCTGAGGAACTGCGCGACACGCGCAACGCACAGCTCACCACTTACGTGTCGAGCCTGATGGTGCTCGACGCCGTCGAGCGTTTGGGCATCGAGCCAAGCTTCTGCGCGGGACACAGCCTCGGCGAGTACACCGCGCTCACCGCCACCGGTGCACTCGGATTCGACGAGGGCGTGCGCCTGGTGTGCGAACGCGCCGATGCCATGCACCAAGCCGGCACCGACAACCCGGGAACGATGGCCGCCGTTCTCGGGCTCGACGATGAGCAGGTCGAGGTCGCGTGCCGCCGCGCCGACGCCGACGTGTGGGTCGCCAACTTCAACGCCCCCGGCCAAGTCGTCATCGCCGGCTCGAAAGAGGGTGTGGTCGCCGCCGGCGCGGTCGCCAAGGAATTGGGTGCCAAGAAGGTGATGTCGTTGCCGGTTTCGGGCGCGTTCCACACTCCCTTCATGACACCGGCTCGCGACCGGTTACGCAAAGCGATCGCCGAAGCCAACCCGCGCGACACCGAGGTGCCGGTCATCTCCAACGTCGACGCACTCCCCCACGACGACGGCGAAAGGTGGAGCAGCCTGCTCTCGGCACAGCTCAGCAGTCCGGTCCGCTGGAAGCACTGCCTGCTCACGATGGAGGAGCTCGGCGTCCACGACTTCGTCGAACTCGGACCCGGTGGCGTACTCACCGGCATGGCCAAGCGCACCGTCGATGGCGCCCGCACGATCTCGGTGGCCACACCCGAGGAACTCGACAAGCTGATCGAATGGGTCAACGCGGGGGCGCCGCTCGTTGCCACGCAGCACGAGGGCGAGCACCTGTTCGCGATCGAGCGGCTGGTCGTCAGTCCCGCTGCCGGCTTGTTCACCCCGATCGGCGGAATCAAGGACGGCGACCACATCGATGTCGGCACGGTGCTCGGTCAAGTCGGCGACGCCGAAGTGCGCTCGCCGTTCGCCGGCATAGTGCAGAGCTACATCGCCGTCGATGGCGAGCGGGTCACATTGCGACAACCAATCGCCTGGCTAAGGACGGTCTGAAATGCCTGCAGTTCCACCGAATGTTCGCGGCGCGGTGATCACCGGTTGGGGAACAGCCCTGCCGCCGAAGGTGCTCACCAACTTCGACCTTGAGCAGATGTTCGACACGTCGAACGACTGGATCGTCGAACGCACCGGTATTCATCAACGCCACGTCGGCGGCACCACCGTCGGGCTCTCGGTGGAATCCGGTCGCGCCGCGCTCGACATGTCGGGCGTCGACCCGGCCACGATCGATGCCCTCGTGTTGGCAACGACCACGCCCGACCGCATGGTGCCCGGCAGCGCCGCCGCGGTGCAGAACGAACTCGGCCTGCGCTGCGGCTCGTACGACGTCAACGCCGCCTGCAGCGGGTTCGTTTACGCCCTCGTTCAGGGCCACGGCATGGTGGCGATGGGTGCCAAGAAGGTGCTCGTGATCGGAACCGACACGCTGGCGCGAATCACCGACTGGACCGATCGCAACACGGCCATCCTGTTCGCCGACGGGAGCGGCGCGGTGGTGATCGAGGCCGTCGACGGCCCGGGGCAGTTGGTCAGCTGGGATCTCGATGCCGACGGCTCCGCCGAGCGCTTCCTCTACGCCGACATCGGCGCCAACATTCACATGGACGGTAAGGAAGTGTTCCGCCGGGCGGTGCGCATCATGGTCGACTCGGGAACCAAGAGCATGAACCACGCGGGCGTAACAGCCGACGACATCGCGCTGGTCGTACCTCACCAAGCCAATATTCGAATCATCCAGGCCGCCTGCGATCGCCTCGGTATTCCGATCGAGCGCGCCGCGACAGTTCTCCATCGAACCGGCAACACCTCATCGGCATCGGTGCCGCTGGCGCTGGCCGACGCCCTCGACGCTGGCCGCGTGAACAAGGGCGACCTTGTGCTGCTCGTCGGTTTCGGTGCCGGCATGACGGCGGCGAGCGCTGTCTTGCGCTGGGGTGGCGAGTGAGTCCTGAAGCGACGGGTCGCGTCGTACTTGTCACCGGCGGGTCACGCGGCATCGGCTTGGCTTGCGCCCAGCGTTTCGCAGCCGCTGGAGACCGAGTTGCCGTCACTTACAACTCTTCGCCGCCACCGCCGGGTTTCTTCGGTGTGCAGTGCGACGTGACGTCGGCGACATCGGTCGACAATGCGTTCGCAGCGGTAGAAGCCGAGTTCGGTTCCGTTGAAGTTCTCGTATCCAACGCGGGCATCACCAAGGACGGGTTATTGCTGCGCATGTCGGAAACCGACTTCGCTTCCGTTGTCGACGCCAACCTCACCGCCGCCTACCGCGTCACCAAGCGGGCCGCACAGGGCATGCTGCGCGCACGCAGGGGGCGCATCGTCCTCATCTCCTCGGTCGTCGGACTGCTCGGCTCGGCGGGCCAGGCCAACTACGCGGCGTCGAAGGCGGGCCTGGTCGGGTTCGCCCGGTCGGTGGCGCGCGAACTCGGCTCGCGCAGCATCACCTGCAATGTGGTCGCGCCTGGTCCGGTGGCCACCGATATGACCGCGGCGCTCGGCGAGAGCCGACTGGCGGAACTGAATGCCGCCGTGCCCTTGGGCAGAGTGGCCACGCCCGAGGAAATCGCCGGAGTCGTCGCGTTTCTCGCCTCCGATGACGCCGCCTACATCACAGGTGCCGTGATACCCGTCGACGGCGGCCTTGGCATGGGTCACTGACGGGTCCGGCGCGGCCGTCGCTAACATCTCACAGACAACAACTCAACCCAGGAGAAGATCCCGTGGATCAGGAACTATTCGCTCGCTTCAAGAAGTGCGCCGTCGACGTGCTGTCGATTTCGGCAGACAAGATCGTGCCCGAAGCCAAGTTCGCCGACGACCTCGATGCCGACAGCCTCGACCTGGTCGAGTTGGTCATGGCGCTCGAAGAGGAATTCGGTGTGGAAGTGCCCGAGGAAGACCTCGACGGCGTTGAGACCGTCGGTCAGGCCTACGACCTGGTCGTCGGCAAGATCTGATGCAGGGTCGCGGTCGCCGCGTCGCCATCACCGGCTTCGGTGTCGTCGCGCCCTGTGGCATCGGCAAGGACGCGTTCTGGGCAGGACTCAACGGTCCCGGCATCACCAGCGGGCGCAGCGTCGAGATCCCTGATTGGGATCCATCGCCGTACTTCGCCAATCCGAAGGAGTCGCGACGTGCCGACAAGGTCGAGCAGTTCGCGCTCGCGGCCGCAGCCGAATGCTTCGAACATGCCGGTCGGCCAACCGCCGACGCGAGCCGCTTCGGCACCATCTTCGGCACCGGCGTTGGCGGCTTGCGCTCGATCCAAGAACAGATCGAAGTGCTGGTAGAGAAGGGCGAGCGGCGAGTCTCCCCGTTTCTCGTTCCGATGATGATGCCCAACGCCGCCGGCGCCGCGATCTCGATGCGCTACGGGCTGAAGGGTCCAAACGAAACCATCTGCACAGCCTGCGCCGCGTCAACTCACGCGATCGGCTACGCCGCGCGGCTGATCGCGTGGGACATGATCGACGCCTGTGTCACCGGCGGCACCGAGAGCGCCGGTTGCAGCATCGGCACCTCGTCGTTCGGCAATATGACCGCGCTCAGCACCTCCGGACAAAGCCGACCGTTCTCACCCGAGCGCGATGGCTTCGTGCTCGGCGAGGGTTCGGCAGCCCTGATGCTGGAGGAGTGGTCGGCCGCAGTCGCACGCGGCGCCACCATCTACGGCGAGCTCGTCGGCTCGGCCAGCAACGCAGATGCTCACCACATCACTGCGCCCGCCCCCGGTGGCGCCGGCGCCATCGTCTGTATGCGCGAAGCGTTGCGCGATGCCGGGCTCGCTGCCGCCGACATCGTGCAGATCAACGCACACGGCACGTCGACTCCGCTCAACGACGCTGCCGAAGCGGCGGCGATCACGGAGGTGTTCGGCGCTGGTGCAGTGTCCGTCACGTCTACCAAGGGCGTTACCGGCCACGCGCTTGGTGCCGCGGGGGCGCTCGAGGCAGCCGCCATCTTGCTGTCGATGCAGCACCGCATGATCCCGCCGACCGCCGGCACGAAGCAGCTCGATGAGGGCTTTGAGATCGACTTGGTGCTCGGCACCGCTCGCCCGTGGACTCCTGGCCCGGCGATGTCGAACAGCCTCGGCTTCGGTGGGCACAACGGTTCGCTGATCATCGCCCCGCCGCCCGTCTGAGGCCGCACACCGATGAGCATCGTTGCGCCGGCAGTGATCGTGGTGTTTGTCGCGGTCGTCGTCGGCCTCGGTCACTACCTGGGTGAACGATCGACCGAGTCAGTCGCGGAGCGCCGTGCACGTCGCCGACGAATGATGATGGTGTCGGCGATTGGTTTGGTCGCGGCGGTGGCGGCGCTGGTGGTCGGCCTTGTCGTCTCGCCCACGCCGGGCCGGTCGCCGACGCCTCTGTCTTCGGCACCAAAGGTCGTCACCGTCAACGTGATCGAAGGGTCGCGCATTGCCGAGATCACACTCGATCCGGCAGTCAGCGGCGGCACGGCAGTTCACGTGTACATCACGAGTGCCGGCGGTTCCTTCGAGGAGCCGTCCGAGATCAGGGTCACCGCCGAGTTGCCGTTGCAGCAGGTCGGCCCGATCGAATTGCCTGTGGAGGTTGCCGGACGTGGACACGTGAGCGGCAGCGACGTCGACCTCCCCATGCCCGGCCTGTGGACGATCACGGTGATCGCCACCTACGGCGACGCCGACGTGACAACGTTCGCGACCGAGATCGAAGTGCGTTGACCTAGGCGTCGACGAGCACGAACATCAGCTCACACTCGCACGCGACTTCACCGCGCAACATTGCCCTACCCGCTCCTTTGCCGGCACGCGCAGACATGCGCCCGAGCTCGACGTGCAATTCAAGCGAGTCACCCGGAACGACCTGACGGCGGAATCGCGCACGGTCGAGCCCACCGAACAGCGGCAACTTGCCGGCGAACCGATCGTCGGCCAACAACGCGATCGCGCCCATCTGCGCGATCGCCTCGCACATGAGCACACCGGGCAACGTCGGCCGGCCGGGGAAGTGGCCGGCAAAGAACCAGGCGTCGTCGACGAGATTCCACAGACCGCTGGCGCTCACACCGGGCTGCAAGGCGGTCACCTGATCGACGAACAGGAACGGCGGGCGGTGTGGCAGCAGTTGATCGGGACGGGGAAAAGGCGCCATTCGGCAACTCTATCGCCAGCCCGTCACCACTCATCGTGGTAAATCGACCACTTAGAAATCCCGCCAGGTTCTTGCAATCGGCAAGTCCGACCCAATAACATCTCTCTCAGTGTTCGATCTTGACGATCGCGCACGAAGAGCTTGACATGACCTTAAGGCTTGTCCCGGAAAGGGAGGGTGAAATGTTCGTCGTTAAAGGCATCAAGTAAGCCCACACCGAATTCTTTCACAATCACAGCTCTACCCGAGTCCCCGCAAGAGGCTCGGGTGGCTGTCGTTTTGCGCCCAATGCACCCCAGCTCACCTCAGTGAGCGTCGAGCGCGGCCCTGACTTGCGCAACGTAGTCGCCGACCGCCTCCGGTCCTGCCTCCATCAGGCGGCGCACGACCGACGCGCCCATCACCACTCCATCAGCGACGCGCGTCGCCTCATACGCCTGTGCCTCGTTGGAAACTCCGACGCCGACCAGCACCGGCACATCCGTGATCGCTTTCAAGCGCGCGGCGAGCGCAGTGGCACTGGCAGCCAGCCGAGCGCGTTCGCCGGTGACGCCCAGCAACCCGACCGAGTAAACGAAGCCACGCGCACGCGCGGCGATGCGCGGTAGTCGATCATCGGGAGCGGTTGGCGCCGCGAGCATCACCGTCTCGACACGCGCTGCGTCGGCCGCTGTGCACCACGGTGCCGCCTCCTCGAGCGGCAAGTCGGGAACGATCGCGGCGGCGATGCCGGCGGCGACCAACTGCGCCGCGAAACGCTCGGGACCGGCGTGATGAACGGTGTTGTAATAGGTCATCACCGCCAGTGGAACCGAGACATCGAGGTCGCGCACTTCGCGCAGGATCGAGACAGGAGTAGCGCCGCCCTCCAGTGCCCTTTGCGAAGCCTGCTGGATGATCGGCCCGTCCATCACCGGATCGCTGAACGGAATCCCGATCTCGATTGCGTCGGCGCCGGCGGCTGCGGCCGCGCGCACGGCCAGCTGCCAACCGGTGAGACCGCCCGTGACGTAGGGCACCAGCAGCTTGCGACCGGAAGCTCGTTTGGCGCGAAAGCCAACCTCCATCGCACCCGGCGCCTGAGCGGTCATTTACCGAGCACGTCCATCATCTGTGCAACGTCCTTGTCGCCGCGACCCGACAGGTTCATCAGCACATTTCGCCCGGCGAGTTCCGGAGCGGCGCGGACGATCCACGCCAGCGCGTGTGCACTCTCCAGCGCGGTGATGATCCCCTCGGTGCGAGCCAGCAGCTGGAACGCATCGATCACTTCGCTGTCGGTGACGTTGGGGTACTCGGCGCGGCCGATCGACGCCAGATGCGAATGCTCGGGCCCGACACCTGGGTAGTCGAGACCGGCCGAGATGCTGTGCGCCTCCTGCACCTGGCCGTATTCGTCCTGCAACAGGAAGCTGCGCATTCCGTGCACGACGCCCGGGACTCCCCTGCCGACCGCCGCACCCCCTGCCGGCTCGACACCGACCAGGCGCGTGCGGTCGTCGACGAAACCACTGAAGAGACCGATCGCGTTACTTCCACCGCCGACGCACGCAACCGCCACATCCGGTACGTCGCCGAGCAGTTCGATGCATTGCGCGCGCGCTTCTTCACCCACCACCCTGTGAAACTCACGCACCATCCACGGGTACGGGTGCGGACCCATTACCGAACCGAGGCAGTAATGCGTGGTCTCAACGGTCGCCACCCAATCGCGCATCGCTTCGTTGACAGCATCCTTCAGAGTTCGACTGCCGCTCTCGACGGCTTCCACCTGCGCGCCGAGCAGCTTCATCCGAAAGACATTGAGGGCCTGACGCGTCACGTCGACCGCACCCATGTACACCTTGCACTCCATGCTCATCAGCGCCGCGGCCGTGGCGGTGGCAACGCCGTGCTGGCCAGCACCGGTCTCGGCGACGAGACGGTGCTTACCCATCCGCTTGGCGAGCAGCGCCTGACCGAGGACGTTGTTGATCTTGTGCGAACCGGTGTGGTTGAGATCCTCCCGCTTGAGTAACAGCCGAATGCCCAGCTCGCGACCAAGGTTGCCGCACTCGGTGATGATCGAAGGCCGCCCGGCGTAGGTACGCAGCAGCTGATCCAACTCGCCGCGAAACCCGGCATCTGCCCACGCCTCGACGAAAGCGGCCTGCAGTTCCTCGCAGGCGGGTACCAGCGTCTCGGGTATAAAGCGGCCACCGAATTCGACAAAGCGTCCGGTGGCCGACGGCTAGGCCATCAACGACATGGCTTCACCATCTTGTCTTACGGACGCATGTCTTACGGACGGCCGGTTTGCTCATTCGTCGTCGGCCCAGTCGTAAGGCAGCTCGTCGGGGCCGAGGTGTGGCTGCGGAGCGGCCGCGCGCGCCAGTTCGATGAACGCCTTCACCTTCAGCGCATCCTTCTTCCCCGGCGAGCGCTCGACGCCCGACGACACATCGACGCCCCACGGCCGGGCCAACCGCACCGCATCGGCAACGTTCTCGGGCGTGAGCCCACCCGCGAGAATGATGTTGGGACCAGCAGCGATGTCCTCGACGAGCGACCAATCGAAAACCAAACCAGCGCCGGGTGTCGGAGCGTCGACAAGGATCATCTCGGTTCCGAAAGTGTGCGCCATCAGCGCGTCGTCCGACCCGGCCACGACCGCCTTGATGACCCTGCGAACGCCGGCAGCGACTTCGGCGACGATCTCCGGTGATTCATGCCCGTGGAGTTGCGCGGCCTTGAGGCCGGCGCGATTCACCGTATCGATCACCCGTGAAGGGTGTTCGTCACGAAAGACTCCAACCGTCAGAATCTCCGGTGGCAAGCGGCGGGTGATGTCGTAGACGTGTGACGCCGCCACTTGCCGCGACGACGGCGCAAACACAAATCCGACCGCGTCGGCACCCATAGCGACCGCGAGCAGCGCGTCGTCCTCGTTGGTGATACCGCAGATCTTCACGAACATGCAGCATGCACCGTACCCGTTAGCCTGCCGGGCGCGCCGACTTCGACGGGCTGTCGCCGGCGCGAATGAGCGCAGCAACCGCCGCCGCCGGATCGCTTGCGGTTACCAACGATTCCCCGACGAGCACCGCTGCGTAGCCGGCCCCTCGCAGCGCCGCCGCATCGTCGGGGCCGCGAACGCCACTTTCCGCGACGCTGACCACGCCGGGTGGAATCGTTGCCGCCACTCGCACCGCCCGCTCGTGGTCGACCTCAAAGGTAACCAGGTCGCGCTGATTCACGCCGACGAGCGTCGACCCAACGTGCAACGCCCGCTGTAACTCGGTCGCATCGTGCACCTCCACCAGCACGTCAAGACAGAGTGTTGTCGCCAGTGAGTGGTAGTCGCCCAGTTCCGAGTCGCTGAGCACGGCCGCGATCAGCAACACACAGTCGGCACCGGCTAGCCGCGCGTCGATCACATCTCGTTCGCTGACGGTGAAGTCCTTGCGCAAGACCGGAATCGAACAAGCAGCGCGCGCCACCTGCAAGTCGTGGGTGGAGCCGCCGAAGAACTCGTGATCGGTAAGCACCGAGATGCACGCGGCTCCTCCACTCTGGTAGCTGGCGGCCAGCGTTGCCGGGTCGAGATCGGCCTTGAGGTCTCCCCTCGACGGAGACCGCCGTTTCACCTCGGCGATGACGGCCTGTTGCTCACCCACCAGTGCGGCGCGAAACCC
>JACQZX010000103.1 GCA_016213665.1 Actinomycetota bacterium | reverse complement strand
GACCAGGTCGACCGGCCGGCAGTTCCCGGTGGGCACACCGACCCATTCGTGTCGTCGGGCGTACTCGCCGACGGTGCGTACTGGGTCGGGTACAACGGCGGCGAGAAGTTGACGCCCGACGTAACGGTGTATCAGGCCTTCTTCGGTGCCGAGTGCATCAGCAAGGCCGCCGAAGTAGGCGACGAGTGCCTCAACGACATCTTCATCCTCGATCCGCCGACCCGCGATATCAACGACTTGCCCTTCGCGACCGATGTGCACTTGACCGTGTCCGATTCGAACACACAGTTGAGCTATTGGATCTCACCCGACGAGTTGGTACAGATTCGTGCATCGAGCCCCAGCGCCGGTGCCCCCGCCGGCTACGGGTTCGTGCCCTTCGCATTCCTGATGACTGTGCAGGGCGGCGAGATCGTGAAGTTCGAGCAGGTGTGGACCCCATAGGTCCACCGCTTTCACATCTGCGATCAACGTCGGGCGCGAAACCATGCCACTTCTGTCCACTTCAGCCCCCACGGGCGTGAATTGATGACGGAAGCGCCAGCTTTCGCACCCGTTGCGTCACGCTAGATTCGATCCCGGAACGGTGGCAGAGCGGACAAATGCGCGCGCCTTGAAAGCGCGAGGGTGTCAAAGCCCCGGGGGTTCGAATCCCTCCCGTTCCGCCAAGGTTGATGTGGGACGCGCTGGGCTCACACCTGCTCGAGGGTGAGCGTCAGGTGAATCCGCTTGGCTCCGTCCTGCGGGGAGAAGTCCATCGTGGTCACGCTTCCGAAGGAGTCGTCGCTGCCGAACACGGCGAAATCGGCGACATCGATCTGATAGGTACCGGGCGCGGCCGGAATCACGAGCTTGTCGAAGTAGAACAACGCCGGTTGGGGACCGTCCTCACACCCGGCGCCGAGAAACACCGTGTCGATGAACGGTCCGTCGGCGTATCCGCCACCACCGAACCACATCAGGAAATCATCGCCGACACGCGTGACACTCACGTCGACAACGAGGTCGGCGCTTCCAGTTTTCGAGCCGCACCCGTGACCAGCGTCGTTGTAGGTGGATGTCTGCGTCTGCGTGGCGGTGCCGGCATCGATGACGTACAACTCGGAATTGCCTATAGGGGAACCGAAGGTGGCTTCTCCGTGCACTTCTGCCTCAGCGGGGCAATCGGCCCCGATTGAGTCATTGCACATGCGTTCGTTCTCCACCTCGTAAGTGGCGCTAAAGGTCATCTGCCACGCTCCACCGCCGGGCGTGGTCGTTGGCGGTGTCGGGGTGCTACCGATGGCAACCGCAACGCTCGATGTTGTCGAGCTGGTGGATACGACATCGGTTGTCACCGAGGACGATTCCACGGATGATCCCGATTCGGCGGCACAGGCCGCGAGAAGGACGAGCGACATTGTGAGCGCGACATGAGGTTGCATCGATCGAGCGTAGACCGGCGGCCGCACCGCCGAGCTGTCGGCCTACCGACTCGTTACAGCTGCGCGGCGAATAGGCAGAAGGGATGGCCAGCCGGGTCGAGCATCACGCGCACGTCGTTTTGTGGCTGATGCTCGGCGACCGTGGCACCTGCTGCGAGCGCCCATTCAATTCCGGCTTCGAGGTCAGCGACCGCGATGTCGAGGTGCATCATCATCTGCTGTGCGCCCGCTACCCACGGCCACGTCGGCGGCTGGTAGTGCTGTTCCCACTGGATCTCGATCTTCATGTCGCCGCTCGGTGACCGCAGCTTCGCCCAGCCATCCGCCGGCGGGTAACCGGGTCGCGGCCCCTCCATCTCGACCAGCTCCCACCCGAGAAGTCGCTCGTAGAACCTCGCCAGCGCGATCGGGTCGGCAGCATCAAGCACTGGCCCGGTGATTCGCATCGGCGGACGACTCATCCTTCACATTCTGACGCATGTGTCACGCCGCAAGCGCGAAACTGAACCGTGCCACCGGATCGCGTCTTCCACTTCAGCGAGGATCCGACTATTGCTCGCTTCATTCCGCACGTACCACCCACCAACCCGACACAGCCAGCTTCGGTGTGGGCGATCGACGAGCAGCACGCTCCCGTCTACTGGTTTCCACGCGACTGTCCGCGGGTGACGGCTTGGCCGCGCAACCAGGCCGAGACCGTCGGCTTCCGCAAGGCCTTCGCCACCGACGCCACTCGGGTGCACGCAATCGAACTCGCGTGGCTCGCCCGCATGAGTGCAACCGTGCTTTATCGGTACGAGTTCGACGCGACAGCGTTCACTCCCTGGCAAGAGGCGAGCGGGCAATGGATCAGCGCCGAAGAGATCGAACCTCTGTCGGTCGAACCGGTCGGCGATCTACTCAAGCGGCACGTCGACGCCGGCATCGAACTGCGCATCGTGCCGTCACTATGGCCACTGCATGACCTGGCCAAGAGCAACCAGTGGGACTTCAGCCTCGTGCGCATGGCGAACGCCAGCGCGCGTATGTTCGACTCCGTGCGCCGTTGAATTAGTATCGGTCAGCGCGACATGGAGGGGTGATGAAGCAACGACGCAGCACTACCACCTCCAACTTCGGTGTTGGCGCCCGCGAGGGTCACGACTCGAAGCCGTTCTACGACCGCTTCCGCTCTCCCGAGTTGTCCGACGACGTAAATGTTCCAGCGCCAACTCCCATTGGCAAGCCGTTTGTGCACGGCGATGCCCGCCACATGGATCTCGTTGCCGACGGGTCGGTTGCCCTCGTGGTCACGTCGCCTCCGTACTTCGCCGGTAAGCAGTACGAGCAGGAACTCGAACGCGAGGGTATTCCTTCCTCGTACCTCGAGTATCTGGCGATGCTCACCGACGTGTTCGCCGAGTGCGTGCGCAAGTTGGAACCGGGCGGGCGGATTGCGGTCAACGTCGCCAACCTCGGCCGACGGCCCTATCGCAGCCTGTCGGCCGACGTGATTCGCATTCTCGAACACGACCTTGGTCTGTTGCTGCGCGGCGAACTGATCTGGCAGAAGGGCGAGGGTGCCAGCAGTTCGTGTGCCTGGGGGTCGTTTCGCAGCGCCACCAACCCTGTTCTGCGCGACATCAGTGAGCGGGTGATCGTGGCCAGCAAGGGCCGCTTCGATCGCGCCCGCTCTGTAAAGCAGCGCGCAGCCGAAGGCCTGCCGCACGAGAGCACGGTGCTGACCGAAGACTTCATGGCATCGACGCTTGATGTTTGGTCGATCCCGCCAGAGAGTGCCCGCCGCGTCGGACATCCGGCTCCGTTCCCCGTCGAGTTGCCCGAGCAACTGATCCGCCTGTACACCTTCACCAACGACCTCGTACTCGACCCGTTCATGGGCAGTGGGTCCGCGCTGGTCGCGGCGGCCAGACTTGGGCGCCGCTACATCGGCTACGACCTCGACAACAGCTACATCGAGATCGCTCGCCGCCGAGTCGCGGAGGCCGTCGCTCAGAGCGCAGTCAACAGCGAACCAGCTGCCGTTGGCGACGGCAAACCGTCACAGAAGCTCGCCGAGGAAGTACTCGAAGCAGCAGGCTTCACAATCGTCGAGCGCAATCGACGCATTCGCAAGACGGGCGTCACCGTCGACTTCCTCGCCACCGATGCCGCCGGCGCGACGTGGTACTTCGACGTCGCTGGCGCCTTCACCAGCCACCGAGGTGGCCTATTGCGATCGGAGGTGGTGTGGAAGTCGCTCGGACGCGCGTCAGCGATGAGGGCAGCTCGCGGCAGTATTCCGCTGGTCTTTCTCACCACTCACCTTCCGCGCCGACCGAGCGAGGGCGACACCGCGTTACGTGCTGCCGGGCCGGACGCTTTCTTCGATGCAATCGAAATGCTTTCGCCAGAGAGCGTCGCACGGCTGGAGCGCTACGCGAAGGGCGGTTCAACCGAGAATGCCCTTCCCGGTTATTGGACGACCACCAACCTGAACGGCTTGGGCGCGTAACGAGACCTATCCCACCCGTTCCCTATGCGACGGCGCTACTGAACGATGTTGTGGATTGGCATGACCTCGGGTTGGCCAGGATCGACACCGACCTCGCCGAGAATCGGCATGAGCGTCGCGCCAAAGGCATCGAAGTCGGCCTGCGAATCCCAGATGTCGTAAACCATCAGGTGATCCTTGGAACCGAACGTCGAATGGTGGCTACGACCCTTAGGCTTGCCCTGACCGGCAGCGTCCAATCGCTTCATGACCTCGTCGTACTGCTTTGCCGACATTGCCTCTGGGTGGAAATAGACAGCTAGTGACATGACGGTTTCCTATCACATTCACAAGGCGCGGCTTTCCAAATGGCCTCGGCAGTCGCCTGTGGCCCACTCGAGCGGGATCCAGGCAAGCGTGCGAGACGGTCTGCTGCAATCGAATCGCGCAGCTAGAGCTTGGCTACGCTCGGAGCGTGGCTACTTCGGACACATCAACGTCGGTGGCACGGATGCGAGTCGAGTTGTTTCGGGGCATGGGGCCCGACGAAAAGTCGGTGATGGTCGAGCAGATGAGTGAAGAGTCCCGAGAGCTGGCTCGATATGGAATACGACAGCGCCATCCGTCTTACGTTTCCGCCGAGGTTGAACACGCGCTCCACCGACTGCTAGTGGGCGACGGCTTGGCCGACAAGGTCTGGCCAGAGTTCACGCACCTGCGGCCATGACCCTGTCGGAGTTTCTCGCCGAGATAGTCCGCACGCTGGAGACGACATCCATCAACTACATGATCGGCGGCTCGGTTGCCAGCTCGATCTTCCCTTCTGGAAGACCTTCTCGCCGAACGGTCTGAGCCGAACTAATCCAACCGCCGGCCGAGCGAGCGCCCTGCAATACTCGCCGGATGCCGGAGACCTCGCAAGCTCGGTCTGTATGGCGCAGCCGAGACTTTCGCATCGTGATGGCGGGTGGCGTCGTCAACGACATCGGCGACTGGATGTTGTCGCTGGCACTACCGATCTACGTGTTCACCGAGACCGGTTCCGGCCGCGACACCTCCGTGGTGTTCCTCATCGACCTATTTATCGGTGTCACCTGCGGACCTTTCGGCGGAGCACTCGCCGACCGATGGAACCTGAAGCGCACGATCGTCACGACCAACGTCTTGCAGGCGTTCGCGCTGTTGCCGCTACTGGCGGTGAACCACGACCGCGTGTGGCTCGTGTTCGTCGTCGCGGCGGCACAGGCCTTGCTGCAGCAGGTGAACAACCCGGCCTCATGGGCGCTAGTCCCGCGGGTAGTAACCGAGGACCAACTGGTGCAGGCCAACGCGGCTTTCTCTGCCGGCGGATCGGTCGCCCGCCTCGTCGGCGCCCCTCTCGGCGGCATCGCGATCGCAACGGGCGGGTTGACCACCGTCGTCGCTATCGACGCGGCCACCTTCTTGGTCATCGCCTTCGCTGTTTCCTTCCTACGCACCGACACCGCACCCATCGCGAAGACGTCCGAACAGTCAGTTGACGATCAAGACGGTGTCGCCGCCGGGTGGAAGGTGATCCGCACGAAGCCAGTGCTGGTCGGATACCTCGTCGCCCAATCGCTGGCGCGAGTCGCATTCGCGATGTTCCCGCTGCTGTTCATCACGTTCGTGATCGTCGAACTCGACGGCGGTGGCTCCGAAATCGGCATCATTCGCGGCATGGCAGCGTTCGGTGGCCTGGTCGCCTCGGTGCTCATCACGCGCGTCGCCAAGACTGCGAACCCGGCGAAGTTGATGATGTGGGGGTACTTCAGCTTCTGGTTCGTCGCCGCCCTGTTCAACAACGCTCCCTACCTCACGCATGCACTCGCCGTCTACCTCGCGTTGTTTGCGCTTTCCGGGCTGCCCAACGCAACTTCACAAATCGGGGCATCGGCGACCGCACAGCGATGGTGCCCGCCCGAGTTGCGCGGTCGACTGCAAGGCGTTATGTCTGCCACCGGGTCGGTAGGCGCTGCCATCGGCACCATTGCCGCCGGACTGCTGGTCGACCACCTGAGCATCATTCTGCTGATGAACGCTCTGGGCTTCGTCTACCTCCTGAGCGGAGTGACGACCTACATGCTGATCGTGCGACGAGTCAAAATATAGCTATAGTTCTGTACATGAAGTCGATGTCGGTCGCCGAGGCTCGGCAATCTTTCAGCGCCCTGATCGCCGAGGTGGAGACCTTCGACGAGCACATTCTCATTACCAAGAACGGCCGACCGACCGCCGTAATCATCTCCGCCGACGAGTGGGAGGCGATCGAGGACACGGCGTTCTGGCGGTCGGTTCCCGATATCGCCGGCGATATTCGTGAAGCCCGCGCCGAGCGGGGCATACCCCTCGACGAGTATTTGGCCACGCGGTCCGCGCCAACTGAATGACGTTCGCGGTCGAACTCCGGTCGCCAGCCCAGCGTTCGCTGAACCGACTTCCTGCCAAGGCCTTCGACGCCATCATCGCCTTCATCTCGGGGCCGCTTGCCGATAACCCCGCAAAGGTGGGCAAGCCGCTGAGACACGAACTCGAAGGCATGTACTCCGCCCGCGTCGGCCCGTATCGCATCCTGTATGAGATCGATGAGGTCGTGCGAATCGTCTCTGTAATTCGCATCGCTCACCGAGCCGATGTCTACGGCTAGACGCGCAAACGCGGCCTCCGCGAGAGCCGAGACCGCGTTTGACTTTCGCTGCCCCGCGGATGGGGGAGGCTGCGAGTTGTGCTAGCGACAATCAGTCGATCCGTACCCGGATGGTGTTGTCGTCGTCGCTGAGACGCACTTCGATACGACCATCGTCGCTGCCGCCTTCGAAGTCGACACGCACCCGGTCCCACATCTG